>CAYNMU010000036.1:0-21604 GCA_964398395.1 uncultured Eubacteriales bacterium
CATCGTTTAATCCTAACCCATAGTTTTAAGGCAGCACCAAAACGGTGCTGCCTTAATTTAATGAATAATTAAAAATTATATTTCTTTACTTGACATTTCATATTTGATTATAGTATATTTAATACATAATAATTGCTGTGAAAGGGGCGCTGTCAAATGAAAAAATTAATAACTGCCATTATTATCCTATCGCTTGTATTTTCTTTCTCATCTTGCAAGAGCGGAACGAATAAGGAAACATCAACGGATGTAACAACCACTGCAACAAAAGCAGAAACAACGGTGACTGAACAAAAATATACTGAACCTGTAGCAGGTATCGCGGACAAGTTAGGCTCTTGGGGACAAATTAATCAGGGAATAAAAAGAGCAAATAGCTGGAAACAAATTGTTGAAAACGGCACTTTTAAACTCGGTGATAAAAAATATGATTATACTTGGCCTGATGGAGAAGATGTATACAAGAGATCTTATGGCTCATATCCTTTAATTGACGGCTCTACAACCTGTGTGCCAATGTCAGTTGAATTTGCTAGGCAGCATTTAGGCTTAAATGACGACGATGCAAACAATTTTGTTGAATTTCAAACAACCGATTATGCCTATGACAATCTTATCAATAAAAACATAATTGAAATGCCGGGACATATTCGTTCGGAAACTTCTTTTATGAATAACAAGGTAGTTGATATAATCATTGTCACAGAGCCTTCAAAGAGCGAAATTGCTTTGGCAAAGGCGAAAAACATCGAGCTCATTGTTACGCCTGTATGCTATGACTCCTTTGTGTTTATTACCCACAAAAATAATCCGGTGGATTCCCTAACAGTTGAACAAGTACAAAAAATCTATACCGGCAAAATAACCAATTGGAAAGAAGTCGGCGGAAACGATGAAAAAATCATTGCCTATCAGCGTGAGGAAAACTCCGGCAGTCAAACCACAATGGAACAGCAAGTTATGAAGGGCAAAAAGATGATTGCCTCCAAAAAGGTTAATATAATAGAGGGGATGGGCGAACTCATAAAAGCCGTGGGTGAATATGAAAACAGCACTGCAAGCATGGGTTATACCTTCAAGTTCTACATTGACGCCCTTTATAAGAGTGACAATATAAAAACAATAAAGATCAATGGAGTAGCGCCGACCAATGAAACCATGCAAAACTCCAGCTACCCCTTCATTACAAACTATTTTGGTGTCATCAGAGCGGAAGACAAAGACAAAACCGGCGGCAAATTCCTGGATTGGATGTTGTCAACTGAAGGACAACAGTGCATTGTGCAAGCAGGGTACTGCCCGTTAAAATAGCATATTGCTTTTTAAGCCCCCGTTTGCAAAAGCAAACGGGGGCTTAATGCTATTGAATAATCAAGCTAATATTTTAAACACAATTTTTCTGACTGCTTCCGGTCCTTCGACCTGCGTGCAGGGCATATGCGCGTCTTCCGGATACAGCAGGGCAAAATAGCCCTTGTTGAGCGTTACCTGAATTTGGATTTTACCGCTGTAAAATGCGATATCTCCACCCTTGGAGAATTCCTCGGTCTCTTCATTGAGTTCAGCCAGCGGCGCCCAGCCTATGTTTTCTCTGCCGCTGATAACCACCTGCAGGTCAATATACTTCCTGTGCGCTTCCGCCTGCTTTCCCTCCGGGGATTTAGTCTCATACCCCTGCACCAATGCAAACAGCTTTTCGCCGTCAAGCTCGTATCTGCCGTCGGCTAGAGAATCCTTTTCAAAATCGGCAAGGAACTTTTGCACCTGCGGCAGGCAATCCAACAGCGGGTAGTACAACTTAAGATTTTCGATTCTGTCAATGACCATAATTTTGACCTCCTTAAGGTTTTATAATGAGTTATCCAATAAAAAATCAATAATATTACAATGTCTTATACCGTTTTTACTGAAATCCACAAGATCTCCGGATATTACATATTTCGGATAATTATCTGTTATTTTTTCCAAATTGCCAAACTCGCGTTCAAGTGTTTTATCGTTCTCGATTAGATAGGCAACTTGCATGTAGACTTTTTCTTTCCCTCTATAGCAGATAAAGTCTATTTCCTGCTCTGCAAGTTTCCCGACTCTAACCTCATAGCCGCGGCTTAGCATTTCCAAGTAGACAATATTTTCATAAAGCTTACTGGAGTCTATTTGCTCACTGCTTTTTATTATATTTCTAAGCCCTAAATCAACCGCATAATATTTTTCAAAGGTCTTTAGCAGATTTTTACCTTTTATGTCGTACCTTCTGGCAACGCAAATAATCATCGCGTTTTTAAAATACTGAATATAGTTATTGATGGTTTCGGTAGTTGTCGCTCTGTTTTCTTTGCCGAGATAGTCGCAGATAGAACGAGCCGAGAATGTGTTGCCCACATTGTCAAGCAGAAAACTAAGCAGCCTTTGCAGCAAGTCAATATCCTTGATATTGTTTCTTGCAATAACATCCTTAATAACAATAGCTTCCAAGACATCCTCAAGGTATGTTTTTACAGAATGATCATCTTTCAATGCAAAGCGCTGCGGTAATCCCCCATAACGCAAATAATCGGCAAAAAGCTTTTCATCCGTTGTATACTGCACGTTTTCAACAGCGAATTCTTTAGCTTCCGAAAAGGAAAAAGGATAAACCTTGAATTGAACATATCGTCCTGTAAGATATGTTGCCAGCTCTCCCGAAAGCAGATTTGAGTTTGAGCCGGTTATATATATATCACAATCAAAGTCCACTAAAAACGATGTAACCGCATTCTCCCACTTTACCACTTCTTGAATCTCGTCAAAAAACAGATAAACCCTTCCATTAACACCTTTCACTTTTTCTGTTATATAACTGTAAAATTTTTCTGATTCTTTAAGTTCGTTGTATTTCATTGACTCAAAATTGATATCAATAATGTTTTCGCCAGAAACTCCATTATTCAGAATCAAATCTTTTATTTGTGAAAGCAAAACAGTTTTTCCGCTTCTTCTTATTCCAACCAATACTTTAATCAGTTTTTTATCAATAAACGGAGTAATTACATCTAAATATTTTTTTCTTAATAACACAATATCGCCTCCTCTGTATAGATAATATCATACAAAATCACGATTATCAAGTCTTTTTTACGGCTGTAAGCCTTCAAACTTTGTAATTTTATAACTTTATACGGATTCAACCGATATTTCACTGTTTTTTAGGTTGCGTCGCACAATTCTGCCAAACTCTATAATTGATGTTCCCCCGCCGTAAGCTCCGTGCTCTTCCCGTCAACAATTGCTGTCGCCGTGCACCCCTGCGGCACATTGAAGGTGTACTGAACAGCACCGTCTATTCTGCGCCATTCTGCCTTCACTTCGCCATAACGGCTTTCGATGGATGCCTTGACGAAATCAATGCGGTCGTCCGGAATGGGTCTAAAGATAACCTGCTTGAACCCCGGCGCTTTTTCATCTAAGTTGATGCCTGCCATTGTGCCGTAGAGCCAGTCGCCAACCGCGCCATAGGCATAGTGGTTAAAGGAGTTCATACCCTTATCCGCCATTTTTCCGTCCGGCCAGATACCGTTCCAGCGCTCCCAAATGGTTGTCGCGCCCAGGCTGATGGGATAAAGCCATGAGGGGTATTCCTTGCGGAACAGCAAATCATAAGCGGTTTTTACATAACCGTTGGCCGATAACGCATGCAGCAGGTAAGGCGCGCCGACAAAGCCCGTGGTCAAATGCCCGGCTTTTTTAACAAGACCGTTCAGCTGCGCGGCAACGAAGGCTTTATCCTCACATAAGTCAAAGTACAGCACCAAAGCGCAGGCCGTTTGCGTGTTTTCCTTCACCTTACCTTTTTTGATAAACTTTTTGCAAAAAGCGGCTTTAATCCTTTTTTGCAGGTCATCATAACCGCTCATATCCTTGCCGAGGATTTTGCCCGCCTTGACAAAAAGCGAGGTGGAATATGCCGCAAAGGCGGTTGCGATGAGTTTTTTATCTGTCGGGCTTTTTCCCGTCTCTTTATCTAGGTTGAGCCAGTCTCCGAAATGACCGCCTTTGTTCCAAATATATCTCGTGGAATTATTTTGCATATAATCCACCCATTTTTTCATGGAGTCGAACTGCCGTTCAAGTATTTCGGTATTGTCATAAGTTAAATAAATCTGCCACGGGCATATAACAGCAGCGTCCGACCAAGCCGCGGAGCCGCCTTCACGGTTTAGAATGTCGGGTATCACATGCGGCACACTGCCGTCTTCGCATTGGTCCGCCGCTAAATCACCCAGCCATTTTGTGAAGAATTTTTCAACATCGAAATTGAGCGAAGCGGTTCGCACAAAAACCTGTGCGTCCCCTGTCCAACCGAGGCGCTCGTCGCGCTGTGGGCAGTCCGTCGGCACATCAAGAAAATTGCCGCGCTGCCCCCATATGATATTTTCATAAAGCTTGTTGATCGTTTTATCGGAGCATTCAAAATGCCCGGTGCGTTTCATGTCGGAATGAACAACAATCGCGGTGAAATTCGTAAGTTTGACTTCATCCGGCCAATTGATGAGCTTAATAAACCGGAAACCCTGGAATGAAAGGGTCGGCTTGTAAGTGTGCGGCTTGCCATCGCAGATGAAAACAATCTGTTCCTTCGCACAGCGCAGGTTTTCCGTGTAGAAATTTCCTTCCTTATCCAGCACTTCCGCGTGAAGAACGGTCGCTTTATCGCCCTTTTTTCCACAAATCTTGAACTCCACATAACCTGTCATATTCTGCCCGAAGTCTATCACCGTTTCGCCCTTCGGCGTCAATATAATTTCCTTTGCCGGAAGCCTTTTGGTCTCGATAATCTTCTCACCCTGCTGAGGGATTAAAATTGTCTTGCTGTGGTCGAAAACGACAGCGGGAACAGGTTCGCCGGGTTCGAAAGTTGCGTCATAGATGTCGCCGTTATAGATATTGCTGTAAATTATTTTGCTCCGGGTAACTTCCCAGGAACTGTCCGTCACAATCAGTTCCTCATCACCGCTCATATATTCAATTTTCAGCACCGCGATAAGGGCAATATCCTTATCGCTGAACCCGTCTGTTACCTTTTCCTTGTTTTTCCCGAGGAAACGCCAGCCTTTGCCCACCGTGACGGTTAATCGGTTCTCGTCCTTCAGCAGTCCGGTAACATCATAACTTTGGTATTGCAGACGTTTTTCGTAAGAAGTCCAGCCCGGAGCCAAAATAAAGTCCCCGACCCTTTGGCCGTTCAGCATCGCCTCATATACGCCAAGTGCTGTAATCTGCAGTTCCGCTTTTTTCACCCCGTTCCGGCAGGCAAAACCCTTGGTAAAATCAACCCCTGAATCCCCGCAATGCTCCGTGCCTTTTACCGCGGTCCAGACATCGGATTTAAAGCTTTCTTCACCGGTATCGCCGAAATACTTGCTGTTTTTCAGCCAATTCGCAGAAAAAATAATGTCCATTGTTGCGCCTCCGTTAAATATTTGTGGGTTGTCCTGTATAAACTAAACTTTTATTTTTAACCATTTGCCTCTTGAGAAACGGAAAGCCGCAAAGCCCATCCTCATGTATTGGTCAACAAGCAGGCTGATCCATGCGCCGATAAGCCCGAGTCCCAGGGGGAAGCATAATATATAGGTGATAATCGGCCTAACCAACCCTATGCTGATAAGCGATGTATACGCAACATACTTTGTATCCCCCGCACCCCTCAAACTGCCGGAAAAAACGAGTTGAGAAATCTGTGCGGGCGATGTGAAAGCCATCACAAAAAGAAGTTTAGCGCCAAGGTTAATTATTTCCGTTTCATCCGTAAACATGTCCATCAGTATTTTGCCGCCAGCAGAAAACAGAACAATCAGGACCGTCGAAACCAATAAAGCGACACGCTGCGCCGCTCTGCCGTATATCACCGACATATCCGGTCGCCGTCGCCCCAAATTCTGCCCGACAAGCGATGACGCGGCAATCCCGAGCCCATCGCCAACGCAAAAGGAAATGTTGATAATACTCATGCAAATCTGATGTGTGGCAAACGCTGTCGTGCCGAGCACCGCAACAATTTTTGTGTAAGCAAAGAACCCTGCTCTGACAAAAACTTGCTCCACTGCCGCAGAACTGCTTATTTTTATTAAAAGCCTCAAATATTCACCGTCAAAACGCAAGCAGTCCTTCACCTTAACATGTAAAAATCCATATGGTTTTGATATTGAATAAACCGACATCAAAAAGCTGACAACATTGCCCATTAGTGTCGCTATTGCCGCCCCTTTCACCTCAAGCCGCGGGAAAAACCAAATGCCGTTAATCAGCAAAAAGTTAAACACAACATTCACAGCGTTTGCGGTCAAGTTCGTGCGCATTGATATTTTTGTGTTGCCTATGCCCCTTTGCGCCGCGTTAATGACCATACCCAGGGAAACGAAAGCCATTCCGATGATAGTAATCCTGAAATAAACCACAGCGGGCTCAATCGTGTCCGGCAGCGCACCGGTAAAAATTAAAAGCGGCCGTGCAATTGCAACCGCAAACCCGCACAGCGCAACGCTTAACAATACACAAAGCATCAAGGCCTGGGCAAGGCATTTGTTGGCGCCCTCTTTGTTGTTTTCGCCCCGCCTGCGGCTGACAATCGCCGTCACACCGGCATTGAGCGCAAAAAACACCGCAAAAAACAGCATGCGCGGCTGATTGGAAAGCCCCGTTGCCGCAATAGCAAATGAACCCACGGACGAAACCATAATCGTATCGACAAAAGACATCATGCCGATAAGAACAGCCTCGGCCGCTGCCGGCCAAGCTACATTTGACAGGGTTTTGTAAACTTCCTTCGCGGAGTATTTGTCCCCTGCCCACTTTTGTTTACCAAGCAGATATTCCGGCGCGTAAAGATGTTCAACTGCGCTTTTAATATTCATTACTCAATTCCCCACATAACTTTCATCTTCCGCGCTGCGTCTATTTTATTAACCATCCGTAATCCTGCCGGCAATCCAAAATGTAATCAACAAAAACCATATTATCTTTGATTTGGAATATCACCAAGTACCAATTTTCAATATACATTTTATGGTACTTGTTCCGTTGTATATACTGCTCGTCCAAAAACGGAAAGCGGACCGGCATTTTTTCAAGACTCCTAATCCCTTCGATTATTTTGTCTTTTGTCTTTTTAGCTGAGTCTTTATTCACATTCGCCAAAAACTTTATGTGAAAGCCAAGCATCTGTTTTGCCCTGTCGGCTACAATAATCTTATAATCCATCTTATTCACCGATAATTTCATTAAGATAAGTATCAAGCTCATTTAAAGAAACACCGGTTCTGCCAGCCGTTCTGTCTTCCTCTACAGCTAAAAGTTCTTCTCTAAGCTCCAACATTTTTTCCCGGCGATTAAAGGTTTCTATATCCATCACAACTAAATCGCCCTCGCCGTTTTTAGTTAAAAATACCGGTTCGGCATTTTTGCGGCAAAGGTTTGCTATTTCATTATAATTCTGTCTTATACTTGCAGACGGTCTGATTTGCATAGCCAATCATCCTTTCCATGTCAATATTATAACTATATTGTACCCATATTCTGCTATTATGTCAATGGATTTTAAGCTTTTCTTGTTCCTTCTCAATCTGTTTTATGCCTTTATCCGGTGTGGGTAAATTTTCCGGCATTGTTCCGCCAAGCTCTTCGATTGTCTGGCGCACCTTTTTGCCTACCTCGTAATGGGTTTCATTTGCTTTATCTTTACCTTTGATTCCTTCGCGTCTTAGTTTTTCATCGGTTTGCGTGGCACGGAACAAATTTGCGGCAAGCTCTGTGCTGCCCATGTGGTCAAGTATCTTTTGGCTTTTCTTCAAGCCCTTTTTGCTGTGGATTTCCTTTGCACCCAACCCGCCGTATAAACCTTGATAACCCTTGTTTTGAAAAATCGCATAATCCTGTTGGCTTTCTATCCCCGCCTGCTGAGCCGCTTCAGCCAAAGATTTATTGTGTGCAATCATTTCATTCCGGACCGCCAAGCGTTTTTGTTCTTCGCTTAACCGGTCATAGCCTTCTATTAATTCTTGCTGTCTTGTTTTAACCGCAAAATAGGTTTGACCTAATGCAATAATCTCTTTTCGTGGGTCACCGTTTTGCACAATTAGGTAGCAGGCATAACGGGAAAGTTGGATATCTTCAATTTTTCTTTCTGCGCCTGAGCCTATATCAACCATTTTGCTGACGTCAGCAAAATGGTCTGCTATGTCGTTTCCGCTGTTCTTGCAAGCTGTTTTTGCTTTAACAATGACACTCTCAAGATTACGCCACTGCGCATATTCCAACACGCCCTGCAACTCTCGCGCATACCAAAATTCAATACCATCTAGCGTTATATGTTTAATTTCCTCAAATGTTTGGTCTGAATATTTTTTTAAATTACTCATAAACCGTGTTCCTCCAACAATATTTTCAGTAGTATGATATTTACGCCGAAAACGCTAATCATTGACTGGCGTTTTTGATTTTCATATTTGGCAGACAGTGTCTACCCTTTTTATTCTTCAAATTTACAAGCGAAACGCCCCCATTATTGTAGGGAATGACCCCTGTGTCATTCCAGGCAGCGGTATCCAAATTCTAATATCTAGCATCTAGCATCTAATATCTAAAGTAGGTAGGGGCTTGCTTTGCAAGTCCGTCGTTGCCTTCCCTGCGTCCCTTGTTAAAGGGAAGGGGACCGCCCGAGGCGGTGAAGGGATTGCGTTCTTGCCTCGCCTGCGGCAGGAGAGGTGGCAGGCTTGCCTGACGGAGAGGTCGTTTCTAAACACCCTCAATAAACCTTTCAAAGCTATCGATTTCATAAAATGCAACACTCTCGCCCAGCGCTTCAAAATGTTTGTGCCCACATTCAAATTTTTCTCTTTCAAGCGGTCGGAGCGCGTCATGTAAAATATTGCTCTTCGTTTCCAAAACAAAATACAGTTTGTCGTGTCCGTCCTGTTCAACTACAACCGCCCAATCTGGGTTGTATGTACCGAGCGGTGTTGGTATTTTAAACCAGCCGGGTAGTTTTGCGTAAAGTTTAACGCCATGGTTATTTTCAAAGCTTCTTGCAAAGCTTTCTTCATTCATGCTGTCATAAACAACATAATCAAAAACAGATTTTTCGCTTGCAATCATATTTCGTTCAAGATAGCCGAAAAGCTCTTCTGTTTCAAAGAGTTCCTGCGCGTAATACTCCGCTTCGCCGAGCTTTGTATATTTTATACCGTCTACAAGCATTGTGCGCATGACAGTGGTTATTGTTTGCGCTACATCTTCCATATACCTTTGCGGATTCTTAGCAAACAAATGCAGGTTCTTGCTTTTTATCAAGATTTCGACAAGGGTTTTTCTTGTAAGGTTCGTGCGGTTCTGCAAGTAAGAAATAACATCCGGCAAAGCTTCCTTCACATTGGTGGTCAGCACCGTTGTCCGGTCGATTTCCTCCGCTTTCACACCGCCTGCGGTAACGCCTACCTTAGCTTTTGTGTAAACCAGTTTTGCGGAACTGATTATCAGGGATTTCCGCAGTTCTTCACAGCATTTTTCTATTAAAACCCCGCTGTCAAAACTGACCGCATAGGTGGTTTTAAACTTTATTCGCTCCCAAAGGTCTTTGAAGTCGTCGCTCAGAAAGACTTGTTTGTTGAGTTTAACCGGCTTTTTATCTGCGTTATTTTTAATGTTAAGATTGCCGCTGACTTTTTTGCATACCGCAATGATGCTTGGCTTAACAACCGCATATTCATCGGGCACCTCAAGCAGCCTGTTTTTTAATGCTGCCCTCAAGCTGTCCTGCACATTGCCTTTGCTGTCGATATAACCCTTGCTTTCAAAAAAGCCGTACAGCTGTTCGGATTTTTCCTGCCCCAAATATGCAGTATTGCCGTCCGGACGGGTTACGGAAATATTTGCGAAAACGTGGGTTTCCATAATACCAAAACGGATACCTTCATCCTTTTCGTATTCTCTTTGCAGTTTGGATGCAAATTCCTCATAACTTTCGTTCGCCATCACTGTGAGCGTGTTTGTTTCAAAGCCATGCTGCCTTTCGCCGTCTTGATTAACGCAAAGCCGCATACCCCGCCCGATTTCCTGCCTCTTTTTAATCTCGCTGTTTGTCTCGTTCAGCGTACAAATCTGAAATACATTCGGGTTGTCCCAACCCTCGCGCAATGCGGAGTGTGAAAAGATGAATCTGAGCTTGGTGTCAAAAGAAAGCAGTCTTTCTTTGTCTTTCATAATAAGGCTATAAGCGTCCTCGTCGGCTATAGTTGTGCCGTTGGTGTCTTTCAGCACGCCCTTTTTATCAATTGAAAAATAGCCGTTATGCACATCCACAGCGGCAGTGTCGAGGTCAATATCTTTGAAAAGTGTATTGTATTTCGGATGCTTAATGAGTTCGCTATAGTGCTTTTCAAAAAGCTGTGCATAGATACCATTTTGCCGATTGCCATTTTCGTCATAATAACGGTAGTTGGCAACACGGTCGATAAAGAAAAGCGAAAGAACCTTAATGCCCCTGCTGTTGAGTATCAGTTCTTTATTCAAATGTTCTTCAATGGTTTTGCGTATCTGCTGTTCCTTAATGGCAAGGTCATCAATATCGCCGATGGCTTTGCCAATGCGCAGAATATCCGGCTTGCTTGTAAAACTAACATACTCGTTGCCTTCACCGCAATAGATCTCGCCGATGATATAACCTTCGTACATATCCCGCCCGCCGGACTTTTCATATAAATCGTCGCCGTTTTTGGTGGTTAAAACCGTTCGTTTCACCGTGCCTTTGCTATTCGCATCAATCTCAATCTTTGCTGTTATCGGGGACTTTTTATTATCCACCGAAATAAGCTTGATATAGGCGTTGTTATGATAGTCTTTTGAGGCAAAGGCGGCAACCTCAATTTGCTTGACCAGTTCCAATTCATAACTGTCCACAGCGTCAAGCTTGTAAACCGGGTGGTGCTTTTCCACATGCGTGGCGGAATAGCGGAAAATTGCGAGCGGATTAAGCTGACTGATTGCCTTTTTTGAGTTCACCGTATTGTCTACCGACTGCGGCTCATCAATAATAACAAATGGTCGAGTTTCCCTTATTAATTCAATTGGTTTCATACCGTTCAATTTGTCATTGCTGCGGTGGATGATGTTTGCTTTCGTTTCGGCTTGCGGGTCATCAAAGCTCTTGCGGAAAGCGTCAATATTGATAACCATAATTTGAATATTGTCGCTCACGGCAAAACTGCGCACCTGCTCTAGTTTGCTTGAATCATACAAAAAGTAGTCATACACAACATTATCATAAAGGTTTTTAAAATGCTCCTGTGTAATTTGAAGTGCTTTGTATACGCCCTCTTTAATGGCGATACTCGGCACAACAATAATGAATTTTGAAAAACCGTAATTCTTGCGCATTTCAAGCATTGTCCGCAGATAAACATAGGTTTTGCCCGTGCCGGTTTCCATCTCAATGTCAAAATCTAACGCTTTAAGATTGCTGCTTGGCGCAAGGCCATTGCGCAACTGTATTTCATTGAGGTTTTCAAGTATTTCATCGTAATCAAGTTCAAGCTTGTTGCCTATGCCGTTTTCGCTGTCGTACAAACCTACTTGTCCGCTGTAAGCGGATACGGTGAAGTTTGACTGCATTGGCGCTTGACCCTTAAAAAGGTCAACAACGGAGGATACAGCTTTTTCTTGATAATTAAGATTAGCATCAAATTGTAGTTTCAATCTAAGGCATCCTCCTCTAATTCATTGTTGATTATTGTAACATTTCTTTTACTAATCCAGCCTGAAACATTTTCATTTGTTTCGCTATTGTAATATTCTATTTTATAATAATATGGTTTGCTTTCAATTACATTAATCGTTTGATTAACATTCACGTTAATTATTACTTGAGCACTAGTATTAGGTTCTTCTCTTATAGCAGATTTTTTAATTGTCATCGCTTGAAAAACATAGGCCGCAAAAATAGAAATCATAATGCTTAAAATAATATATTTCAGAATAAATGCTATGACGGGGTTTTTATTGTTCCACTTTGTAATACACCTGAAAATTTTCTGCTGCCAGTTTAATGGGTCACCAGAAATAACTTCTAAATCTTCACTCAGTAAGTTTATATCACCTTCATTGATATTTTTAATTTCATCGACGAATTCAGATTCACTAAGTATTCTAGATAATTTATCATCATCTAATTGAAAAGGTATTGTTTCTGTAATTTTTTCAACAAATGAATCCATCGAGGAAATTGTCTTATCCGTTACAAATGATTTCGATAAAACATCAGATGTTGAACTTAAAATTTTCAGGATTGAAGTGTTTTGCATACCTATAGCATTTACAATGTCATTAAATCTGCTGATATATGCGATATTCACAGGTTCTAAAGCAGCTAAACCCATTGCAGACTTAAGACCATTGTTAATCTTTATTGCGTTAATAGAGTTCATAATATCAATTTTGGTTAATTGGTTGTGAGATGCAATATCTAATAATCCCAATGCAGACTTTAATGCATTGTTTGGTAATTTCATTGAGTTTGCGAAATTTTGCATGCTATCACTAAATTTCGGCTGAGAGAAAGACGCTAGTGTACTTACAAATGATTTAATCCTAGCATTGTCTTGCCTTCTCATTAATTCATATGAATCGAATATTTTTCTAAAACCATCATTATAAATTGGATTAGCTGAATTCAAAGCAGTTATTCCCATAGTAGACATCAAGTTGTCATATTGTTTCGTAATTAAATTAAGCGATTTAAGAACTGCACTATTATTGATACCAACATTATTATTCTTCAAGTTTTTGCCCCCTAAAGTGTCGTAAACGCGTCTTCATCCAGCCCGGCGCATTTTAGTATTTCTCGCACATTGGTTTTTGCGCTGTCGTCAGTAAAACCGTTATCCTTAAAAACTACTTTCCATGTTTCCGGCTTTTTCTCTTCAAAAAGCTTCACTATGCCATCAGCAACTGCTGTTGTGATTTTATCATCAATGCAGATCATCAAAGCACCCAAACCGATTGAATAAACCTTTTTACTGTCGATTTCTATTTCTTCCACGGGGTAGGTTAGGTCAAGCCCCATTTTCAACATAATCTCGTAGACAACATCCATTTCGGTGCGTCCGGCAACAAAGTTACTTATGGAATTTTGCAGAATTTCCTCAAGCTTTTCCGCGTTAAATCTTAACTGTTTTTCCTCGGTCAAATCAAAGGTCGCTTCGGCGTTCCACTTCTTGACATTGGATGTGTCAAGCTTGAACACTTTAAAGCCGATATCAAGGTTTTGAGCCAAAAAACCAGCTTCCTCTTTGATTTTATCTCCGGCGCGGCGGATGCGCTCTTTCCCGATTTCGCAGATGTTTTTGTAACCGGCTTTGTAGGCTTTGCTGTCTATGTCTGTTTCCTCTGCTATTTGAACCATAAGAAATTTACGAAAACCATTGTTCTCGGTGTTAAGTTTCATGACAGCATGAGCCAAAGATGCAGAACCAGAAAAGAAATCCAAAATAATACTGTCATTTTCAGTATTGGCAAGAGTCAACAATCTAGACATTAAGCGAATTGGTTTTGGTCCATCAAACAAACCATATCCATCAAAAAGTGAAACTACTTCCTGAGCTCCTTCTTGGCTGTGACCAACATCTTTGTATAACAAGATAGAAGTTGGTGTCATACCCTCTTTGCGTAAATCAGTAAGAAAACGCTTTATTCTAGGCGTACCATTCCCATCTGGGCCAAACCAAATTCTATTATCTTGGAGTCTCTCGAAAAATGCATTTTTCGAGAGACTCCAGCAGCGCCCTGCTGGAGGCTCAATCACTCGCCCCGAAGGGGCGGTGATTTGGTAATCGTTTTCAGTGTTGTATGTTTTTACGGAAATATCGCTTGACATCCAAACGCCTCGTGAGTCATTGTCAGGATTTGAATATCGTGCATCAGCTTCTTCAGTCCGTTCCAATCTGCCAACCATAAAATTGTTAATAGATTTCGTAAACATGAGAATATAGTCATGACTATTAGATATAAATTTTGCGTCATTTTTGGGAGAAAATGCTCGTTGCCAAATTAACTGTGCAACAAAATTACTTTCACCAAAAACTTCATTACACAATTTCTTCAAATTCTCAACTTCGTTGTCATCAATGCTTATAAAAATAACGCCGTCATTAGTCAATAAGTTCCTTGCCAATCTTAAACGTGGAAACATCATATTTAACCAGTCAGTGTGATAACGTCCGCTTGCTTCCATGTTTGTAGAAAATTTCGCACCGTCATCGCCCTTTTGTCCTGTAATACGCAAATAGTTTCCCATGCTGTCACTGTAATCATCGGGATAAACAAAATCACCACCGGTGTTGTATGGCGGGTCAATATATATCATCTTTACCTTGCCGTGGTAACTTTTTTGCAGAAGTTTTAAGACTTCAAGGTTGTCGCCCTCAATATAAAGATTCTGCGTTGTGTCCCAATCTTTGCTTTCTTCCGGGCAGGGGCGCAAAGTTCCGGTTGACGGCGACTGCGCAAGGCGCAGCGCGCGCCCTTTGCCATTCCAAGAAAAATTGTAGCGCTCCGCGCTGTCGTCAACATAATCGCCCAAAACCTGTTTGAGCTTATCAAAATCAACCTTCCCTTCCTCAAAAACATCGGGGAAGATTTCTTTTAGCATTGCTATATTTTCTTCGGCAATATCGGGGGTTTTACCATTAAGTCCAGTCATTTTGTATATGCTCCTTTATCATTGTGTTCTTTTCAGCTAAAAGCCGCTTAATATTAATATTCATTTCTACTTTTCTATTAAACTGCGTTTCCTTTTTCAGTTCCGTCCGCAAATTTGCAATCTGCAAATCCAACGCGTCCAGCTCCGCAACAAGTTGCCTTGCCGTTTCCCCTGTTAGGCCTGCGTCGTTTCCGGTTAGTTGTTTTGCGTTGAATATGCTGATGGCATCAACCATGTCGGTATAAAGCGCAAAGTAATTGCTGTAACGCATAGATTTGATATTCAATGCCCCAAACAGCGGGGATTCAGCCATTAGCCAGTCCGTTGTTATAAATTCTTCCAAAGTGTTTTTGCTACTGTCATTTTGGCTCAGCCTTTGGTGCGCCGCCCACATCTGTGTTTTGTCCCCTTAAACAAAAACCAAAAGTATTGGATACGGGATTGAGCGCATAATAATTTCCGCAATCCGGCGCAGACCTTTTTCCTCTTTCAAAGTAACCTCGATAACCTCAATTTCGGAGTAATCCCTTGTTTTGTCTTTATGAGGCAGGATATTAATCGTCTCCGGCTTGAGGCAATACCGCCAAACAATTTTATCAATAACGCCCGCAAAAAGCTCTTTATCTTTTGAATTAAGGCTTGCGTTATCGTAAAATTGTTTTTTAAAGATTGGCTTATCTACTTTACAAGAGGAAGGGATATTTAAAAAATCAATAACCATTTGTCACCGTTCCTACTTAAACCCTTCAGCTTTTGCGTACCAGTCAAAATTGCTTTCTTTTCTCTTCCAACTTATTATAATATTTGCGCGTTTCTTTTTTTCTATATGTGTCTTCCTGCATGTTTATAGCACTATTACCTGAAGTTCCTGAACTGTGTATATTAAAAGCTGTAGTCCAGATAGAATATATATTATATAGATCGTTATAAGCATGAAAGCCATATGCAATGATCTTAAGTAAATCGTCGTCATCAGTAAAAAGGTGGTTTACATCAATCCACCTGCTTGTAATAATAGACTCTTGCACATTTTTTGATATGTCAATTTTCCCTTCATGAAATGTTGAGGAAGCAAACCGTATATAATGTCTCGTTCCTCGAATATATTCAGCGATTAAAATGAGCGGATAAGGGATTGCGCAAAAGAACAACCATGCAAAATTTCTAAACTCATATTTACAATATTGATAAGCCTGTATCTTAATTGAAATTATTTGTATTTCCGGGTAATCAGTGCTAATAAGTCGAATCGCTGATTTTTTTGTTTTTTCAGGTGTGATATTATGCAATATCCTTAAATCTAAAGTATTTCCTTTGATCGTTGCTTTATTGATATGGCTAATTGGTGCATGTTTTAAAAAATCATCAATTTCTACTTGTTGATCGATAATACAGTTTATAGGCAAATTGAAATAATCTACCATGAATAAAATACTCCTCTATTTCAAAATCAAAAATGTTATTAACTCAAAATCCTCGACACCATCATAATAACTCGCCTGTAATGTAGTCCCGCCCTTACTGAACAGGCTTGCAACACCGATTTCCTGTTTTTTGCCGACAAGGTTTTCAACAGTCTTGCTCAACAAATCCGAATAGTGCCGCATATCCCGCCCGTCGTCGGTTTGCTTATTAAACTCCGCAACAAGCTCAGCAAGCACAGTTCTTTGCCCGGAGCAAATCTTTTTGTAATAGTCTAAAATCTTTTTTACCTGCATAAAAGACAAATTGACATCGCCTTCATCCGTCACATAGAGCATATAGTAGCTTTTCAGCGGGTTCTGCTCTTTTGTTTGAAGCTTTCCGTTTATCTGCCGCAATGTGAAAATTATACCGGGTTTCACACTGTCCCTTAAAGATTCGCTAATTTCCGCAACCGCATACATTCCGGCTGGGGCTTCATCCAACAGCTTGCGGCTTTCCTTCATATACCCCATAAGGTCAAGCTTGAAGTCCGTAAAGGTCAAGTCGGTAATAGATATTCCGCCGGAAATATCTTCCAAATCCACAACCTCGGTTTGCAAACGCTGGAGCTGCTTTTTCCTGTATTCAAGGTCTTTCATTTCTCGGTTGTCGCTTGAGTCTATTAGATTTTCTTCCCCCGTGGCGGAAACGTCAAGCAATACCATTCTGCCCTGAACTCGCTGCTTAAGGTTGATGTATTCATCAAGGTCTTGCGTTGGCCAAAAGTTGACAAGCTGTATCTTTTCATTAACCGACCCAATACGGTCAATTCGCCCGAAACGCTGGATTATCCGCACTGGGTTCCAATGTATATCATAATTAATCAGGTAGTCACAATCCTGTAAATTCTGACCTTCGGAAATGCAATCTGTGCCGATGAGCACATCAATTCTCGCTTTTGTTTCCGGGAATACCTTGTCACAATCTTTGGATATTGGCGAAAACAGCGTCAGCACGGAGCTTAAATCCTTTAGCTGTATTGTTCGCCTCATTTCCGGGGTTAAAGGCAGGGTTGAATTGTTCTCACCGCTGCCGGTTACAATTGCAGAATAGATACCTTTTGATGTTAACTGCCCGGCAAGGTGCGTGTAGATATAGCTTGCCGTATCCGCAAAGGCTGTAAAAATAACAACTTTCTTATTGCCTGGGTTCACTGAGCAGTTTTCAATTTTATTAAAAACCTGTTCCTTCAAAGTTTTTAGTTTCGTGTCCCTGTCCGGCGTAACTTTTTTTGCATCATTTAGGATAGTAAGCAGCCTGTCTCTGTCCGCAACAAGGTCTTGCCGCCACCTGATTAAATCAATGTCCTGCAACAACACTTTAACTTTATTGCCGAAAAGCAGGTCTTCAAGTTCACTGTCATCGGTGTCAATATCTTCAATGCCGATATCAATGTCAAAGGCATCCTTTTTTTCGTCAACTCGAGCAATTGTCTGCACGATCTTTCCTAAAATTTTATCAACTGTCAAAGCAAAGGAATGTATTGAGCTTTCCATTCGCTTTAAAAGGTTTACCCTCATTAAGCCAACAAGATTTTGTTCACGGTCAACTTGTTTGAAAACAGACTGCCCGCCTCGAACTGCCATATCATATTTTTTTTCATATTCTTCCCGTTTTTCAGGCAGCAAATAGCTTAAGGGGGAGTATAAGCAGAGGGTAAGCTTTTTTATCTGCTTGTTCACTTGGCCGATAGGGGGAAATCCGTTACCGATGTCAATTTCGCTGTATATATTTATAGGTTTTAATCTTTTAGGGAACTTGCCGATTTCATCAAGGTTATAGTATTTTTCAATATGTTTTCTTGACCGCGCGATTGTCACGGTTTCAAGCAGCTTAAAGTAATCGGCTTTCATCATTTCTACAAAAGTTTCGGTTGTGCGTTGTGCTTCCGGCAGACTGCTCCATTTATTGAATATCGTCTGGGCGATTTTTAAAACATTCTCAAAATTTGCAATTCCGGCATCGGCAAAAGCACCTGCTTTCCCCTCGGTTATGAAGGCTATCTGATTTTTAATATCATTCAACCTATTGTTGACGGGTGTGGCGGAAAGCATTAAAACTTTTGTTTTAACACCGGCTTTGATGATTTCATCCATGAGTCTTTCGTAGCGTGTTTTTCTGCCTTTAACAGGGTCATTGTTTCTGAAATTGTGACTTTCATCAATAACAACAAGGTCGTAATTGCTCCAATTTACTGTAGCAAGATTAATACCGCCGGAATCGCCGGTTGTTCTGCTTAAATCGGTATGATTAAGCACATCATAGTTGAAACGGTCTGCGGCAAAGATATTGCGTTTGTCGTTCTGTGTATATACGGACCAGTTATCACGAAGCCGCTTTGGCACAAGAACAAGCACCCTGTCATTGCGTAGCTCATAATATTTTATTACTGCCAAAGCAGTAAAAGTTTTACCTAAACCAACGCTGTCAGCTAGAATACAACCGTTAAACTTTTCTATTTTGTCGATTACACCGATTGCACCGTCTTTTTGAAATTTATACAGCTTTTCCCAAACCATGGTATCTTTAAAACCGGTACGGGTTTTGATAACTTTATCTTCAGTCAGTTCGTCCAAATATTCGGAAAATATGTTGTAAAGCGTAATGAAGTAAATGAATTCGGGCGTGTTCTCTTTGTAGAGCACCAACATCTGTTCAAGAACTTGGTTTTTAACATCTTCAACAGCAGTATCATCATTCCAAAGTTCATTGAACATCTGCAAATAAACAGAAGTAAACTCTTTGCCATACATACAGGTGTTATAGTCGATTCTGTTTGACGGGGTTAAGCCCAACCCGTCCGTTGTAAAATCAGCCGAACCGTTGATTGAGATTGCTTCCTCACCGTTTTCAATATATAAAAGCCTTGGCTGAGCGGAGTTTGACCGGCGCAGTGATTTAATTTTAACTTTCTTTTCTAACCATTCTGCGCACTCTTTGGCAATGGCGGCTTGCCGCATTTCATTTCTTAGCTTGACTTCAAATTCATTGCCACCTATACATTTTTCTCTTTCCAGCCGTTCAATATAAAATTCGCGTGTTAATTCCTTATCTTTTTTTATAAAGGTTGGTTCAGTAAATATGAAGCGCATACCGTCTATTTTAGATAGCTCGGCTTTAAGCTCAGCAAAAGCATAGATAGTAAAATATGCAGAAATAACCGAAAGTTTTGACCCGCTTTTCAGGTTTTCTTTCAGTTCATCACAAACATTGCCATTTCGCTTGTTATCAAGTATTTTTGGTGGCTTCATAAGTTAACCCTCA
Source organism: uncultured Eubacteriales bacterium (assembly GCA_964398395.1). Classification (GTDB taxonomy): domain Bacteria; phylum Bacillota; class Clostridia; order Oscillospirales; family Acutalibacteraceae; genus UBA1447. The sequence continues at coordinate 19,457 of CAYNMU010000036.1, forward strand.
ATTCATAATAAATGATGTAACGAGCAATTTTTAAAGTTAATATTAACTTTTCTATAATAACACAATTAAATATTTTTTTCCATAATATTACAATAAAAGTTTCTCATTCCCGCATAAATTAAGCATTTTTTCCGGCATAGTACGATGAATAGGACGACAAGTGGCAAGTTGCTAGCAGGTTCTACCTCTTCGTCAGGCTAACGCCTGCCACCTCGCCTACATAGGCGAGGCAAGAACGAAAAACAGCCGCCATGCTGGCAGCCCTACGCGCCTGATTCCCCCCTCACTCCTTCCATACATTATTAATCCCAAAATTCAACCGCACTGTCGAAAAGCTGCTGCCGTTAATGGAAAAGCTATCAGATAATTCCAACAGTTTAATCAACAGATTCGTTTGTTCCTTTTTCAAGCTCATCATCCAAAGAAAATCAATGTGAATATTTGCCCACATAGCTTTGACCTCCGGTGCAAGAAGTATTACCCTTTCAATATCCTCACACATAGCTTCCAATTCTTTTGCGATGCTGACCATTTCGGCATACTTTTTGATGTTTTCAAAGTCTGTCAGTTTGCCCCGGAATGATTCATTTGCAAGATATTGTTCGTAGAGTTCTTCCGCCGTGTAAGTTTTGTCGTTAATCGTGATAAAAGGAGTCTCCGGAACCGGTACGAATTTTCTTTTTGCCTCGGCAGTTTTCTTTACCTTCTCGATTTTTTCATTCATGTCGATAATCATTTTCATCGTCACCCCTTCACAACAATAACCATTGAAATTTTGCTTTTGGTCTACTGATTAATAAATATTTCTCCATTCTGCATGGAGTCCCATTTAAGGTACATCGACTATGATATAATGCTTGTATCACCATGAAATATAAAGGAGCTGAAGATAATGTTTGACCCATTGATATTCATGTTTCTTGCGTATATCCTTTATCTTATCCTCAGCGGACCGGAGAGAAAAGAGCAGAAGCAGTACCGTAAGGCACTTGCGGTAAAGTATCAATTGGAACGAGAGAAAGCGCAAAGAGAAAAAGATAAAAAGGACGGGGGGGAATAGATGCTAGATGTTGATTAGGGATGGGACGTCGCAAGGAACGTAAGGACAAAAAAAGCGGCTTCCGCATATCGCTTCCACCGCTAAACTCTATTCATCCAACATTAATTTTTTCTTTGACTTTTTTAGGTTTTTAATTTGCTCCCGCTCAATCTCCGTGATGCTTCGGTTTGGTGTTGGCAAATCTTCCAGCAAGGTGCCGCCAACTCGTATGATTGTGCTGCGAACTTCGTTGCCAACAATGAAATGCGCTTCATTTGCTTCATCGGTTGTGGAAACGCCATCTTTTTTGAGTTTCTCCTCGGTTTGGGATATCCGAAAAAGGTTGGCAATCAGTTCAGTGCTGCTCATAAAGTCAAGAATTTTATCAGCCTCTTTGAGCCCTTTTCTTCTATGAATGCCTTCAACGGTTAACCCGCCATAAAGCCCCATATAACCTGCATTCTGAAAAGTTGCATATTCCTCGTTTGTAATCACTCCGGCATTATGTGCTGCCTCGGCAAGCATTTGATTCCACTGCTTTATATCCCCGCGCACAACAAGCCGTTTGTTTTCTTCATCAAGCTGGTTGAAATAGTCTGCGACTTCCTGCCGTCTTGTTTGAATTGCAAAATAGGTCTGTCCAAGGGCAATGACCTCTTTTCTTGGGTCACCATTTTGCATTATTAAATAACATGCATAGCGGGTTAGCCTAAAGTCTTTGGTTTTTCGTGTTCCGCCTTTTCCGATTTCGATCATTTTGCTGACGTCAGCAAAATGATCACTGGTATCATAACCGCTGTTCTTACAGGCAAGAACGGCTTTGTCAATTACCTTGGTAAAATTCCGCCATTGAGTATATTCAAGAACGTCTGCAAGTTCCCTTGCATACCAAAATTCGGAACCATCTTCGGAAATATGTTTTATGCTTTCAAATTTCGAGTATTCATTTGCGTTTAAATTCGGCAATATTTACACCTCTTAAGATATTTTACTTTTGTTAAATTATAGCAAATTTTTTCTATTTCTGCAATACTAAGTCCAGTAAAAGTTATTGTCTGTAGATTGCAATATTAAATGCACAAGATTTCCAAAAAAATAATATTAAGCAG
>CAYNMU010000037.1:0-21391 GCA_964398395.1 uncultured Eubacteriales bacterium
CCTTTTCCAAAGGAGCTGGCACCGTTAGGTGACTGAGGATTTTTTAATCACCCGTCAGGCTAACGCCTGCCACCCTCTTTGAAAAAGAGGGCTTCATACGAATAAAATAGATTGAGGCTTATATTATGGAACTTCAACAAGAAAAAAATATTGAAGGGGCGCATTGCTCCGGATTATGCTGCACAAAGGTTGAAAACTTTTGTGTTACTATCGGCAATACAAAAATTCTTGAAAACATAAACATTCACATTCATTGCGGGGAGCTGACAGCCATTATCGGCCCGAACGGGGCGGGTAAAAGCACACTTTTAAAAGCAATCCTCGGTGATATTAAGCATACCGGTCAGCTTCAGTTTTTGGATGAAAAGGGCAAGCACAGCGGGCACCCCTTAATCGGTTATGTTCCGCAAAATCTGAGCTTTGATGGCAGCACGCCAACAAGCGTTTTGGACCTTTTTATGGTATGCAACTCCAAAATGCCTGCATGGCTGCTCAGCACAAAAAAATTAAAGAAACAGGTTTTGGAAAGCTTAACAAAAGTAAACGGAGAAAACCTGATTGATAAACGAATCGGCGCGCTTTCCGGCGGAGAGCTTCAACGGGTTTTGCTGGCTTTGGCACTTGACCCGATACCGGATTTGCTTTTATTGGATGAGCCGGTATCAGGCATTGACCAAAAGGGTTTGGAGCTTTTTTACAACACCGTTTCGGAACTTCGAAAAGAGTACGATTTGTCTATCATACTGGTGTCGCATGATTTGGATCTTGTTGAAAAATATGCGGACCGCGTCATCTTAATAAACGGCACTGTTTTATGCAGCGGCACGCCTGAAGAGGTTTTCAACGACGAAAAAACATCAAAAGTTTTCGGAATGTCTTGGTATAACAGCAGAGCAAACAATGATAAGAAAAGCGGAGGGCAATAATTGATGCTGAATTTTTGGTACAAATTTATTGACACCGTTTTGCCTTTCCAATGGGCAGGGCATGAATTCATGAAAAATGCTCTGCTTGCCATAATGTTAATTACCCCTCTTTTCGGTTTGTTGGGGACAATGATTGTCAGCAATAAAATGGCGTTTTTCTCCGATTCACTGGGGCATGGCGCGTTTACCGGTATAGCTATCGGCTCACTTCTCGGCTTGGTTACGCCTGTTTTGGCGGCTGTGGTTTTTTCGATTCTTTTCGCTTTGATAATAACAATAATCAAAAACAAAAGCAGGGAATCCACGGATACAATAATTGGCGTTTTTTCATCGCTTGCAATTGCGTTGGGATTGGTGCTGATGTCATTGGGCGGCAGTTTTAACAAGTATTCATCTTATTTAATCGGTGATTTGCTAAGCATTTCGCCGACTGAAATAGTTGTGTTAATCTTTGTTTTTATAGCGGTTGTTGTGCTCTGGCTCATTGTTTTCAACAAGCTGCTGCTGGTGAGCGTTAACCAATCTTTAGCGTCAAGCAGAGGGGTAAAAACCCTGCCTGTTGAAATGATATTCACTTCCATGGTTGCGGTTATCGTCACCATTTCAATTCAATGGGTCGGGCTTCTTATCATCAACTCTTTACTTGTTTTACCCGCAGCGGCAGCAAGGAATCTAACCGGCAATGTCAGGAAATATACGCTAGTCACTGTGATTATTGCCGTTGTCTCTGGCATAGGCGGGCTGATAGTCTCCTACTATCTTAACACAGCAACGGGAGCGACAATTGTCTTAATCTCCGGCGTTATTTTCTTCATTTCAATGGCGTTCAAGCATAAGTTTAATTAGTGGTCAATGGTTAGTGCTTAGTGGACAGTGGAAACGCTTGGAATACGACGGTGTTCAGGGTAGAATATGAAAGGAACAATTAAAATGAGTGAAAAATCTGCATACAAAGATTTATTACAGCATGACGGATTGAAAAACACAAAGCATCGAAATTCAATCCTAAAAATTATTGAAAAAAGTGCCCAGCCGGTAACGGCGGAGCAGATATATTTAGCGCTTTTAAACCAAGCGGTGGCTATTAATTTGTCGAGCGTTTACAGAATACTGAACACGCTTGCCGAAAAAGACCTGATCATAAAATCAAGCATGATAGGGGACACCAAAGCTGTTTTTGAACTCAATCATTTTGAACACAGGCATCATGTTACATGCACACAGTGTAAAAATGTGATTTCGGTTGACGGCTGCCCGCTGGAAGATTATGAAAAAAAACTTCGAGAAAAAATGGGATTTAATATTCAGGGGCATCAGCTTGAGATATACGGTGTTTGCAAAAATTGTCAAAAATAACAGCATAATTTAAAAAACGGACGGGAATTTCCTCGTCCGTTTTTTTAGGCTCGCATCGCAAAGCGTTTCAAGTTTTTCCTTGGCTCTTTTAAATCGGGGTTCTTCCCCGATTATTTCGGTAGGTTCTGGGTGACATACCGACAGTGTTTTTAAACACTTTTGTATAGTAGCTTTGATCTTCAAAGCCGCATAAGCCGGAGATATCCAATAGACTTATTTCAGTATCCAAAAGATATGGTTTGCTTTTTTCCACGCGAACTTTGTTAATGTATGAAAATAGGCTTTCACCCGTTTCATCCTTAAATACACTGCTTAAATACGAACGGCTCAAATAAACATGCTGAGCAATATCGTCCAATGTTATTTTGTTTTGATAATTGGATTTTACATATTCCATAACTTTATGCACTGCATCGGAATGCTTGACTTGTGTAAAGTTAAAGGAGTAGTTTATAAACCGGTGAATTATACCGGTAATCCAAACACTCAGCTCCTCAATCTCCGTAAATTTATCAATTTTTTGCATAGAATTTGCGTTAAACAACAGGATTTCATTTATATCAGCGCCGGCATTGATAGTAGCATGGGAAATCTGAACCACTAATTCTATCAATCGCATTTTAACAACGTTAAAATCATTATCAAAATATATGTGCCCTAAAATTTCATTGAGTAAAAGCTGCGCGCCGGCTTTATCGCGACTGCCAATTAAATGAATAAGCTGCTTTTCACTGCTAATAAAATATTGAGGATCTGTTTGCGCTTTTTGCATGCTTTCCTTGCTCTCATAAAAGGAGTTGAGCATTTTTTCCTGTTCATAAACAAATGGCTCTGACGGGCTATGCGGCATACCGGAAGCATAGGCAGTAACTGCCGCTAATATTTCCGCCAAATGATTTACTTTTGCGGTGGTTAAAACAGTAAGATCCGCGATTGATTTGGTCATATCCATTTCTGATAATTCAGAAAGTGTATCCTGCAAATCACCCATTACCATCGGGCCAGCAATCAATCCGCCAAACATAGACCCGTGGTCATCAGAGATTGACGAGGCGGCAAACACCAATCCAAGGGGACAATAGTAAATGTATTTGCCATTCCACCGGTACGCCTCGCTGCAACCGTAAAGACGGGTGTTCATAACCTGACATTTTTGGCAGGTGCAGGCGGAGCAAAAACTGCTTTCAGGCTTTGAAAACACAAGGTCTAGAGGGGACGACTCCAAAAAAGCACAGTCTGTCTCACTTAGACCGGAGAAATGCACTGCCATCTCCGTGCAACGTTTTCGCAAATCATCCAATATTTCCACTCCTTCATGCATGGTGAGTATATGTCATATTCAAGTAACCGGCACCCTCTTTTAATAACACAATATTAGAATATATTTAACCAGCACTATTGTCAACCTTTTTAACTGAATTGATGGTGTCGAGTTGTTTTTTAATGATATGCCAAACCGAAGGCCGCCCTGAAATAGGGCGGCCTTAAAGCAGAGCTATAATTAAAATAAAATATTTTCAACAAATGGTGACCGAAATCAAAAAAATCAGCTTTCAACAGAAACTACAAAAGGTTCAAAGCTTTTTATAGCAAGCTGTATTGCGGACAGCGTATGCATTCCTTGCCCCGCCAACACGACAATCCGGTTTGGACTGCTGCCGGTTTTACAGGCTGAGACTTTAACACTTTCTTCGACACAGTCTACATAATATGACTTACTGTTGAGACAAACAAATCCTTTAATACGATAGGTCTCACCGGCAAACATTTTTAGAAAATCAGCCAACTGCTCAACGGGAAAAGTTTCGCTTATCGTTACTAAATAACTTTGAATAGTCAAATCTTTTGTTTGGATGGAGTGGGGACCGATTGCCGAAGGCGGCTGCCGAAATGTGTCTATCCAATTCGGCGGTATCTTACCGAAACTGGTTTCCAAAATAGTAACATTAGGGTGATTTTGTTCAATGAATTTCCGCAACTCATTGGTATTCATTACCAAATCTGTCTTATTTAACACGACCACGTTGCTGACTTCCAATTGCTTTTTACAAGCCATTGCTGTGGCATATACCTTTTCAAAATTTATGGCATCTGCCAGGCAAATACATCCCATATACAGCACATTTTCGAACTTTTTTGGGTCGGATAAAATTCGCTGAATATTTGTGGGGTCAGAAAGTCCGGAAGTTTCTACTAGAATTACATCCGAATTCTCCGCAGTCAATTCCATTAATGCCTGTTCAAACTGTTCCAACCGGCAGGTACAGAAAATCGACCCGTTATGAATTTCCGCTAAACGGGCTTGCAGGTCTTTCAACAATTGGCTGTCCACATCTTCTTTGCCAAATTCATTCACTAAAATTGAAAGCTTCTGCCCCACGAAAAGCCATGCAAATTGCTGCAGAAAAGTTGTTTTCCCTGCACCCAAAAAACCGGTTATCAGGTATAGCTTTGTCATTTTAATCAGCCCCCGGTTTGACCTAAAGCGTCCTCAATGACTTCAGTAAATTCGTTTTTATTTGGAATGATTGATGAAAACTTAAGCTGGCCGTTCACATAGATAGAAGGCAGATGCGCGATACCCATTTTTTTGCAGCGGGCTATGTTTTCTTTTTCTGTAAACTTATATTCCACCAAATCGATTTTATCCCCGTATTGATCTTTTATCACATTGGCGGCGCCCATCATATAAGTACAGGCGGCACAAGTTGCTGAATCCAAAGTGAATACCTCAATTAAAGGCTTTTGTAAATGGTCATAATCCGGCAGTTCCACCGCGATATTCTCTTCAATAGCAACATAGTTTGTCAGCATTTCCCTCATTGCCGCGCTTTGCCATACTGCTTGCGCTACTGCAATCCCGTTTGCAACAGGGACCGCATATGGCATATCGCAGCCGGGTGCCAAAATAAAGTTGCGGTTTTCGTTAACTGCATCCATAAGGTCAAGAGCATATTTCATATTGTCCTGCTGCGTGCCATGGAGCATCACGGAAGTCAACGGAATGTTTCCGCAGATAGTCACATTGTATTTATCGGTTATTTTTTTAGCTTGTATTAAATCGATGTTTTCATCAACTGATATGGAATCCGGTGAAGTTTGGCACATTACCTCAATGTTTCGAGTTGCATCACCGCAAACAAAGAATGAAGAGAAAACACCCTTATCGCGAACGTGTGCAAAAAACTCAATGAATGGTTTTGATAAAAATTCTTCAAAGTGAGCAGAGGATATCTGTGACACCAGCGGATCAACGATTGCAATGACATCCATGCCTGCTTCAATATAAAGGTCAGCCATTCGCATACAAACAGCATTACAATAATCAACAAGGTCTTTAACATAATTTTCGTCATCAAACATATCGATAAAAATGTTGTTGCCGCGAAGATGTGAGGCTAATGTAAAGGGGCCGCAAATCAGTCCGTAAAGAGCAGTAGTATCTCCGACAGCCGTTTTCATCCGGTTCATTACATCCAACACCATTGGCAGCCGCCCGTCTTCTTTGGTTGGCAGCGTGCAACGGCAGGGGATAGAGGCGTTTTCTTCCAAAGGATGTGAACTAACTGAGGGAGGTCCTTCTTTAGTCCAAATAAGTTGGCAACCCAGAATTTCTGCTTCCAACTGCAGGTCGAATAAAACAGGCTGACCACATGGCCGATATAACTTATTAACCTCAACAAGAGAGGCAAAGAGTTTGTCGCCATCGGTGAGCACTTCGGTAGCGTCATAGCCCAAAAGTTTGCCTGCGTGTACGCCGGCAAACGGAACCCATGCGACCGAATCGGTTTTTTCGTGACGAAGCGTTGCAAAAAGTATGTCTTTAGAAGTTCCCAAAAAAACACCTCATTTATTTATTTTTGTGCAGGACACGGTTAATTATTCATGTTATTTAATTATAGTATAACAGTGTTTCCGATTACTTGAAATATGTTCTGTTTATTTGTAATATATTTTGCAGTTTTCATTTATTTCGATTGCAAGCATTTTTATTAGCCATACAAACTGAAAAAATGCCCGGCCTGTAAAGACTGGGCAAAATAGTTGTGGTATTTAAATTAGAAACGTGCACGGATAATCTGACAGGTTGCAATTATTTGACTGAATTCTTTTAACCGGATTTATCCGACAAACTCACCATCTTGCCATTCACCGGAATTAATTATGCTGCCGTCTTTATCAAAATATGTTCCCTGACCGTTGCGTCTGTCGTTTTTCCATTCGCCGACATATTTGCTGCCGTCGGAAGAAGTAAATGTTCCGTAGCCGTTCAGCTTAAAAGCTTTCATTCCGCCTGAATAACTGCTTCCGCCCGGGAATGAATAGGTTGCATGATATGGTATCGTATAAAAACCGACGAACAAAATGATGACGAAGGCTATCATACTACAAGTAAATACTATATACCTTCTTCGTGTTTTCTTCAAAGCTTTGATTTCCTGCTGTTGCTTCTGCTGTTGTTGCAGACTCAAGTCTTCACGTTTCATTAATGCATATAGTTTGCAGTCGGGGCAAATGATTTGACCGTCATCAATTTCCGCTTTACATAGAGAGCATAACATAGTGACACCCCTTTCGTTTGTCTTCATACTCAATATACTGCTTTATCTCAAAACATGCAACTAAATTCGGAGCGGATTACCCGACAAACTCCCCGTTTTTCCATTTGCCGATATATTTCCTGCTGCCATCTGCCGAAGAGAGCGTGCCTTGCCCATGAAACAGTCCGTCTTTAAACGCTCCGATATATTTATCGCCGGCAGCGGTAACATATGCACCTTGTCCGTTTCTCTTATCGTTTTTGAATTCACCGGTATATTTGTCGCCGTTTGCGTGAATATAGGTACCTTTTCCGTCAAAAAGACCATCTTTAAATCCGCCGGAATACTTATTACCTTCAGCATAGGTCATTGATCCCTGACCGTTAATTTTATTGCCGACAAAACAGCCGATATAAAGATCACCGTTGGCATACGTATATTTTCCCTGTCCTGCTCTGAGCCCGTCAACAAATCCGCCCATATAAGTGTCGCCGTTCGGATAAGCCATGATGCCTTGCCCATGACATTTGCCGTCTTTGAACTTGCCGATATAAACGGTTCCGTCGGCGTTTGCTGTTTTATTGTCGCTCATAATTTTCACCGCCATTTCTCCCGTAAAAATCAGCCGCTGACTTCCTGCTCTTTCTTCTTCGAAAGCTCTGCCAGTGTCCCAACGCCAACAAGCGTTGCCGTGCCGAAAACAACCTTCAGCGGAGCGGATGATGTGTCGGCACCGGTGTCGGGGATTTCCGCCTCCGGTTCATACAATTCCACTTTCCCGGCCGGTTCAGCGCTGCCCGGAACACCTGTGATTTTTATTACGGTTCCGCTCAAGTAAACTTTTAAGGTATTGGCAAGCTCGGTGTTCTCTGTAAAGCTACTTGCGGTTTTGCAGGGTTTACCCCACTTTGCCTTAATCTGCTCAAAAGTGTCATCCTGAAGGTTTGCAATTTCCGGCTCACCGGCAAACAGGAACCAGTCGCTTTTTTGAGTTTTCACGCCTTTATAGGTCCAGGTGAGCCAGCTGAGGTTGTTATCATTGAAAGCATTAAGTGTATATTCCCGCATGCCGCCGGCTTGAAATTCGCCCACGAGCACAGGTATATTCCACTTTGCGTGGTCTTTAATATCGGTGATTTTCTTGTCAATCTCCGGTGTTGCCCGGTTATAAATATGAAGCTGATACACAATGTTTTGCCAGCAAAACAATTTTGGGTTAGGCAGGTTATCCAATTCCCATATGCCTTCAACCGTAATCATATGGTCCCGATCAACTGCTCTTATGGCCTTGTACAGCCTGTTATAAAAATGCCAAAGACGGCAGTCATTCCTTTCTTTTTCCGTGAAGCCGCTCATTGGTTCATTCAAAAGGTCGTAGGCGGCAACAGTGGGGTTGCCCTTAAAGTGTTTCGCAAGCTCTGTCCAAATCTCAGCAGTGCGGTTGCGGTATTTAAGGCCGTCAAGCGACAAATCAAAAAGCTCACTTGCATTAACTTTGCCGCAGGAGTGGTCGTTGCTTTGAAAACCGGGCGCTCCGTGCATATCAAAAATTACATAGATGCCGCGTTTACCGCATTCCGCGACAATCCAGTCAAGGCGCGAAAAATCTATCTCACCGTTTTTGTTGCGTATCCATGTACCGTCATCGTCGCTCTGAAAGTTCCTGTACCAGAATGGTACGCGCACGCAGTTAACCCCTAGATTTTTCAAATAGTCAAGGTCCGAATTTGTAATCCAATTATCCAGATAAGTATTTAACAACTCATTTGCTTTTTCTTCTCCGAAGCGCTCAAAAAGTACTTTTAGAGTATCGTAATAACCCCAAACCTTATCGTCTGCGTTATTAGGGCACATCCGGGATTCCTGCAAAAGCCAGCCGCCAATATTGACCCCGCGCAAAGTAACCGTTTGACCTCTGGCGTTTACAATGGTTCGGCTCCGTGTTTTGAGGAAATCGCTTTTATCCAAAGCAGTAAAAGCTTTTGAACTTGCTGCAGCGCCGCAAAGAATGCTTACAGAAGCAGCAACAACACCGACTGCGCAGCCCAGGCATATTACTTTGTTGGCTTTTCTTTGCATAATTTTCTCCTCCGCTTCAACTTGTTTATAATATACACGGCAGATAAACACAACAGGATGCCCGCAATTGCCCCGATACTGTCAACACAAACATCAAAAAAGCGGCAAGCCCGCCCGGGAACAAAAATCTGATGAATTTCATCGCTGATTGCAAAAAGCAAAGTAAATATGAATGAAAAATAAGGTTTGCTTTTTTGCCATGTCTGATACGAGGCATTAAAAATTAAAATTGCAAGACCAAAATACTCAAGTCCATGGGCTATTTTTCGGATGGTATACGGCTCCATTGTAATATTGAAAAGCTCCATTATTTTTGCAAGGAACTCATTGCTCAATTTGGCAGATTCATCTGCGATCTGACTAGAGAGAAGATAAATCACAATCATACATGCGGACACCAAAACCCATAAAAGAACGCAAATGAAAAAATGTGTTTTGTTATGAATATTCGAACTCATTTATTTGTTTATTCCCTTCTCTGCGAACAAGTTTGACAAGAACCACTATTATCTAACCACAGGCCGCTTATTTAAGCTTTTTGCCTTGGATAAAACATACATTTTCACCTGCTGGGGTGGAATATATGCCGGAAGCTCCTTTTGCAAGCGCAAAATAACTTGACTCCGAAAACAACGGATAAACAACACCGTTGCGCATCAAATTTGCTTCTGCCTTACGGCAGCCTGCAACCGTTTGAGCAGAATTGCCGCCTTTTTTTAGCTGCTTCAAAATATTATCATAAGTGTTAGACTTGTAATTAAAAACATTGCCGACATTAGCGGTGGTAAAGCTTTGTAAAAAGTCGATTGCAGAGCTTTTGTTCGCTTGAATAGGCGCTAAAGCAATCTGATAATCGCCGCTCGCGACTCTATCCTTAATTTCCGTGTCTTCGAGAACTTCTATAGTAATTGAAAGGCTTATTCCAAGTGTTTTCTGCCATTGCTGGAACATTTGGCGCATGGCTTTTTCATACTCGGCAGAACAAATAAGGGTAATCGGAACAGCGGTATATCCTGTTTTTTCAAGACCGTTTCCCCACGATCTTTTAGCTCCTGCCGTGTCGAAACTCAAAGAACAGCCACCCTTTGCAAGTTCTCTGAATGGGGTTTGACCGATGACGCAGCAAGCAGGGACAAAATAGTCGTTTTTTATTTTTTTTGCTAAGTTTTGCGAAAGGACAGCTTTATCGATTGCCTTGCACAGGGCAACACGAAGACTTACATTTTTTAGAGACGTGTCCTCACAGTTAAAACAAAGGGACCAAGTTATGTTTGAATATTTTACCAGCGTAATGCTCGACCCTTTTTCAACTTTTGCGGCTTCTGCCGCGCTAAGAGGAGCAGCGATATAAACGCCCTGCGAAAGCTTCTGCAAATAACTGCCGGAATCGGGGCTGATACTTAGGGAAACAGAGTTTGGCGAAACCTCGGAATTGCCTTTATAGTCCTTGTTTCTGCGAAGAAATAAGGACGAAAGCTGGGACCAATTTGAAAGATAAAACGGACCGTTGCACAGCAGATACTTATCATCCAAACCGTACTTGCCTTTAGTCGCAGTGAAAAACATCTCGTTGCAAGGCATACAAACAGGGGATGCAAGCAGATTTAAAAAATCAGAACTGCCATTGATAATTGAAATTTTTAAAGTAAAATCATTTATTGCTGCAACACCAAGGGTATTTGACGCAAGAGCGCCGCTGTTGACTTTCTCAGCATTTTTTATCAAAAACAGTGATGCAGCATCGGGCGCTTTTGTTACAGGCGACAATGCCCGTCGCAGAGCATAAACAAAGTCATGCGCAGTCACGGATGTGTTAAATGTTTTTTCATAGCCTTTGCCGAGCACGTCATCAAGGGTGCTGATTAAATGCCATTGGGCATTATCCCTGAGATGAAATGTATATTCGAGTCCATCGGCTGATATATCCCAATTCAAGGCAACACCCGGTAAAATTTCTCCATTTGCGCCAATTCTAACCAAACCTTCAAGGCAGTTATTTACAATTATTTTTTCCGTCTTGTCTTTGGCAATCTGCGGGTCTAAACTAACAGGTTCGGCAGAGATTGGAAAAATCAAATCCATATTGCTACCGTCGTTTTTTGAACAGGCAGCGAAGGATAATAATATTATAATTAAACTCAGCATCAGCGAAGCAAATCTTTTTGGCATTCATATCACACTCTTTGTTTAAGTTTTCTATGAGTTTTCCTCGCTCCATTTTGCAAGTTGGTCGGCAAGGGCTGAACCGCCGGCGTCCTTTTTCTTTGTTTGATCCTGCAAAAATTGCTGAACATCACGCTTGCCGGCGCCATCCTTCTGCTTTTCAAAGGAGGAAAGTTTTTCGCGATAACCGCAAGCACAGAAAAATGCCTTTTTGTCGCCGTCTCCGCGCATTTCCAGCTTTTTGTGACAATTTGGGCAACGGGCGTTGGTTTGAATCGAAACACTTTTTCGGTAGCCGCAGTCCCTGTCAGGGCAAACAAGCATACGCCCTTTTTTGCCGGTGACATCAAGTAAAAACTTGCCGCACTCGGGGCATTTATCGCGGGTGACATTGTCGTGAGTGAAAACCGAACTGCTCCCGATAACCATTTTTACCAAGCGGGAGGCATATTCGCGCATATCATTGATGAATAAATCGTCCCTCGCCTTACCCTTGGCAATAAGCTGAAGCTGTTGCTCCCATTTAGCGGTTAATTCCGCTGATTTCAGGTCCGGCGGAACAATACTGATTAGCTGTTTTGCTTTTGAAGTCGGATGGATTTCTTTGCCTTTTCGCTCAAGGTAAAAGGAGTTGAATAATTTTTCTATGATATCCGCACGGGTGGCGGAGGTTCCCAAACCGCTTGTAGATTCAATAACGGTTTTTAAGTTTATGTCATCAATCTGCTGCGAGGGATTTTCCATAGCGGTTAACAGTGTGGCTTCGTTGTATCTTGCCGGAGGTTTTGTTTTACCGGCGAAAACTTTGCTGCTTTGCACAAACATACTCGCACCCTGAGACAGGGGCGGCAGCTGCTGTGAGCGGGCATCGGTGTCATCATCATCCTCATCGCTTAAAGTTGCACCGTAAAGAGCCTTCCAGCCGGTTGCCTTGATTATTATGCCTTTCGCGTAGAAATTGTTTTTATCAATGGCAATCTTCACCTTAACCTCCTCATATTCAAATGAGGGGCTTAATACCGCCAAAAAGCGGCGCACCACCAAATCATAAACATTGCGCTCTTCCGGGGAGAGGCGAGAGAGGTTAACCGTCTGCTCGGTGGGTATAATTGCATGGTGGTCGGTAACCTTTGCGTTGTTAACAATATACTTTGTTGAAATCGGTTTAAATCGCAAAATTTGCTGTGCCGCTTCCGCATACGGCCCGATGGCAATGCTTCGCAAGCGCTCCGGAAGTGTTGGCACGACATCATCGGATATATAGCGCGAGTCGGTTCGCGGGTAGGTAAGCAACTTGTGTGTTTCATAAAGGCTCTGCATGCATCCAAGTGTTTGCTTTGCGGAATAGGCGTACTTTTTATTGGCATCCCGTTGCAGTTCCGTTAAATCATAAGCCGGGGGAGGCGCTTGATGCCGATATTCCTTTTTAACTTCAACTAAAGTGCCCCGCTTGCCTTTTACAGCGTTTGCAATCGCTTCGGCAGGCGCCTGTTCAGAAAAACGGGATTGATTTTTGCTGTCCTTATATATTGCGCCGAAGCCTTCAAACTGAGCTTGAACGGTATAATAATCCTTTGGCACAAACTTTAATATTTCTTCCTCGCGTTTGACAATGAGCGCGAGGGTTGGGGTTTGGACTCTGCCCGCGGAAAGCTGCGCGTTATGTTTGCAGGTGAGCGCGCGGGTGACATTTAACCCTACTAACCAGTCCGCCTCGGCACGAGCCTGAGCAGAGAGAAAAAGGTTATCGTAATCGCGTGAGGGTTTGAGCGATGTAAAACCTTCCTTGATAGCTTTATCGGTTTGTGAGGATATCCAAAGACGTTTTGTAGGTTTGCGCCAACCGGCTTTTATTATTATCCAACGGGCGACAAGCTCGCCTTCACGCCCCGCGTCCGTTGCAATAACAAGGTCGTCAATATCCGGACGGCGCATCAAAGTTGATACCGCCTTAAACTGCTTGCTTGTTTGTTTAATAATAACCAATTGTATTTTTTTAGGCAGCATCGGCAAATCGTCTAAATTCCAGTTTTTATATTTGCCGTCATAATCCTCCGGGTCGGCAAGGGTAACAAGGTGTCCTAACGCCCAAGTGATGATATATTTCGGTCCTATGAGGCATCCGTCTCCGTTTTGCCTGCATCCCAAAACCTGTGCAATATCCCTCGCAACGGAAGGCTTTTCGGTGAGAACTAATGTTTTACCCATTACTGTCACCCCATTCAAATTTAGTTAAGTCTCCCTTGCACAAAAGCTTCGGATAACCCCATTGACGCAGAACTTCATAAACGCCGATGGCAGCAGAATTTGAAAGGTTAAGGCTGCGGGCGTCATCAATCATCGGTATGCGTACACAGCTCCCCGGATTGTTAAACAGCAGTTCCTCCGGGAGACCGGCCGTTTCTTTGCCGAAAAATAAATAAACGTTATCGGGGTAGGTTATATCCGAATATGTTTTTCTTGCCTTTGTTGAAAAGTAATAAAAATCGCCTTCGGTTTCAGCAAAAAAATCCTCAAGGCTTTTGTAATAAGTTATATCAAGCAGGTCCCAATAATCAAGGCCTGCTCTTTTAAGCTTGGCGTCATCAATTTTAAAGCCCATTGGCTCGACAAGGTGAAGTCTGGCACCGGTAGCTGCACAGGTTCGGGCGATATTACCGGTGTTTTGCGGTATTTGCGGTTCGACAAGAACAATATTTAATGTTGACATTTTTCCCTCGTTTCAACTATTCACTGACCACTGACCACTAATTATAGAGCCCCATGGCTTTCTCAGTATTTCCGTCAACCATCAGTTCAAGCGCCTCATGGGCGTTGTTAAAGGTTGAACGAAGCGCAGCAAGGTCTTCTTTATTAAATGCGGAAAGCACCCAATCCGCTATATCCATGTCGGGGTGCGGCTTTGCTCCAACGCCAAGTTTAATCCTGGGGAAATTATCGCTGTTTAAATGGCAGATAATGCTTCTCAGTCCCTTTTGACCGCCGTCCGAGCCGTTTCTTCTGATGCGAAGGGTGCCGCAGGGCAGCGCAGCATCATCGGAAATAATGATGATTTTTTCAAGCGGAATTTTATAAAAATCCGCCGCTTCCCGTACGGCTTCCCCGCTGTTGTTCATGAAGGTCTGCGGTTTAATCAAAAGACAGCGGTGCCCGCCGATTTTAACATCGCAGGTTAGGGATTTAAACCGGATGCGGTTAATCTTCACATCCAGCTTTTGTGCAAAAGCATCCAGGCAGAGATAGCCTGAGTTGTGGCGTGTAGATTCATACTTTATTCCCGGATTGCCAAGACCGACTATCAGGAATTCGGGCGCACCGGCAGATGCCGAGGTGTGCTTGCGAAAAATAAACAACAAAAATCACTCCAAAATCACTTTACATTAATTATCTTATGTTTTTCGATACTTTCAACACCTTGACTGTTTTTTGTGGGTGTTTTTGAATAGCCAATCTTAATGCTATATTTTTTAATTGCTGCTGCGGCGGTTTCTGCCGAAACATCTTTGCCCTTAACAAGCACAGAAATGGAGATTGTCTCAATATTTCCGCTGACAATACCTGCGCTGTTGTTGGCAACTTTACTAATCCACACATCATTTTTCCCGTTGTTTTTCACTTCAAAAGTGTACAAGGTAATATTGTCTTTTGATTTGTTGTTAACGGCAACATCAAGGGTATAAGCATTCCATTCTCCCTTGTCGTTTAAAACTGATTTTGACTGCTCGTCGGTTAATCCGTAAGTGGTTGGTAAAATTCTTGAGATGGACTGAGGGTAATCATAGAAAGATTGAAGTAGAAGGGAGTCTTTGTAAACTGAGCCACCTATCGCTGTCGGTCTGCCGGCGGCTATCACAAAAAATACAGCTATTGTTGCTGCGATAGCTATTACAATCACAGAAGCGGATATGGCGAATGCTTTTTTGTTTTTCATTTCGAATCCTCCGTATGCTGCCTTTTAAAAGGTTTTTTTGCGCTGACCCAGTCTTTTTTGTTGACTTGCCTTGCCCGTGCAATAGCAAGCGCGTTATCCGGCACATCCTCTGTAACGGTTGAACCTGCTGCGGTGTATGCGTTTTTCCCAACAGTTACAGGTGCTACCAAATTTGTGTTGCAGCCTATAAAAGCACCATCTTTAATAACAGTTCGTTGTTTTGCTTTGCCGTTATAGTTGACAGTAGCACAGCCGCATCCGACATTAACTTTCTTACCGACATCGGAATCTCCGATATAGGAAAGATGCGCAATCTTTGTTTCGTTGCCCACCGATGAGCTTTTAATCTCAACAAAGTTGCCGATATGAACATCTTCGCCAATTGTGCTGCCGGGGCGAATGCGCACAAAGGGTCCGATTTGAGCAGAGTTTGCAATTGTTGACACATAGCATTGCACTGAATTAAGCACTGCATTATCGCCAACAGCGCTGTCTTCAACAAGCGTATTGGGTCCAATTGTGCATCCACAGCCGATTTTGACTTTGCCGCGCAAAATAGTTCCGGGCAAAATAGTTGTATCATGGCCGATCTCAACATCCGGGCCGATAATAACACCGTCCGAGAAGGGAATTGATACACCGTTGAGCATTTGTCTGTGGAGTTCTTCACGGCGGGCAATTTCATTAAGTGTTGCCAGCTGAACCCTGTCATTTGCACCAAGCACAATATTAGACGAATGCGCACTAAAGGCGGCGATACTCAAATTAAGACCCAACAGTGTTTCAAAGGCATCTGTCAAATAGAACTCTTTGCCCTTGTTGTCCGAAGATAATTTGCGGAAAGTTTGCATCCTCTCCAAAGCGGTCAGTAAAGCCTGGGCGTTGAACCAATAAGCGCCGGAATTAACCTCTGTAATACTCTTTTGCGCTGTTGAGGCATCTTTCTCCTCGACTATTCGGAGCAACGCACCTTGTTGATCACGGACTATTCTGCCATAACCAAACGGGTTGTCGACTTTTGCGGAAATGACTGTTGCCGAATTGGAAGAGAGCTTGTGATATTTAAGGGCAGAAACAATTGTTTCGGAATCAATCAGCGGAGCATCGCCTGCTAGCACAAGCACATTTGCGTCACCGTGGCCGGTGATAAAATTACTTGCCTGCATAACGGCGTGGCCGGTGCCTAAACGTTCGCTTTGCAGTGCCGTTTCAACATTACCATCCAAGCGTATTACAATGCTGTCACTGAGGTGTCCGACAACGACGCAGATGTCTTCAATGCCGCTTTGCTTGGCTCTGTCAACAACCCAATCAAGCATGGGCTTAAAAAGAACTTCCGCAAGGACTTTCGGCTTTGTGGATTTCATGCGGGTTCCTTCTCCTGCAGCAAGAATAATCGCGCAGTCTTTTTTCATTTGCAACGCTTCCTTTCAAAAATGGAATAGCAGGTGAATTTCATAATATGGTTTAGCCGCGCTCATTTTGCAGCCTTTTCAATTGCAAAGCTGTCAATCCTTTTTGTAAGTTTGCCATCAACCGTATAAGCGTCAAAATAGAGTTTATTGCCGTCAATTTGAATGGCAGAAAATATTGGGAGTTCAGCATTTACAATGCTTTCCGCCCTTGGGAACAGCTTGTCGGTAGCATCGGCACTCTTTGGCAAATAATTCTTAACGCCCGCGCAGCCGCTTATCACATAAATGGACCCCTTTGGCTCGAGTTTGGCTTTGTAATCAAGCCCTTTGTAACTTAATGTCTCGGTCTTGCTCTTCACAACCCTGTTGCCTTTCATAGCGTCTGTTCTTAAATAAACATGGTCGTGTCCTTGAAGCACAAGGTCAATGCCAAGTTCGGGCATCAGAGAACAAAGCTGTTTGCGAATTGCTTTAACATCCTTATCATCATAATGTGAGCCGTTTGAATACATTGCCTTGTGGAGCGAAACTATCTTCCACTGGGCATTGCTTGCGGCAGCGTCTTGCTTAAGCCAATTAATTTGCTCGTCGCTCAATTCGTTTTTAGCGTTTAAATCGTTTGTGTTCAGCACAATAAAATGAGCATTATTATAATCAAAGGAATAATAGACGCCGTCGGTTCTATCCTGTTTCACCGTATCCGGCAAAACAAAGCCGAGGTCAAGCGAAGAATTTTTGTTTTCATGATTGCCCGTGGTTGGCATAAGAACAGTACTCAAAAGGTCATTTGATGCCGTGTCTAAAAGCCATTCCCATTGCTTGACATTGGCTGGGTTGTCGGTAAGATCACCCGTGTTCATAATAAATTTGCTCTGCGGGTACAAGTCAAACGCTTTTTCAACTGCGTTCGCCCAAATGTTGTATTGCTTTTCGTTTTGTGATTGAGGATCGGTCATGTGGAAAAATGTAAAAGAGTCTGAATCGTCGGCTGTTTCGATGACACCTGTTTTGCTCCACCAACCCTTTGAAGCATCGCCTATTCGATAGCAATACTTCTTTCCCGCCTCAAGCCCCGAAATCTTTATTGTATGGCGTACAAGTGAAAAATTATAATTTAAGAATCCGGTTATGCCAAGGTCAACACCGGGAAAGCCTCTTAAAACTTTTTTACGGTTGCTTACAATCCCTGCACCTTTGGTTGCTAACCCTTTAAAAACGGGCTTTTTACTGTAAAGCACCAATTCGATATCTGTACCGGTAACGCTGTATTTGGTAAACCAGTTTATGCTGCGGGTGCTGTCTGTATAGTCTCCAAAAGTAACAGCCACCTGAGAGGGCAGGCGATAATCTTTGGCTGTAGGTACGATTTTTACTGATCCGCTATAAGTCAAAGTGACATTGGCATCCATTTTAAAGCCGGGGTCTTTGTCAATAACGAAGCCGCCGATTAAATCGGCAAGTGTATGGCCAACGGAGTCAAGCTGACTTTGAGTCACATATTCCGCAGCAGCAACATCTACAACATCATTAATACTCTTATATTCCAATGGCAGTAATGTAAGTATAGAATTGATGATATTTAAATAGGTTTGATCTTTTGGAAACAAAGCATCTATTAAGCCGTCAAGAATATCACCCAGAATCTGACCAAAGCAACCGTCCGGAAATAGCGTGCCGGGGTTGAACTTCAAAACGCTGAAAAGACTGTTTTCAATGATATCGTTTACAAGTATATCCTTGAGAATTGTATAAACATCGTTTGCACCGTTGCGGTTTTCAAAAAAGTCCATAACATCCTGCATAAAAATATCTTTGCTTATGTCCTCGTTGCCTTCGTACATGTATTTGAGCGCACTGTATCCGGCATCTTGCAAAGTACCGGGTTTGGCGGGGTTGCCAAAGCCCATAGATTTAATAAATTTTGTGCAAGGATATTTAGAAACCGGCATTGATACAAGCTTTAAGGCCGCGGAATGGACTAGATTAAGTACTGTTTCAGGGTGCGCAATGAAAACCTTATCAATTTGGCCGGACAAATCCTTAACGAACCCCATGATATTTTTTGTTGTAAAAATATCATAATCGCCTATTGTTAAGCCGCCTTTGATTGCTTTGTTGACAATGTTTTCCAAATTAACATCCGAGTTTTCTAGCATGGAATAAAGGCCGCCCTGCTTGGTTATGCTTTCAAAAAATCCGTTGACGAAGCCTTCCGCCATTCTTTCACCGAAATCGGCAAAGCCCGTTTTCCCGTAACACTGCCAAAACGAGTAGGTGTTTTTATAGGGCTTTTTATAGGTGACACCGTCAGCTTTAATCTGTTGTTCACAGTCAACATCGAGCGTTTTGTAGGTTGCTTTTACGCTTTTGCCCGTATTATCAAAATGCACCTCCCTGAAAGAATTCGGGAAGCCGGTGAGCGAAGCGGTTTCGCAGTCGTAAAGGGTTTCTCCGTTATCGGAAATATGACTTGCGATATTATTACAATGCATGTGACCGGTAAAAGAAAAATGCATGCCTGCATCCGCAAGCGTTTCGGCAGTTTCAACCCAATTATCAATTACAAAGTCCTGAAACATTGACTGTTCCGCCTCAAATTGATTTACAAGGTTGTAATGGGAAAGCCCGATGACGGTTTCTCCGCAGCGTTTGGCATCAGCCATTTCCTTTAAAGCCCAGGCCATAAGCCCTTTTGAATAATTTCCGCCTGTTTCATGTTCGTTTTCACCGTCGGCAGTGCTGTCGCTGCTGTATTTTCCACCGTCTAGCGCAAGCAGCCTGTAGCCGCCTGCAAGCCGGACGGAATAGGAAAGCATGCCGGCCTTTTCGCCCGCCGGAGGGGTATAGGTGTGATAAGCTAAGTCATACCCTAAATCACTATATAAAGCGCGGAATTCCTGCGGGGTTGTCGCCCGGGTCTTTTCGGGCTTGCCGTTTTTAAAAGTAGAGGCGTTGCTGTCGTTAATATCGTGGTTGCCATCAATAACAAGTACTTGTATTCCGGTTTTCTCTTCAAAACGTTTCAGTTTGCCTGCAAGTGCTACATTGCCTGCATACTCACTGTCCTTTGTTAAATCACCAGGGATAAGCAGGTATTTGCAGCCGTTCTTTTTTGAATGAATACCGATAGCGTTTAATGCGGCATCAACCAGCGCATCGGTTTGTGTATACTGGCTTGATTTGTCATCACAGTATTTTTGCCAGGCTGCACCTTTATCGCCCATAAGGCTTTGCGGATAATAATGAATGTCGGAAATTAACGCCATTTGCAGAGGAGCTTTTTGAATAAGGAAAAAAGCAGAGAAAACGCCTGCCGGGATTGAAGTGAAAAGAACAACAACCGTCAATAGAAATGCTGAAAATTTTACAGCTAATAAATATGACTTTTTCAAAACTCTATACCAATACTTTCTTAATAAAATTACATAGTTTTTAAGAATTTCTTTAAATTTATTAAAATATGCGGAATCCCACCCAATAGTATTCTAAAACCCTTGCATGTTTTATCACCGTTTAAAATCATAAGCAGACCGTTCGCCATTTTTAAGGTAAAAAGGCTGCCGCTCATAGCAATAAAACTTCGGAAAGGTGTTTGAAGCGCAACTGCTTTCATCATCACCGCATTTGGTCCTTTGTCGAATTTGTTCATAATGAAGCTTATTAATCGGACAAACCGCCCGCCCCATTTCGTGTGGGCTGAATTCTCCAGATTGTCCGTTAAAACGATTGGCAAAGATTTATCTTTTACGGCAGGCGGAAGTTTTCGGCCAAGTAACGCTTCAAACTGCCCGGTCGGCACATCCGTAACCTCGCCCGAAAAATAGGCGGGTGCGGTTTTTGTGTAGTCCGGTATAAGAGTGTCGGTTAATGATGAGGTAACCTTTACGCTGCCGCTCAGCTTAATATCGGTGGAAGATGCGCCAACAAGAATTTCAAAATCTCCGCTTTCAACATGCCAGTCATTGATGGCTGTGTTGTAGTAAGCAAAAGCTCTTTTATCAAGTGTGATGGAAACTGATTTTTCTTCACCGGGTTCCAAGCAAATTTTTTCAAAACCTTTCAGTTCTTTGGCAGGTCTGAAAATGGTGCTCTCCTTATCGGTAACATACAACTGAGCAATTTCCGCGCCGGCAACAGAACCTGTATTTTTTACCTTAAAGCTTAAGGTAAGCTCCTCGTCGTCCGATATGTTATTTTTATTAAGTTTAAGGTCGGAATAGTCAAACTGTGTGTATGAAAGACCGAACCCGAACGGGAAGCAGACATTCATTTTAACCTTGTCATAGTATCTGTAGCCGATATAAATACTTTCTCTGTACTCTACCGTTGCCGGGTTGCCCGGGAAATATTTTGAGCAAGGCGCGTCGCTGCCGCGGTAAGGGTAAGTTTCGGCAAGCTTGCCGGAGGGGTTTACCTTGCCTGTTAAAATGTTCGCAATTCCGTCAGCTCCGGCTTGACCGCCCAAGTAACCATTAAGCAGGGCTTTGACGTTGGGCAGCCAGGGTAGCTCTGCAGGCGAACCGCCTGAAAGCACAACAACAACATTGGCGTTCACCTTGCAAATTGCTTCAACTAAAGCATTGTGCCCTTCAGGCAACCCCATGTGCAATCTGTCAAATCCTTCGGATTCAAATTCATCAGTCAAACCGACAAACAAGATAACAGTGTCTGCGGTCTTTGCTGTTTCAACTGCCTTTTGTATCAACTCCGGTTCAGCAGCTCTGTTTTTTATATTGTAACCTGCCGAATAAGTTGCATTGACGCCAAGTTCTTTGAGCACATCGTAGGCTTTGTCCAAACGGGTAGGATTAATATGTGAACTGCCCGCACCCTGATAACGCGGCGTAATAGCCATTTCGCCGATAACCGCAACCTTCGCACCTTTTTTTAAGGGCAAAGTTTCATCTTCGTTTTTAAGCAGTACCATTGACTGCCCGGCAATTTTACCGGCAAGCGCGTGATGCCCTGCTTCGTCATATG
>CAYNMU010000038.1:0-8921 GCA_964398395.1 uncultured Eubacteriales bacterium
AAGCGTGTAGCGGACTTTCACCGCCTAGTTATCGCTCATGCCGAGCGCACAATATTGAAAGAGGATTGCCCGTGGCAGTCCCCATTTTTTAATCTTTATTGTAAAAATTAATTATCCAAATTATTTGCAAGTTTAATATTTATTTTTTAATATAAAAGTATTATACTTGTTAAAATAGTAATTACACTCAGGTTGAGAGGATGACGATAATGTTTGAAATTGAAAATCTACTAAAAAAAGTCAAAAGAATACATTTTATAGGTATTGGCGGTGCCGGAATGTGCCCGATTGCCGAAATACTCAAAAGCGAAGGGTATGAAATCTCCGGCTCAGACAACAACGAAAGCGAGACACTTTCGCGAATCCAAGCACTTGGAATTCCGGTTTTCATGGGTCAAAAAGCGAAAAATATTGAAGGCGCTGAAATGATAATATATACAGCAGCCCTTTTAAAAGATAACCCGGAGCTTTGTGCAGCAAAATCCTCAGGTATCCCAACTTTTGAACGCGCCAAGGTATTTGGCGCACTAACTCGCCGCTATAAAAACTGCATCTGTGTCAGCGGAACCCATGGCAAGACGACTGTCACTGCTATGCTGACACAAATAATGCTAGAATCCAATCTCTCCCCCACTGCGGTTATTGGCGGCAAATTGCCCTTGACCGGAACAAATGGTATCGTTGGGAATAGTGAAAATATGGTGTGTGAGGCCTGCGAATTTGTTGATACTTTTCTTGAGCTTTCACCTGATGTTGCAATAATTTTAAACATAGATTCAGACCACCTGGACTATTTTAAAACTCTTGATAACCTTATTTACTCCTTTACGAAATTTGCTTCCATGGCAACAAGAGTTTTAATTTTTAATAGCGATGATAAGAATACGCTTAAAGCTGTTGAGGGAATAAAAGATAAATTATTAATCACTTTCGGTCTTAATGAATTCAATGATTATTATGCAAAGAATATTGTTTTGGACAAAGCTTTCCCGAGATTTGATGTTTTCTGCAAGGATAAGTTACTGGGAAATGTACGGCTTTCTGTTCCGGGTAAACACAACATCTCAAATGCTCTTGCAGCGATTGCGGCGGCAATGGATTCAGGCGTTGATTTTAAAAAATGTACAGAAACACTTGAGAATTTCAGAGGTGCAGGCAGACGATTTGAAATTTTGGGAAAGTATAATGGAATTACTATTGCTGACGATTATGCTCATCATCCCAAAGAGCTGCAAGTCACTCTTGATGCGGCAATGCTAATGGGTTTTAAGAGAGTTTGGGCGGTTTTTCAGCCCTTCACTTTTTCGAGAACATCTATGCTGTTGGACGAATTTGCATCTGCGCTTATAATTCCTACAAAAGTTGTTATGACTGAAATAATGGGTTCGCGAGAAGTCAACACATACAATGTATACACTGCTCAGCTTGCCGAAAAAATTCCCGGCAGCGTTTGGTTTAACACATTTGATGAGGTTGCACAGTATGTAGTTGATAACGCGCAAGATGGCGACTTGGTGATTACACTTGGATGTGGTGATATTTATAAAGCAGCCAAAATGATGATAGACAAGCTTAAATGTTGAATATGCACAGACACTATGATAAAATAATAACACTTAATTAAGTATTAGGAGGATTTGTATGAAATATACAATTAACCGCACAAATCACAAGGATTTTGATTTCTATGAGATCAACAAAAGAACAGGAAGAGCATATTTTATACCCTACAGTTCTAAATTGGAGCTAACGAAAACCCCTATTTCCTCAGAGCGCTTTTCATCTGATATTGTTAAAGTGCTTTCAGGTGAATGGGATTTTAAATACTATGCAAAAAAGTCAACTTTACCCGAGTTGTTTGATACAGAGGCAGAAAATTTTGACAAAATCATTGTACCTTCAACTTGGCAGCGTACAGGCTACGAACCGCCTGTCTACTTAAATTGCCCCTATGAGTTTGAAACCAGACCTCCGAAGCTACCAAAAGAGTTTTCTGTCGGAATATATCGTAAATACTTTTCAGTAAGCAATCTTGAGAATAATTATATTCTTTCCTTTCTTGGCGTAATTCCATGCCTTGATTTATATATTAACGGTAAGTTTGTCGGCTACAGCGAGGGCGCACACAATACGGCTGAATTTGAAATTTCAAATTTCATTGTTGCCGGCGAAAACGAACTGCTTGCCGTTGTTCACAAGTGGTCAACCGGAACATTTCTTGAGTGCCAGGATATGTTTAGGGAAAATGGAATATTCAGAGATGTATTGCTCTATGAAATGCCAAAGACTTATATTAATGATTATTTTCTTGAAACTTCAAAAAATGATTCTGGATGGAACTTAACCACCCATATCAGTTTATGCGGCAATTGTGAAGGTTACAGTGTAACCATTGAAATCCAAAAAGACGGTAAAATTATCACCGAAAACAGCGCACCTGCAGCTGAATCGGTGAAAATACTTTTCGAAAATTTACCTGTTGAAGAATGGAATGCTGAAATCCCCAAAATATACGAAACTTTCATTATTCTTAAGAATGGTAATTCTGAAATTGAATCAGTAAGAAATCTTTTAGGATTTAAACAAATTAAAATCCTAAAAGATGTATTCACCTTTAATGATGCAAAAATTAAAATTAAAGGTGTTAACCACCATGATACACATCATAAGAACGGTTATGTTATGTCTTTCGCCGATTTGGAAAAGGACATATTATTAATGAAGTCGCTAAATGTCAATGCAGTGCGCACCTCTCACTATCCACCGGACGCAAATTTACTGACTCTCTGTGACATTTATGGTTTATATGTCATTGATGAAGCTGATATTGAAACGCATGGCTGCTGCGGTTATCCATTATTTAGGATAAACTTGATAAGCAATAACCCAAAATGGATCCCCCGCTATGTTGACAGAGTCAGCCGAATGTATTACCGTGACCGTAATCATGCCTGTGTAACCATGTGGTCTTTAGGCAATGAGGCAGGAGGTTATAAATGCCAAGACGCATGTTATGAATTTTTGCATGAAATATGCCCTGCAATTCCTGTTCATTACGAAGGAGTTATCCGCACACCGCGGCATTCATACGATGTTGTATCTGAAATGTATACAAGTACCGGTAATATGATAGAAGTTCGAGATGGCAGCAGAGGTAAAAAGTATAAAAACAAACCTTTCTATTTATGCGAATACTGCCATGCAATGGGCGTCGGACCAGGTTGCCTTGAGGAATACTGGGATATAATTTATTCCGCAGATATTTTTATGGGCGGTTGCATTTGGGAATGGGCTGACCATGCTGTTTATCATGATGAAGGTGAATTAAAATATACTTATGGCGGAGATCATGGTGAAATTAAACATGACGGCAATTTCTGCGTTGACGGTCTAGTTTATCCAGACAGAACACCTCATACCGGTGCGCTTGAAATGAAGGCAGTTTACAGACCTGTTCGCGTTAGGAAAACCAAACGAGGAAGTTTTGTTTTCAAAAACACCAACCGTTTCAGGAATGCTGATTACATTACAGTGAAATGGGTTATTCTCCAAAACGGCGAAACAATTGATACCGGAAGTTTCAGTCTCAATATTGCTCCTTGCGGTGAACAAGAGATTACGCTTGACCTAAAAACACCTTCGAATTGCGATTTGCACATTAACTTCAGCTACTACAATGAATTTGAAGTTGAACTTGCAACAGAGCAAGTTACGCTGCAGGATGCAACTGTTCAGGTCGAAGTTGATAGCGGAAAAAGTTTGAGCTTAAATAATGACGGTGAATTGCTAACGGTAAGCTTTGATAACGGATATACAGCTTTTAATAAATCAACCGGCAATTTAGAACATTACAATGTAGCCGGAATAGAACTGCTTAATCAAGAGCCTGTCGAATCGAAGGGGTTTTTGCCCAATATATTCCGAGCGCTTCTTGACAATGATAACAGGAGGAAAAGTAATTGGCTTAAATTAAGCTATAATGATCTTAACATGAGACTTGAAGGTTTTAATTTTGGAGTTAAAGAAACTACTATTAAAGTTAAATCAAAGTTTTTGATAAGCAACACTAAAACAGATCTTTTCAGTGTTGGTTTAGAATATTCATTAAAGTCAAATGGCACAATTAAAGTAATCGCAAAATTAGAACCTCAAAAAACCAATTTCTTAGAAACTGATTTACCCCGTTTCGGTTTAATGCTTGAACTGCCGAGAAAGTTTGAAAATGTTGAATACTATGGTTTGGGAGAATACGAAAACCTTTGTGATTTCAAGGCTCAGGCGACTGTGGGAATTTATAAGAAAAAAGTTAATAATATGCACGAGCCTTACATCAAACCTCAGGATAATGGCAATCATACTGAAGTGCGTTGGCTTAAATTAACCGATGCCGACGGAGCCGGAATTAAATTTTGCTGCACCACCAACAAATTCAGCTTCAATGTGCACAATTATACGCAAAAGATGTTACAAAATGCAAAACATCAGGAGGATATTTGCGACCAGAACACAACTGTGCTAAGCATAGATGGTTATTTGCGTGGCGCCGGAACAGCAAGCTGTGGACCGGACACTTTGCCGCAATACACTTTTGACGCAAAAGACGGTTTAACGTTTGAATTTATTATGATGCCTGTTATATAATCAAATTATACAAATTATCGCCCCCGAAAGATTTAACTTTCAGGGGCGATAATCTAATTTTTGCTAAATAATAAACTGCGGTAAATAAGCCTTATGTGCCTGCTTCATTTCTTCAAAACATTTTGAAGCTTTATCCCAGTCTCCAACTAAGGGATGAATCAGCAGCGCATTCATGGCATCTTTGTCAGAGCCGGAAATACCTGCCTTCATAGCATACTTCTCATATTCTTTTACGACCCTCATTAAGCCGATTATATGACGGTTATCAATATTTTCTACCTTGATGGGGACTGCGCCGTTTTTGCCTACTACGGCAGCTATTTCAACAACATCATTCGCGTCCATAAATGGCAGAGTATTGCCGTTTTTAATATTAACAACATTTAGTGTATTTTTATCATTAGCAATT
This sequence comes from uncultured Eubacteriales bacterium, assembly GCA_964398395.1. Lineage (GTDB taxonomy): Bacteria > Bacillota > Clostridia > Oscillospirales > Acutalibacteraceae > UBA1447. The sequence goes on from CAYNMU010000038.1 coordinate 5,051, forward strand.
GCGTCAATTAAGGAAACTGCTGCCAGAGAATATTTGTGGCCTCCCCTTTTATCAAGTAAGGCGGGTTTTTCGGTTATGCTTTCATCCGAATACAACTCCAAAAGCTGTTCTTCAATCTCCATGCATACCTGAGCTCTGCTTTTTTCTTCCGTTCTTAAATGTTCAAGTTTGGCTTCCCTGCCATAGTAATATTGCAAATATGATGAAGGGATTGACTTAATTGCATTAAGGCAGTCCATTGAAAAGCCGTCATCCTTGATATTTTCCATTACCTTGGTCGAAAAGCCTGCTGCCATCATTTTAGGTAAAATGTTTTTATTATCCTTTATTACTGCTGTTATCCAACTTAAGTGATTTAATCCAACATATGTAATTTCACTGTCTTCCCCGCAAATTTCTCTTGTATCATCAATCATGTTGATAGGTACATTGCAAAGACCAATGCTCTTGACATTTGTATTGTTAAGGATAAACTCAGTAATAATTCCGGAAGGATTCGTGAAATTAATCAACCAGGCATTTGGGCAAACTGCCTCTATTCTTTCACAAATGTTTTTCATTACCGGTATTGTTCTCAGCGCTTTGAAAAATCCGCCAATACCGGTTGTCTCCTGCCCAATTAGCCCATATTTTATTGGTATTGTTTCGTCAAGATGTCGCGCGGGCAACTTGCCTACTCTTATTTGTGTGACAACAAAGTCAACTCCTTGCAGGGCAGCATCAAGATCATCGGTTATTAAAACATCACAATCGATTTGAGCCCTTTTTAACATGCGCACGCAAAGGTTTCCGACTATTGTTCTTTTTCGTTCATCAATGTCCATAAAAGCTATTCTTTTTAAACTTAATGAATCCTGTGCCTTGATAAAGCCATCCACTAATTCGGGGCAATAGGTACTTCCTGAACCTATAACCGCAACACTAATTTCTTTCATGGTTAACATCTCCTGTATACATAAGACAAATTTTCTTTGAATTTGCATTTATTATCTGTAGTTCTGAAAAATCCAATTGATACAGCCAACTACGGGAGGCTGGTCAAGCTTTATAAATTTATAAGCGCGATTGCTTTTCTCAGCAACTTTTTTCTTCAATAAATCAATATAAACATCTGATGGTAATTTGGTATGAATTGACCCGGAAAGTACAACTTCTATATACTCACCTGTAAAAGAAAGCTGATTTGTATGTGCTGCAATAAGCTCAGCACCTCTGTATGCCATCTTTTCGATATATTCTAGAACTGCCTCATCGCCGCTGTTTGCAGCTGCAAAAAAGATGTCAATCAGACTCATTATGTATTTTTCAGCATTCTCGCCTTCCAACTCCGCAAGGGTGCCAATAAATTGTTCCCTGCTTTCAATCTTAAATTCATCATAAAACAATTTTGTCATTGCTGTTTTTTTAAGACCAAGATACACTTCATCATAAATAAGCCTGAATGAAATAATTGCTATCCAATGTCCGTTTCCAATGTCCCCCGAAAAATCGCCAAGGCCGGCAAGTTGCAGCATTTTTCCGTTTGAATCAATAGCATTGCAACAATTGCCGGTACCGCAATTATATCCGATTGCTGCGCCGGTTTTTGAACCCGCTTTAACTACAATGAAACCATCATTAAAAATCTCAAAATTCTTTAATCCAAACGCTCTTAGTTTATCACACATAATATCGTACTGAAAGCTGTGGTCAATTCCTGCAAGTCCCATGAGTGTAAATTTAACATCAAAAATTGTTATACCTGCTTGAGATGCAAGCTTGTTTAAACCGTCCCAAATAATTGCAGATGCTTTGACAAAAGATTCTTCATAGTTTTCGTGATTGCTACCGGCACCTTTAAAAGTCGAGATAATGTTTTTGTCATCATCAAAAAGCGAAAATTCTGTTTTTGTTCCTCCGCCGTCAACGCCTATGTAATAATTCATTCTGTATCCTCCAATAAATTTACTCAAAATAATCGTTGCAAACCTCTTCAAGGCAATATATTCCGCGTCTGTAAGGTTCGCGGTCAATCCACATTCCGTTTGTGAAATCCGGGATTGCCACCGGCATACTGCCCAATGCTATTGATTGCTCCGAGAGGCATGTTATTGCCATCCATGCTGCCGTGTCATAAACATCTATTGGAGATTTAACATCATTTATTGCACTATCAGCGAAGGCTGACAAGACTAAAAAGTCCATGCCCCCATGCCCGCCCGCGTGGATACCATCCTTAGCATATTGCTTCCACAATGGGTGTTCATATTTATCCCTATAAGGCTCAAAAGGCTCCCATTCATGTCTCGGACTACTTTCCTGAAGATATATTTGCTCCTTGTCTTCCATCCATATTCCCTGTGTGCCTTGAATTCTGCAATTTCTTGAGTATGGCCTGGGTAAAGTGCAATCATGAATAAGAAGAATAGTTTCGCCATGAGCACATTTTATCATTGTTGTTACAACATCACCTTGGGTGAAATTGTAGGTTGAGAGGTCATAATCTTTGGGCAGGTTATCCAGTATTCCTTCATGCAAGCCTCTGGATTTGCTTGCCATAGAGGTTAATGATACAAATCGGTTACCCCTATTGATATTTAATAGTTTTGCAAGAGGCCCCAGTTGATGAGTTGGATATAGGTCCCCGTTGCGGTTCATGAAATTATAAAGCCTGCCATGCCGAGTTTCTCTTCCAAATGTTATTTCATCACGCAAGTCATGCTGATAACCGCCTTGAACATGAATGATCTCACCAAAAAGGCCTTGTCTCTGCATATTAAAAAGTGCCAATTCGTTTCTATCATAGCAGCAATTCTCAAGAATCATACAAAACTTACCGGTTTCTTCGGAAGCGCGAACCATTTGCCAGCACTCTTCCGTTGAAGCAGCTCCGCCAACCTCAAATGCAACATTCTTTCCTGCACGCATTGAGTCAATCGCAATCCGACTGTGGGTAATCCATGTCGAGCAGCAAAGAATTGCGGTTATATCATCTCTAGCTAAAAGCTGTTTATAATCAAGATACATATCCGGAGTATTACCGGCCTTCTCTTGCACGATTTTGACTCCATTAAGTGCTCTGTCTTCGTATTTGTCGCATACTGCAGTTACCTTTACCCCGTCAACAGATAATAATTCTGCGAGCATTCCGCTCCCTCTGCCGCTAATACCAATAACACCAAAGTTAGTTTGCTTGTTTTCCATTATTTCTCCTCCGAATCTATAAAACTTTCTAACAATTATTCAGTTTATTATACTTGCAGGAATCTAATAATTCAAGGTGATAAGGCAATAAATATATTTATAACTTCATGATATTTAATTTTTCAAAGTTTTAACGACTGAATTTTTCAGATTATTTAAACATTTTTCTAAAACGGCTTTGCCACTTTAAAATATACAAACTTATTATCTTTGTAAACGCAAAGTCATAAAGAACGAAAGCCACTGACCCGAGCACAAGTAAAATTGGTACTGCGTAAACACCAAGGGTTTTCATTTCATCAATTTCTATCCCCATAAATTTCAGCATCAAGTAATATGAAACAAATATTGTGGTATTGAAAACCAAAAGTTTTATAAACCAAACAATTACAATTGGAAAACGACTTTCTAAAAACGCTTTAATAATTGGATAATAACCAAAGAATGCAGCATAAATAACAGCTACTTCCTTATTAGGTACTACGAGCAATGCAAGAATACTGACTGAAGCATATACGCCCAATGCCCACTTTTTATTAATTTCAATAACAATAGGTATTAGCAAAATTGCAGCAGCTGCCGGAAGGGCATAAGTAAAGAATGGAACAAAAGCAACCATAAACATTAACGATATAGAAAGAGCGGCAACAATGCCGCCCAATGCAGTTTTTGAACTTTGTTTCAACCC
>CAYNMU010000038.1:9021-20821 GCA_964398395.1 uncultured Eubacteriales bacterium
TCCCCTTTAAATAATACCACTCCGCATTACGCATATTAGGTGGGATACCGTCCAGAAGAGTTTGAGCATCGTCAATTCTGCCGCTTTGTATTGTTGCTCTGATATCATTATATTCAGAGCGTGGCTGCCGATTATATTGATAGGCATCTTCCTTTTGAGTTTGAGTGTTTTGTGAACCGAAGCTGCTGCCACGATTCATGATTATCGAGTCATATGCCTCGTTTATCTCATTCATTTTTTCTTGTGCAATACCCGAAAGCGGACCGCTGCTATAATTGTCTTCATTATACTTCTTTGCAAGTTCCTTGTACGCCTGCTTTATTTGATCATCTGAAGCATTTTCAAGCACTCCAAGAACTTCATATGGATTTTTCACGGTCACACCTCCCATCAATTTTCAAAATATTTTCTGTAGTTTTTGCGAGACCATCATAAAGAATATTTTCTAAAATAGCTCTAAATCTTTTGGTTTCCAAAAGTTCAAAAGCAAGTACCGCTTCGCCAGCTGTTGTGCTCAAAACCTGTTGCGCATATTCACGAAGGCTATCTCTTTGTATTTGATCAGATAAATCGGTGAAATTGGCTTTTAAAGGATTAAAGTTATTGTGCTTAATATCGTCTTCTAAGTCATCAACAGCATCAATAAGATATACCCAGCGGCCAATTAAATAACCTAATCGTTCAAGCACAACAATATTTTTTTCGTCTTCTTCTCCTAAAATCATAATTTTAGATAATGCATGTGCAGTTGGTTCAGCCGCCAAATCAATAGCGCATTTTTCTAAAATTTCTAAAGCTTTCTGTTCTTTCATTGCCAAAGCAATTATTATTTCTATTTCAGGTGAATGACGCTTAGCTTTTGCATGCATGAAATACAATGCAGGAAATGCAAAAAACATTGCGATCTTTTTCAAGAAACCACCATCGGCAATATTATCCTTAATCTTGTAGTAAGACATAATAATTGCTGCATCAACACAAGTATCCAGATCTCTGCTTTGACTGCAGCATGTGTTGCATTTGATGAAAGGATTATAGTGGCAACGATTTTTTTTAAATTTTGGTGACTCATTTGACAACGACATTTTTGCAATAGCTAAAAATGTAAAATCATAACTTAATACCAACTGTGCGAAGAGAGAGTAACTTTTGCCAAGGCGTTTGCATAAAGAGCAGTATACGCCTTTGTAAATCTCATAGTCCTTAACCTTTAGCTCAGGCTTAAATGCCTTAATGTAGCCAAGCAAAAGCTCTCCCCCACTTTCAATAATTATCTTATTATATATTATTTTGTTGCCTCAAAAATTAACATATTGTAAATTTTTTACAATTGAAAATAAAGGTCGAATTACCTTGTCAACAAAATAATAAGGGAGTATAATTTCGTTGACTGATAAAAGTTACATTTGATCGTTTTGCTTTAAATTTAGGCTGAAGGGCATTGAATAAGAAATGAAAGATTATTTATTTGAAATGCATACGCATACTTCTGAAGTTAGTCCTTGCGCATTTTTTACTGCTGAGAAGGTTGTTGAAACATATAAGTCCGAAGGTTATAATGGCGTTGTGATAACTAACCACATGTGCAAACGAACTTTCAGGGATATTTCAAGCGCAACTTGGAATGATAAAATTGATTATTTCTTAAAGGGATATAAATTAGCAAACAACTGTTCTGAAAAAGATTTTTCTGTACTTTTAGGTATGGAAATTTGCTTTTCAAACGAGTTAAATGATTATTTAGTTTATGGAATTGATGAAGAATTTTTGTATAAAAATCAAGATATGATGGATATTGGTTTAAAAAGGTTTAAAGCCCTTGCTGAAAAAAACAATTTGTTGGTATTTCAAGCGCATCCTTTTAGAAAAAGGATGCAAATATGCGACTATAATCTACTTGACGGGATTGAAGTATATAATGGAAATTCAAGTCATAATTCCAATAATGACATCTCCATGTTTTGGGCGGAAAAATATGGACTGAAAAAAGTCTCCGGTTCTGACTTTCATAATTATTTTGGTATGCACCCCGGCGGAATATATTTTCCGGAATTTATTAAAACAAACGCAGAGCTGATTAAAGCCCTGCGCAAATACGAATACAAATTGAGATGAAAATAATATTTTCCCTTTGATCAACTCAACTATTTAGTTTTCCCGTAGCTTTATCCTCAAAATAGGATGAGTTCACGGGAATTACAAATTTAATACCCTTTTCGATTATTTCAAATACCGCATCATTACCTAAATCTTTCTCACCGTCGCAATTGATAGCAGCAATTTTATCACTATGGATTCTAATTTTTTTACCACGGACAAAATTAGTAATATCCCAGTTTAAGTGCTGACCGGCCTTATATTTATTTACAAGGCTCAAAAGTTTAAGTCGGCTCATGTTTTTCTTAACTATTATGAAGTCCAGAAGACCGTCATCAGGAATTGCCAAAGGAGCAGCTTTAAACCCGCCGCCATACCATCTTGAATTCGCCCCAACGCAAAAAAGAGTGTTTTGCGTAAATTGTTCACCATCATCAACAGTTATTGTAAATATATTATTGATTTTCTTTAAAAAACAGTATAACATCGCTGCAAAATAAGCACTATCGCCCTTCATAAATGGCAGCTTCTTAAAACTTGCTTGTTTCGCATTGATTTCGGCATCAAAGCCCATAGAGCATTGGTTAATTGCTATTTTATCACCGCACCTAATCACATCCAGATCCGTTGCTGTGCCTTTAACCTGAGCATCAATATCTAAAAATATTTCTTTCGTTCCAAATAGTCGGATAAAGTCATTGCCTGAACCAAGAGGTATTACAGCGACCTCAGCATTTGCGTAACCAAAAGCTCCATTAACCACCTCATAAAGCGTTCCATCGCCTCCGCAGGCATAAAATCTCATATGTTCCCCAGTTTTAGCAAGTTCACGAACAAAGCCGATAGCTTCATAAGCCGAAGAGGTGACATGTATAATGCAGTCTAATGAGTTCTCATCACAATACTTTTCAATTTTCGGTTTAAGTTCACATGCCGGGTTACCTTTGCCTGCTGCGGGATTAATAATGAACACATGCTTCATAAAACAGCCTCCTATTTATAATACATGAATACTTGGCACTTAATCATTCCATTATAAAGCTTACGCCTTTTGTCTGCCTTACGACCGAACGAATCCTCAAAAGTCTCAGAAGGACTAATAATGCTATATGACCAACCTTTTTTTTGTTCAAATATTTTCCCCATATTTATATACAATAATTCCGATTGCTCTATATCTAACATTCTTTCACCATAAGGTGGATTGCAAATTAGTGTCCCTCTTTCGGTCTGCGGTTTGAATTCTTTTAAATCACAAGTCTGAAGTCTGATTTTATCTAAAACTCCTGCTCGGTCAGCATTAATCATTGCAAGCTCAATGGATTTTTCATCAATATCATAACCAAAAGCACAAAAATCATCAGCCATACGAACCAAAGATTTTGCTTGCTCACGTTCTTGTGCCCAAACCATCTCTGGAATAATTTCCCATCTCTCGGCAGAAAAATTTCTATTAATGCCCGGTGCTATATTTTTTGCTATCATAGCTCCCTCAATCAATATTGTTCCCGATCCACACATAGGGTCATAAAGATTGTGATAAGGTCTTAGCTTTGAAATATAACAAAGTGAAGCTGCAAGAGTTTCCTTTATAGGCGCAGTATTTGCATCAATCCTGTATCCTCTTTTATGAAGACCTGCACCTGAGGTATCTAATAATAAACTAACTTTATTTTTAAATATTGAAAATTGGATTTGATGAATAGGGCCTGTTTCCTCAAACCATTCTAATTTATATTTAAGTTTTAGTCTTTCAACAACTGCCTTTTTTATAATAGCTTGACAATCACTTACACTAAAAAGTGTTGAATTTATCGAATATCCCTTTACCGGGAAGGAATCCGTTTTGTTAAGCCAATTCTCCCAGGGCAATGACTTTGTACCCTCAAAAAGTTCTTCAAAACTTAAAGCGTCAAAACTTCCTACCAGGATTTGGACTCTTTCGGAATATCGAGAATTTATGTTTGCCCTTGCAAGTATAAATTCATCACCGCTAAAAAGAACCCTTCCATTTTCAGCAGTAACATTTTCTGCTCCAAATTCGCGAAGTTCATCTGCAATAAGAGATTCAAGACCAAGCAAACACGGAACTACAAGGTTTATTTTCATTAATTGGATAACCTTTCTTATTATACCGGGGGCAGACTATTGGTCTGCCCCCATAAATCATTTATTATTCTGAATCAGGTTCAAGAACTCCGTAACCGCCATCCTTACGCATATATACAACATTAATATTTTCAGTAGCGGCGTTAAGGAACATATAAAACTGATGACCAAGCATATTCATTTGAAGTATTGCCTCCTCAACATCTTGAGGTTTAAGTGAAACTGTTTTTGAACGAACAATTTCAAAATCGATTTCTTCAGTAACGGGTTCGGCATCAATAAATTGATCAAAAGCGCCACTGCGAAGCTTCTTTTCGATTCTTGTTTTGTTTTTTCGAATTTGTCGAATTAATGACTCAACACATGAGTCGAATGCGTCGTTCATATTGGGAGCATTTTCCTCAGCTCTGAAAATCATACCTCCGTTTAGAACTGTGATTTCAACAATTTGAGTCGATTTTTCAACTGTAACGGTAACTTTTGCTTCTGCGTCTTCGCCAAAAAAACGTTCAATTTTTGCTAGTTTGTTTTCAACCCTTTCTTTAAATGATTCTCTGGGTGAGCATTTACGTCCTGTAATGGTGATTTTCATAATGTCATCCCCTTGTAAATATTGAATCCATAAAGTGAACTCACTTGTATTGGATTGCAAATTTATTATAGCACATTTACACAAAACATGGAAGTGTAATTCATAAGTTTTTAATTTATTTACATATGTTTCAAAATGCGTATGTAATTTTTATATTATACAAGAAATATGCCTCGTAACATGACAACCTACATTGACCGCAACAGGTAAACCGGCTATATGTGTAGGAGCAACTTCAATTGCAACAGAAAGCGCTGTAGTATTACCGCCAAAACCTTGCGGACCAATATTCAGAAGATTAATTTGTTTTAAAAGTTCTTCCTCAAGTTCACTGTAATATTCATTCTCGTTTTTAGTCGAAACAGATCGGCATAATGCCTTTTTGGCAAGCAGAGCACAATATTCAAAGTCACCGCCAATACCAATGCCAAGTACTATCGGAGGGCATGGATTACTGCCGGCTTTCTTTACGGTTTCCAAAATGAAATCAATTACGTCTTCTCTGTTGCTTGAAGGATTAAACATTTTGATCCGACTCATATTTTCACTGCCAAACCCTTTTGGAGAAACTGTCAATTTGATATTTTCTCCTTCAACGATTCGTGTATGAATGACTGCAGGAGTATTATCACCTGTGTTCACTCTGGAAAAAGGGTCTTTAACAATTGAACAACGCAAATTTCCAAGTTTATATCCTCTGCCAACCCCGCTGTTTATAGCTGCTTCAAAATCTCCCCCAACCAAATGAACATCTTGACCTATATCAGCAAAAATAACAGTAATGCCGGTGTCTTGACAAATTGGAATATTCAACTCTACCGCTGCTTTAATATTTTTTTTCAAATCATTAATAACACTTTTCGGCAGATCATTTACTTCTGTTGTTTCAGCACAATTTAAGCATTCAGCTAAATCGTCAGGCAAAACACAATTAGCTTTAATACACATCTCACAAATTGCTGATTCAATCGCTTTTATATTAATTTCACGCATATACAAACACACCCATTAAAGTATTTCGAAATATTTTAAAACTTTCCAAACACTATTTCACCATCTGAAATTACTATTTTCGGTTTAGCCTCAAGAGTAAGAGGATCATCATCAAATAAGACAATATCCGCATCTTTTCCAATTTCAATAGAACCTACTCTATCTGAAATTCCACAAATTTCTGCAGGATTTATTGTTATTGCTTTAAGCGCCTCATAATGATCCATGCCTTCACGTACAGCAAGACCGGCGCAAAGTAAAAGGTATTGGATCGGAATTACAGGGTGATCAGTTACAATTGCGGTTTTAACCCCTGCCCTACTTAAAATCCCTGGATTTGCCGGAGTGGAGTCGCGAAGTTCAGGTTTACTTCGGTCAGTAATCAATGGCCCGCACATCGCATTTATTCCACATCTTGCCAATTCTTCTACAATCAAATGTCCTTGTGTGCAATGAACAATTGCATATTTTAACCCAAATTCTTTTGCAATTCTAACTGAAGTAAAAATGTCATCTGCGCGATGTGCATGAAAATGAGCAGGTAACCCTTGCTCGAAAATCAAAGCAAGCGCTTCAAGTTTGGCATCATATTCATTTTTGTTTTCGTCATTATGCTTAACTATGTATTCTTTTGTTCGAGTGAGTTGTTCTCTAATAATTGCAGCTGTTGCCATTCTTGTACTTGGAGCTGTCTTTTTTTCGTTGTATACAGTCTTTGGGTTTTCGCCTAAAGCAAATTTCATTGCAGCAGGAGCTTTGATAATCATATCATCAATGCATTGACCGTAAGTCTTAATTGCGGCTATTTGTCCTGCGATAGGGTTGGCACTTCCGGGACCTGTTGCAACTGAAGTTATGCCGGCTTGAATAGCCTCATTAAAACAAATATCTAAAGCATTAATAGCATCAATAGCACGTAGATGTGGCGTACAAGGGTCTGTCATTTCATTGCAATCATCACCTTCAAACCCAAGTGAATCTTCACATATACCAATGTGCGTATGCGCATCAATAAACCCAGGGAACAACATCGCTCCTTTGGCGTCATAAGCTTCTCCGCTAAAACAATCCTTCATCTCACCATAAGATGTAATGGTTTTATCGAACTCAATATAACCATTATTAATTGTTTTACTGGTCATAGTGAAAATTTGAGCATTTATTATTCTCATTTTTTCCTCCATTATAAAGAAATGGTAAATAAAAAAAGGAACGGACAGAGTAGTCCGCCCCTTATATACATTGAATACTACTCTTGAGTTGGAATATCTTTATTGTTTTCCGCCCCTTCGAGAATAACCACCACCGTGTTTTGATTCAGTGGAGTGTTTTAAATCAGTCATCTTCTCGTCACTAACTTGCTTAAATTTTACAAGCATATCCTCAAATGATTGGCTGTCATTAGAAGGCATAGTCTTACCGCCCTGCCAAACATTGCCGTTAGGACGCTTAGAAGGTGCTGAGCGCGGCCTTTGTTGTAGTTTTGGCGATTGCTCAGGCTCCATTGCTTTTTTGATAGAAAGGCTAATTTTTCCGTCTTCGCCAACACTAAGAACCTTAACCTTAACCTCTTGATTAATTATAAGATGATCCTTAATGTCGTTGACATAACTGCCGGCTACCTCGGAAATATGAACCATTCCTGTTTTACCGCCCTCTAGTTCAACGAATGCTCCAAAATTTGTTAGCCCAGTGATTTTGCCGTCCAATACTGTTCCTACCTCTACCTGCATAAAAAAGAATTAGCCTCCTTAATTACTCTCCCGTTGAAATATCATAATAATATACTTTTTCATCGGGCATTACATAACCGAGATCTTTGCGTGCAATACGCTCAAAATACTCGGAGCTATTACCTGCATCAAGAATTCTCTTCAACTCATTATTTTCGTAATCTTGAACCTTAATGTTTTCATTAACAATAGACAAAGTTTGAGCTTGCTCTTGAATTTTTCCCTGAAGACCAACCCATGTAAAAACGATATAGCAAACAGCACCGATAAAAAATACGGATAGAATGACACTGTTTTTACGTTTTTTCACGGTTTCAGAAAACATTCGTCAACTTACCTTCTTTATTATTTCCTAATGCACTTAATTGTAATAAATTATACACATAATAAACTAATTTATCAAGTATATTTTCAAATTTTCTTATAATATTATTAATATTTATTGTAAACAACAACTAATTAATTGATTATATTGCTATATTAGTACTATTTAGGAGATTGTAGTTATACGCTCAACTTTTGTTATAATTACTATTTATAAAATCTTATACATTAGCGACGCTGATTCCTTGGTTGCATACTCAGAAACGTTCAACACTTGAACTTTAAGTCTATTTGTTCCAACTGATATTTCTAATATGTCGTTAGTTTTAATTTCATAAGATGCTCTTGCAATTCTTCCATTTACAAGAACATGTTTAGCGTCACAAACTTCGTTTGCTATTGTTCTTCGTTTTATTATTCTTGAGACTTTTAAATACTTATCCAACCTCATTATTATGACCTCATTAAAATTTCAGGGGCACAACTTGTGTGCCCCTGACTTTTGTGATTAAATTTAATGTATAAATTGCATAAAAATAAACTAATTAAGCGTTGTTATTTCTGCAAACTATCCTTAAGTGCTTTGCCTGCCTTGAATGCAGGAGATTTTGCTGCGGCGATTGTTATTGCTTCACCAGTCTTAGGATTGCGGCCTTGTTTTGCAGCACGAGCGCGAACTTCAAATGTTCCGAAACCGATTACTTGGACTTTATCTCCCGCTGCAAGAGCTTCGCCGATACAACCAAAAACTGCATCAACCGCTTTTGCCGCAAGTTTTTTGTCCATTCCTTCTTTTTCTGCAACTGCGCTGATAAATTCTGCCTTATTCATTTTTTTTCCTCCATTTAATTTATTATGAAATACCTTTTAGAGTATATCATTCTTTTTCTTGTTTTGCAATATCCCAAAGAAAATTTAATTTTTCAAGACTCGCAGATTGTAAATCAAGCTTTTCTTCTTCAGCAAGCTGCTCAACTTTTGTAAAACGCCTGATAAATTTATTGGTTGCTAATGTAAGTGCCTCTTCAGCATCAAATCCTACAAATCGTGAAACATTCACAATAGAAAATAATACATCGCCTAATTCTTCTAATGTTTCTTCTTCACTGCCGCCTATAATTGACTCTTTAAGCTCTAGGATTTCTTCATCTAGCTTTTCTATAGCACCTGAAATGTCAGGCCAATCAAAACCGACTGATGCGGCTTTTTGCTGAACTTTATATCCCCTCATTAATGCGGGTAATTCTTTTGGAATGGAAAGCATAGCCTGACTTCTGTTTGACTGCCCTTTTGAACGCCTTTTAATTACTTCCCAATTTGTCAAGACATCCGAAACACCTGAAACATTTACTTCACCGAAAACATGCGGATGTCTTTCAATAAGCTTTTTGCAAACACCATTAGAAACATCGTTAATATTAAAACTGCCTATTTCAGTCTCCATCTGTGCATGAAATATAACTTGCATCATTAAGTCGCCCAATTCTTCGCACAGCAAAGAGTTATCAGCTTTATTAATTGCTTCAATCACTTCATAGGTCTCTTCGATTAAATTCTTTTTAATGCTTTCATGAGTTTGCTCCGCATCCCAAGGGCAACCACCAGGTTCTCGTAAAATCCTAATAATTTCTATTAGATCATAAATATTGTAGCACGACTTGAATTCAAAAACAATGCTCATTTTTTCTCCAAAACCCTGTAAATATTTGTATTAATAACATTCTACCCTAAAAGTCTATATTTATCAAGCACTTTTGCAATTTTTTCTCCTTTTGGCAAAACAGAGATATCTTCCCTCGTAATTCCTTTAATCAGCAGAATCGAAATTGTGAATACAATAATTGAAATTGCTATTGAGCTTACGGTAGCAATGGCTACTATTTTTGTACTCGCGGAAGCATTTCCGGAAGATAATAGGCTAAAAAGAAATCCGTAACTTAGCTTTGCTGAAACTCCGCTCAAAATAGCCGATATTAGCGGTTTAAACAAAACAGACATCAAATTAGGCCGTACTTTTGATAATTTGAGAAGATAGAACAGATTAATACCAACTATAATTATATAACAACAAATAGAGCCAAATGGAGCGCCTTTAATATTATATCTTGGAGTTCCAACTAAAACAAAGTTGCAAATAATTTTAACAGTCGCACCGATTATAAGAGATTTTAAAGGTATGTCCGAGCGCCCAATAGCTTGAAGCATATTGGTAATAGGTGTAGAAACCGACATAAGCGCAGTTGCATAACCAAATATTGCAACTAACGGGGCGGCAATCGGAATAATATTTGCGCTTAATCCTCTGCCATAAATCAATGTTAAAATCGGCGTGGCTAAAATTGCTATACCGATGCCCGCAGGTAATGCTACTAACATTGTCACTCGTAAAACCGTCTCAATTGTTGCTTTTGCGCTTACCATATCATGAGTTGCCCATGCTGCAGACAATGCCGGTAAAGCACTCACTCCCAAAGATACAATAATCATTGGCATTAAGCTCTTGAAATCAAGAGATGATCCGTAAATTCCCCATAAATATTTGGCAATATCCTTATCAACAACATTTGCTGCAGAAATCGCACCTGCGTACATATTTTTAATAAAACCGGGGTTAGCTGAAATTGCATATGCTAAACGAGCTTGAATAGTTACAGTATCAATCAAATTGGTTATATTTAAAACCAAAGCGCCTGTTGCCATTGGAATTGCGGTTAAAATCAGCCGTTTTGTAAGTAATTTATTTGACAAGGATGGTGGTGAATTAGCTAAATCCAAACGGGTTATTCCGTCCCCTTTTCGCCTATATAGGATTATCAAGTATAAAGTTCCAATAACTGTACCAACAGTAACCCCAAGGACAGCCCCGGCAGCGCAAAGTGGATATATTATGCTATAAGCATCATCAATACTTGTTACCTTGTTGCCAAAAACCTTATCCCCCGCATTATATTGTGCTAACCCTGCAGTCATTATTGCATATGAAATGGAAAGACCAATAACGAGTTTTGCAATTGCCTCATAAATCTGTGATACTGCAGTTGGTTTCATATTGCGAAGACCTTCATAATAGCCTCTGTATGCTGACATAATACAACAGAAAAATAGTGAAGGAGATATTGCTATAACTGCAGGTAAATTACGGGGATCTGCAGCAAAATGAGTATAGGGGTATGCTAACAGAAATAATACTATAGTACCAACAATGCCAATGAAGACAAATATTCGTAATGAAATCTTAAAGTACATTCGCGCATCATTGAAACGGTTAAGCACAATATTCTCAGAAACAAGTCTTGAAACAGCAATTGGCAAGCCGGCCATTGATATTGCGTAAATTGGTGTATATAGTTCGTATGCCGAGCTGAAATAACCTCTGCCAACTCCACCTATTAAAGCAGTCAGTGACATTTTGTAAAACAGGCCAATAATTGTTACTGCGACTACACCAACCGACAGAACTAATGCCCCGCTGAGAACTGATTGCTTTTTGTGATCAACCAAAAGTTACACTTCCTAAATAATGATAATCCAATTATTGCTTTTTCTTTGACAAATTGCTGATCTCAATTCGGATTTCCTCCAGTTCAATTGTAACTCGTTTAACCTCATCAACAATTTCATTGTGCCGATTATTAGTTTCGGGTTGTCCGTTTAAAACTGAAAAATATAGTTTACCCAGTTCCTCATAAAGACTCTCCAATTTGTTTTCAAATTCAATTGCAGAAAGCTTTTTCTTTGAGATAATAATTATTTCCTCAGTTCGCTTTCCAACAGACTTTCCGACGGTTTTTGCAGTAAACATTGCATCGTCAAAAAAACTCATTTTCTTTCTCCTTTCAACAATAATAAGTTAAAATATTATAAATAATAAGCTAATAATTTCATTGATTATAGCACATTTGAAATTAATTAACAATAAAAACAATTTGATTATTCAACGAATTAACACCTT
>CAYNMU010000039.1:0-20472 GCA_964398395.1 uncultured Eubacteriales bacterium
AATTTGAGCAAAAAATGCGTCAATCCGGCGGCGGATTTGAAGAATATATGAAATTGAACGGATAAAAAGAGGTGGTTACTTTGCCGAAACCGAATGTGATTTTTATTTTTTCTGACCAGCAGCGGTGGGATACTATAGGCTGTTACGGGCAAAAATTGGATGTGACGCCTAATTTGGACAAATTCGCTCAAAAAGGTGTCATGTTCGAAAATACGTTCACCTGCCAGCCGGTGTGCGGACCCGCAAGGGCCTGCATTCAAACAGGAAAATATGCGACCGAAACGGGTTGCTACCGCAACGGTATCGCTCTGAAACCGGATGAAAAGACAATTGCAAAATATTTCACCGAAAACGGCTATGAAACAGGGTATATCGGCAAATGGCATTTGGCCTCAACAGTAGGCGATTCCAATGAAGATATCGGAGAAAGGTTTGATAACTCCAGAGGCCCTGTTCCTGAGAATCTTCGGGGCGGGTACAAAGATTACTGGCTGGCATCCGACGCACTGGAGTTTACCTCCCACGGTTATAATGGGCATATGTTTGACGGCGATATGAAAAAAGTTGAGTTCAAAGGCTACAGGGCGGACAGGATAACCGATTTTGCGCTGAATTACTTAAAGAACAGAAAATCGGAAAGGCCGTTCTTCCTGTTTCTTTCGTATATCGAGCCCCATCATCAAAACGACAGGTTCCGCTATGAGGGACCGAGAGGCTCAAAACAAAAGTTCAAAGATTTCGAGGTTCCCGGTGACCTTGCCGGTCAAAAAGGGGATTGGAAACAGAACTACCCCGATTATTTGGGCTGCTGCAACAGCTTGGATTACAACTTTGGCAGGCTGATGGAAGAGCTGAGCCGTTTAGGCATTGCCGGTAACACGGTGGTTTTTTACACAAGCGACCATGGCTCACATTTCAGGACCCGCAACAATGAATATAAAAGGTCCTGCCATGATGCCTGTGCAAGAGTGCCGATGGTTGCCTTTGGTCCCGGATTTGAGGGCGGCAAAACCGTTAAGGAATTGGTCAGCCTGATTGATATTCCGCCTACATTGCTTGCCTGTGCGAAAATAAAAAAGCCGAAAGAAATGCGCGGAAATCCGCTGCAAAAGCTGGTGGACGAAAAAAAGCTGAATTGGCCTGGTGAGGTATTTATGCAGATAAGCGAAAGTCAGGTCGGCAGAGCCATACGGACAAAAAAATGGAAATATTCGGTTTGTGCCTTTGATAAAAGCGCGTGGAAGGATTCTTATAGTTTGGTTTATAACGAAGAATATTTATATGACCTTGAAAATGATCCTTTTGAACTGAAAAACCTTATGAAAGACCCGGAGTATGCGTTGGTGAGAAAAGAGTTGGCAAAAATACTGAAGAAAAAAATGAGACAGGCAGGCGAAAAACCGGCTGAAATAAATGCGGCTTTGTAAAAAAAGTTAAAAAATAAGAAGCGGGGCGGATTTTTCCGTCTCGCTTCTTGAACTTTTCTAAAAAAAGATTTACATGGCTACTTTTTTGCCGTCTTTTAACTTGATTTTGCCGATGAAAGGAATCTTAATTAAACCCTCAACGGTATCTCCTTCAAAAGTAGCAGTGATATTGATATCCTTGCCCGGGAGCAGGTCAACATTCGCGACTGCTGTCAAAGTGTTTCCATCCTCAGTGATATCGCGGATAACGATTTCAGGGACATCAACACCTGGGACATCAAGTGCCCAACCATATTCGCCGTTATTGTCTTTGATTGTGAAAAATGCTTCGCCTCTGAAAAACATTGTGTCAACATGACATGACCATTTGCCAAGACCAATCATAATAAAAATCTCCTTCAATTAATTTTTTGTTGAAACAAATCAACATGAATATACTAACACAAAAAAATAGTTTGTATTGTATTAATTGTGTTTTTTTGTATATTTTGTAGCAAAGTGTAAAATAAATCAATATTTAAAATCATACCAACCTGTCGTAAACCCTAACATAGTCAACAACCATGTCAACGGGGAACATTTCTTTTGGGTTCGCCGTAATAATACCATTGTCGCCGACAGATATATTTCCGTTTCCATCCGCACCGGGGATATTGTTGCTGCCGCCGACTTCAACGCTTAAAATCAGCCACTCTTTAACCTGCGAGACATATTTGCCGTCCAAACGGTCTGTTTCGACACCGTTTATATAGAAAATACATTCGTTTTTATTCCATTCCAACCCGTAGGTGTTAAACTCGGTATATGGTTTAACAGCTTTGTAAGAACCTAAAAAAGTTGACTGATGATCCGCTCCGTAGCCATCAAAATGAATTGTGCTTGTTGTGCTGTCGCGCATGAGCTTTTTAGGATTTGCATACATGGGAGATTCAAAGATATCAATCTCTGCACCGTCATTTCCGCTGCCGTCAATGTTCCCCACTCCGTCTGCAAACATCCAAAACGCGCCCCAAAGCCCTGATGCTCCCGGGCAAATGCAGCGGCATTCATAATAACCGTATGCTTTATCAAAGAGACCGTGCGTTTCGATTGCGCCGCTGTACCAACCGGGTCCGAAACGGCCGTTCTCCTGGTAATCGGTGCGCAAACGAAGAACGCCATCTTTCACAATAGCATTGTTTGCATCCCAATAGCCGCCTCTGCGCTGACCGTCGCCAGCTGCACGCCATTTTAGCGGATCAAGTTGTGTGCCGTCAAATTCATCTGCCCAAACAATCTTCCAAGCGCCAAGGTCAATTTTTTGTCCACGCGGGGTCTGCGGCAATTGGAAAAGCAATGCGCCCATTACCTCAACCATCACGAGAAATGCTGCTACAATTCGCTGCAACATACGGGATTCACGAAAAACTAAATATTTATTGATAAAATCCATATTAACGCCTCCTCACTATTTTCTCAATTATACACAATTTAACTTTGTATGTCCACTCAAACCAGCAGAAAAACGAAAAAAGCGGAACGAAAATAAATTCTGTTCCGCTTTTATGTAATTCAATAAATTATACTTCTCTTTTGCCGTCTTTTAACTTAATTTTGCCAATAAACGGAACTTTAAGCAAACCTTCAAAAGTATCTCCGTCAAAGGTTAAGGAAACATCGATATCCTTGCCCGGGAGGAGGTCAACATTAGCGATTGCATGCAAGGAGTTGCCGTCTTCCGTGACATCTTTGATGACCACTTCAGGAATACTCATGTCGGGGAGAGAGAGTTCAAAACCGTACTCGCCGTTGTTGTCAAATAAGGAAAGATGGGCATCGCCTCTGAAAAACATTGTGTCAACATGACAAATCCATTTGCCGAGACCGATCATAATAAAAAACTCCTTTTTCAATTAATATTTGTTGATTTTAGAACAACGGTGCAATGTTACCACTTTTATTATTTTAAGTATTGTATAAATTGTGTTTTTTGGTATAATTTGTAGTAGGCGGTGATAATTTTGCGGGAAAAGACCAAGCTTGTTTCAACGCGATATAATGAAAAGTCGGAAGCAGAGCTTGCAATGAGTGTCAATGAAGCAGGTTTCTTCATTAGGGCGCTTCAGCGAGCGGCGCTTGACTGCGTCGCCAAGGGCGATATTAATGGCATCAGCAGGGTTATTAAAGCATATGTTTTTGTCGGTGCGAACAGCGAGGTTGCTATCCCGCTTCGCAGCAGAAAAAACAGGTTTATCGCACTGTGCGCGCTGACCTGCGAAAGAGCTATTG
This sequence comes from uncultured Eubacteriales bacterium, assembly GCA_964398395.1. GTDB lineage: Bacteria > Bacillota > Clostridia > Oscillospirales > Acutalibacteraceae > UBA1447. The sequence continues at coordinate 3,696 of CAYNMU010000039.1, forward strand.
CGGCAGGACTTGACGAAAACATTGTTAATGAGCTTTGGGAAATTTTCTCAAGGCTTTGTGAGGAATGTTTAATGGCAGAGAATGTAAACGCATTAACCATTAGATTATTGCTTGAATTCACCGAAAAAGTCAAAACCTCTTCCGAAAAAATGCTGTCTGCTTCAGCCACAGGGGTAAAGGAATATGTTGCTTCGCATTTGTATGAGCGGATTTCTGTTGCAGAGGTTGCCGAAAGCTTGGGGATGAATGCAAGTTATCTCAACAGCAGCTTTAAACAGCAAACAGGAGAATGCATAACTGACTATATTCAAGAACAAAAGATTGAAGAGGCAAAAATGCTGCTAATGACTTGCAACAATTCAATTTCGGAGATTTGGACAGACCTTGGTTATTATGACCAAAGCCATTTCAGCAAGATTTTCAAAAAGCATACCGGTTTCACACCAAAGCAGTATAGAGTTAGAACACATAATTTCAAAGAAAATGATAATTTCTAAAAATACTAGGAATTGTATTTTAAATATGCTTTTTTGCGGTAATCTCGGCAATTTTCTTATTTTGTTTGACATTCTAATGCAAATATACTAAACTTTATTTATCTTATGTTTAATTATTATAATATTATAAATAGGTGGGGAATACTTTGAATGAAAAATTAAAAAGAACCCATAATTTTTCAAATAAAATGTTGTTATGTTTATTAGATGCGTTAGCAATTAACATTTCTTTTTTCATAGCATTGTATATGTACAGAACAGGTGATTATCCGCCGATATCAAATTCATTATTTTTATTTATAACGATTAGATATGATCGTTTATTGTTAGTTACCGTTGGATATCTGATTATTTTCAGACTGTTTGGTTTGTATACCAGTATTTGGAAATACGCGGGAACTTATGAATTGTTCCAAATCGTTTTAGCGGTTGTTATGGGTGGAATATTAAGCACAGGAATTGATAAAATCGGAGAAGCTTTGCATTTACCCGGAATGAAAAATTTCCCCGGTCTCGTATACATAACCAGTACATTTTTAAGTATAGCTTTTATCGGTGGTGTACGGTTGGTTTTAAGAGCCGTTGAGCGAAAAGGCAAGGTAAACATTAACTTTAGTGGAATAAAAAAAGATATTCGTGTAATGATTGTTGGGGCAGGCTCTATGGGTATGATAGTGGCCGAGGACCTGCAGGCCCATGGCTACCGTCTTGGACGTCCTGTTGTTATAATAGATGACAATATTCATAAACAGGGTAAACGATTAAGGGGTATGCCGGTGCGTGGAGGCTGTGAAAAAATACCCGAAATTGCTAAAATGTATAGAATTGACGAGATAGCAATCTGTATACCCGGTGCCTCACCGGAAAGGCAGGTTGAGGTATTAAAAATTACAATGGAAACAGGCTGCACACTTAAAACTTCACCGACATTGCTTGAAATGGCAGACGAAAACAGCCCGGTTGAAAAAGTCAGAAATGTTGAGATTGCAGACTTGTTGCCACGTACCGAGGTTACACTTGATTCAAAAGTTTGCAACTACCTAAAGGGACAGGTCGTATTAGTGACGGGCGGAGGTGGGTCCATTGGCAGTGAGCTTTGCCGTCAGGCTGCAAAATATGAGCCCGAACAAATCGTTATTTTTGATAATTATGAAAACAATGCCTTTACATTGAAAAATCAGCTTGATACTATTTGCAAGGACAAAACCAAAATAGAAATCAGAATAGGCTCTGTTCAGGACGAGGCAAGACTAAGACAAGTTTTTGAGGAATTTCATCCCACTGTGGTATTCCACGCAGCAGCGCACAAACATGTTCCGTTAATGGAAGACAGCCCGTGTGAAGCAGTTAAAAATAATATTTTCGGTACTTTTAACACTGCAAAAACGGCAATGGATTTTAAAGTCAAAAAGTTTATTATTCTTTCAACCGACAAGGCGGTAAATCCGGCAAATGTTATGGGCGCCACAAAAAGAGTAACGGAAAAAATCATTCAGTATTTTGACAGGCATACCACGGGTACCCGTTTCGCAGCGGTTCGCTTTGGCAATGTTTTGGGTTCTAACGGAAGTGTTATTCCGATTTTTAAAGAGCAGATTGAGCGAGGCGGACCGGTAACGGTTACCGATCCGGATATCACTAGATATTTTATGACAATTCCGGAGGCTGCGCAGTTAGTAGTTCAGGCCGGCGGCATTGCAAACGGTGGTGAAGTGTTTGTTTTGGATATGGGCGAACCGGTCAAAATTCTCACGCTTGCCGAAAATATGATTAAGCTTTCTGGTTATATACCTTATATTGATATTGATATCCAGTTTACCGGTTTACGCCCAGGCGAAAAGATGTATGAGGAACTTTCTCTTGCAGAAGAGATGGAGGACCGTCAAAAGACATCAAACGATCAAATTTTTGTAACAACACCGGTTAATATTGATGAAGAGCTTCTTTTGAAGACACTCGAAGAACTGCGGACAGTAGATAATGAAACTGTCAGGTGCGTACTCAAAAAGATAGTAACAAATTATAAGGAAGCAGGAGAATGTAAGATTACACCTGAAAAACTTCCGTATGAAGTAGTGAATAGAAACTAATCCAACAATTTATTGATGTAAAAAGATGACTTCGCCATGCGAATATTTGCCGGCAATGCAAAGTACAATGATTTAGCTTTTTATATTAGAATAAAATACCTGTGACTTCGGCGCCATACAACACTTCACACAAGGTAGGATTATAATTGAAAAAAATACTTTTTGTAGCAACCGTGGGGGTACACTTCCGTTTTTTTTATCTGCCATATTTTGAATTATTCACAAAAAGCGGTTGGGAAGTAAGCTCGGTATGTTCAGGCTCTTCAGCTTTGCCAAATTGTGATAACATATTTGAAATTTCTATTGCCCGTTCACCGTTAAGTTTTAGAAATATTGCCGCTTATAGGCAACTGAAGGAAATCATAAATAATAATAAGTTTGACATTATTCATTGCAACAATCCTGTAGGAGGCGTATTAGCAAGAATAGCATCAAGAACAGTAAGAAAGCAGGGGACAAAGGTGATATACACCGCCCATGGCTTTCATTTTTTTATGGGTGCCCCTATAAGAAATTGGTTGATTTATTATCCAATAGAGTATTTTATGTCAAAGATAACCGATTGCCTTATAACTATCAATCATGAGGATTACAGCATTGCAAAGAGATATTTTAAGGCGCGCGAAATTGTGCATGTTCACGGGATAGGCTACGATAATAAAAAATTCTCAAAACCTTCGACTGAAAAAAGAAATGAGCAGAGACAAAAAAACGGGTACTCAGACTCGGATATTTTGCTCGTTTATGTAGCGGAGCTTAATAAAAACAAAAACCAGAAGCGGTTAATTCAAGCTCTTGAAATAATTTGCACAAAAAATAAAAATGTCAGGTTGCTGCTTATTGGTCATGATGGATTAAATGGCAAAAATCAACGACTTTCCAAAAAACTTGGGCTTGAAAATAAAGTTGACTTTTTGGGGATGAGAGCCGATGTCGAAGATCTTTTGCCGATGTGCGATATTGCCGTTGCTTCAAGTATTAGAGAAGGGTTGCCGGTAAATGTTATGGAGGCGCTTGCTTGCGGAATACCGGTTGTTGTTTTTGACAACAGAGGTCACAGAGAACTGGTAAAAAACGATAAAAATGGTTATTTAATAAAGCTTAATGATAAAAATGAGTTCGCTCAAAGGGTTTTGGAAATCATTGAAAATGAAGAGCTTTATCAGAGTCTATCGAAAAATGCAATCAAAAATGTTGTTCCATACAGCAGAGATCAAGTAATTGTTGAAATGCAAAGCGTTTATGAAAAAGTGATAAATATTAAAACCGATGCGTACTGCAAACCAAGCAATGAGATTGAAACATTAGGCAAAGTTACACTTAATTGTTTGGAGAAATGTTAATGGAACTTACGAAAGAAAACAACCCAAAGATTTCAGTAATTATGGGCATAAATAATTGTGAAGCAACGCTGGCGCAGAGCATTGAGTCGATTATTTATCAAACCTATTTGAATTGGGAACTGATTTTATGTGATGACGGTTCAAAGGACAGAACCTATGAAATAGCAGCTGAATATGTAAAAAAAGACAATCGAATTAGATTACTAAAAAATGATAAAAATATCAAGCTCGGACCAACGCTCAATCGGTGTCTCGAATTTGCGGATGGAGAGTACACAGCAAGAATGGATGGCGATGACATTTCCGAACCGGAAAGGTTTGAAAAACAGGTTGATTTTCTAGAGAACAATAAAGAATACGCAGTTGTCGGATGCTTGATGCGAATTATGGACGGAAATGGAATAGGTCGTATCAGAGTGATATCACAGGAGCCGGATATAACGTGGCTTCCAAAAAACAATCCATGCTTTCATGCAACAATAATCATGAAGACCTGTGTCTACAAAGAAATTGGAGGATATTCCGTTTCACCAAAAACAGAACGGGCTGAGGACTTTGATTTATTTTGGCGATTGTATGAAAAAGGCTACAGCGCATTCAACTTGCAAGAGCCTCTGTATATTATGAGAGAACCGAAAAACGCTTACAACAGGAGAAAATTCAAATATAGTCTTAATGTTTCTCGATTGGTTTTTATTGGTTGCCGAAAAATGCATCTGCCAGCAAAACATTATATTTACATCTTGAAACCATTGATATCCGGAATTCTGCCAAGAATAATAATGTATAAGTATCATTATAATCACGATAAATCAAGCATTTGAATAATAATTTAAATATCTAAAAAATAATTTGTTGAGGTTGGCGGATGGATTATCTTATAGTAATATTAATAATCTGCTACATTGTTGCTCTGTTTTCCCGTCGTTATTCAACAAAAGTAAAAGGCGCGCTTGGCCAAAATGTACCAAACCTGATTGGCTTTATAGTTCCGGCAGTTTTGCTAACGGTTTTTTCAGGATTGCGGAATAATATGGGCGATACCTACTTCTATATGCACAGTTACAACCTTTTGTCGAATGAAATGCCAATCCCTAAAATCAGTGAAAAGGAAATTCTTTTCAACTATTTGCAATTTTTGATTCATCAGATTACAGATAAACCACAACTGCTAATCTTTGTCGGAGCGGTTCTCAGCTGCGTTCCGGTTATTTACGTTATTTACAAATATTCTGTTGCTTATGAACTAAGTATTTTTCTTTTTGTCGCAACATCTTACTACACATTCTCCTTTAACGGAATGAGGCAGTATATGGCAGCCGGTATTCTAGTTTTAGGTACAAAATATTTATTTTCACAAGAAAAGAAAGCTTGGCTGAAGTATGGGGTTATTGTTTTAATAGCGACAATGTTCCACTCTTCCGCAATAATTATGCTGCCGGTATATTTCGTTGTGCGACGAAAGTCCTGGTCAGTTATAACATTTACGATTGTATTTTTCAGCATGACAACAACGCTTTTGTTTGACATGATTTTACCTCAATTTTTAAAAATATTGGCACATTCTGACTTCAGCATTTACAATGAGTCGGGCTGGTTTACTAAAGGGGAAGAGACCGGGTCAAGCTTTGTCAGAGTACTGATTGTTCTTCTACCTCTCGTATTAGCCTACTTTTCAAGAGAAAGAATTAAACGACTTGGTAAAACAGGCGATATTCTTGTGAATCTGGCAGTTATAAATTTCTGTTTTTATTTGATTTCTCTATACAATTGGATTTTTGCACGGTTTGCGATTTATACCGGGATATATTATATTCTGCTTCTTACATGGCTTATTATGAACAGTTTCAAAAGAAAAGACAGAAACAAACTTTATATTGCATGTATTATTTTTTATATCGGATACTTTTGGGCTGTAAGGTATTCGATAATTGGGTATACCAGCAACTATTTTTAGGAGTGAGTAACTATTAATACAAAAAAAATACACTTCTGTTGGTTTGGGCGAGGTGAAAAGCCGGAGCTTGTAAAAAAATGCATAAAATCCTGGATTGAGTATTTGCCTGATTTCGAGATTAAAGAGTGGAATGAGGATTGCTTTGATATTGAATGCAATAATTATGTTAAGCAAGCCTATGGGTGTAAGAAATATGCCTTTGTTTCCGACTATGTTCGATTTTGGGCGTTGTATAATTATGGTGGTTTGTATTTCGATACGGATGTCGAGGTGATCAAATCATTTGATGAGTTGCTTTTAGATGAGGCTTTTGCCGGGCGTGAAACAGAGGAATATGTCGCCCCGGGGTTAGTTGTTTGGGCAAAAGATGCGGGGAACCCAATATTTAAAGAAATGTTAGATACTTATTCAAACACTGAGTTTATAAATGTAAATGGATTACTTAATACAGTTACGGTTTGTGTGTATTTTACGGAAGTTTTGAAAAAACACGGATTTGTCGCAGAAAACATAAAACAGAAATGCGGAGATTTCACCGTATATCCAATAGATTATTTTTGCCCTTTCAATGATTTAACAGGACAACTTACAATCACCGAAAACACATACACCATTCATTGGTACCACAAAACGTGGATGAGCAAAAGGGATATTTATAAGAATAAAATTACCAGAGTATTGCATAGAATATTTGGAATTAATTATTTTCTGAATATAAGGAATAAGCTGAAGAAGCTACGAGGAAGCCTTTAATGAAAAAACAGGTTCTGATAACGGCGTGCAGCATGGATATCGGAGGAATCGAGCGGAGCCTTGCGGGATTGCTCAATGCATTTGATTACGATAAATACGTCGTAGACTTACTGTTGTTCTCTCAAAGAGGTGAATTTTTAAATCTCCTATCGCCTGAATGTGATTTATTGCCGGAAATCCCTCAGCTTGCGTCACTTCTTAAACCTATTAAATCCGTTGCTCTGTCCGGGCATATTTTGTTGGCGATTGCAAGGCTGCTTTTAAAAGTTAAAATAAAAATGCAAACAAGGGTAAAAAATGCAGGTGAAGAAAAAGATACAGGAGCGGCTTTACTGCAGGCTTATTGGGACACTTCGATTAAACTGATGCCAAAGCTCCAAAAAGAATATGATGCCGCATTAAGTTTTATGTGGCCGCATCACTTTGCTGCTAAAAATGTTTTGGCAAAATCAAAAATTGCCTGGATACATACCGATTACACTCAACTTGCGGTTGATTATAAAGCGGATGAGAAAATATGGGAGGCCTTTGATAAAATAGCAGTAGTTTCAGATGATTGCGGTGAAGCTTTTCTAAGTGTTTACCCAAAGCTGAAAAACAAAGTTGTTACAGTCGAAAACATTTTATCAACTGAGTTTGTTCGCAGGCAAGCCGAAGAATTTACACCGGAAGAAATGCCCGTTGACAGCTTTTTTCGAATTCTCAGTGTTGGGCGTTTTTGTTATGCGAAGGCCTTTGATTTTGCGGCTGATATTTGCAGATTACTTCTTGACAATGGATTAAAAGTTAAATGGTACATAATCGGTTATGGCAGTGAAGAGGTACTGATAAGAGACAAGATCAAAGAACTGTCTTTAGAGGATAGTTTTATTATCCTTGGGAAAAAGACAAATCCGTATCCCTTCATCAAAGCCTGTGATATATATGTTCAGCCGTCACGATATGAAGGCAAAGCCGTTACTGTCCGTGAGGCACAAATGCTGGGGAAACCGGTAATAATTACTGCTTTCAAAACTGCTGCCGGTCAAGTTAAAGCTGACTTTGATGCAATAATTGCGCAGATGGATGCAGAATCAGTTGCAAATGAAATAAAGTGCCTGATGAATGATGATGATCTGCGAAATATGCTCTCAACTAATTCGCTTGCTTCGGATTACAGTAATTTGGATCAGGTGGAACGTATTTATAGTTTGATTGAAGGATAGAAGATTTGTGAAGATGAGTATTGATGTTTCTGTTATAGTGCCGGTATATAACACAGAAAAATATTTGCGCGAATGTATCGAATCTATTATTGCGCAAACATTTTTTGACTGTATGGAAGTCATATTGGTAGATGATGGCTCGCAGGATAATTCACCTGAAATCTGTGACGAATACTCAAATAAATATAAAAATATTATGGTGATTCATCAAGAAAACGCTGGCGTAAGCGCTGCAAGAAATATGGGAATTGATACGGCATCGGGCAAATATATCGGCTTTGTTGATTCGGATGATTATATTTTTTCAGATATGTATGAGCAGTTGCTTGAAAGTGCCAAAACAGAAAACTTGGATATGAGCTTTTGCGGGTTTGTTTTTTGTTATCCGGAGACTGAAATGGATATGCTCTATCCTTTTTCAAAAAACAAAGTGCTCGACGACAAAACAATAAAATCTGACATTTACAGTTTTATGCTTAAAAGCGAGACCTTTAACTCGTGCTGCAATAAGTTGTTCAAAAGAGCAGTAGTTGAAGCAAATCAAATGAATTTTGAAGTTGGCAGAACAATCGGCGAAGACAGACTTTTTACAATTCAGTTTCTTGCAAAGTGTTCAACCGTGTGTTACGTGCCCTATGCAGGTTATTATTACAGGTTGGTTGATACAAGTGTTATTCATGCCCCGCGTAAAGATTATGTTACAAATATGATTGCCCAATATCACGAAGACTTTGAATTGTTTGAATCGTTAGGCATGGAGCGGGAAATTATCCAAGAAAGCAGTGGATTAAAGTTGTTGGAGCAGTCAATTGTTGGGTTGTACTTTGCAGATAATAAATTACAGGGGCGGGATAAACTCACTGTAATGAATGAAATTACAAACAACGCCGAAATCAAGAGCAATTTAAAATTAAGATGGCGCTACTTGATGAAGAATAAATCAAGATACGAGAGACTGATTTACTTGATGTTAAGGCTAAAAAGTGTTTTGGGTATTAGAATCATAATGCGCGCAATGAAACTGAGGATTCAGCTTATGAGGTGCAAATCAACATGAAGGTTTTTATGTTCAACCATTCCGGATGCTTAAACAGGGGCTGTGAGGCAATAGTTAAAGGCACAATAAATATATTAGATGAAGCATGCGGTAAAAACGAATATGTGCTTTTGTCATATGCGCCGCAGGAGGATAAAAATCTATTTGTTGTTGCAAGAGTTGTTACTTTTGAGCCGAGACCTTTAAACAAAATGGAACACATCATTGCAGCACTGAACATCAAAATAAAAAATGATGAGAGATATTCTGTAATAAAAAGCTATTCAAGTTTTTTTGAAGAGGCAGAAAAAGCGGATATCTGTCTTTCTGTCGGCGGCGATACTTATTGTTATGGCGATAATGCGGTAATCAGCATCCTGACAACTGAGCTTAAACGCCGAGGCAAAAAGATTGTACTTTGGGGCGCGTCAATCGGCGAAGAGGATTTAACCGCCGAAAAAGAAAAGAATCTTGTCGACTTTGATGCAATTTTTGTCAGAGAACCGCTGACATTTGAGATATTGTTAAATAGAGCAATCAACCCCAATATTTTTCTTTTTCCGGACCCTGCATTTACGCTAAAAAATGATGAATTGCCCTTGCCGCAGGGCTGGCAGGAAAATAATACGGTTGGAATAAACATTAGTTCAATTGTTATTAATCATAACCCGCAGTTGATAACAATTACAGTTGATTTAATCAAACATATTTTGTACAGTACAAAAATGTCTGTTGCACTGATACCGCATGTTACAGCCTCAAACAATGATGATATGCCGGGATTGGAAGCTTTGTTAGATGAGGTCAAGGAAGACGCAGGCGGGCGGATTTTTATATTACCTGCAACGCTAAGTGCTGAGCAGTACAAGGGATATATTGCGCGGCTTAGATTCTTTATCGGAGCGCGTACGCATGCCGCCATTGCAGCTTATTCAAATGGTGTACCTACAATCGTTTTGGGGTATAGCGCAAAGTCGAGGGGAATAGCGGTTGACCTTTTTGGCAAGGAAGAGTTTGTCATCGACGCCCAAACATTGCAAAGCGGTGCTGAGTTTATAGTGGTATTTGAAGCCTTGCAAAAACAAGAAATTAGGATTAGCAAAACATTGACTATGGTAATACCCGGTAAAATTCAAGCTGCATATGCTGCGGGAATAAAACTATTTGAAATTTGACCATTAGGAATTAGAAAGTAAGATGAAAGTTTTAAAAAATGTTTCAAAAGCGAGGTTGAAAGTTTGAAAAAATGTTTGCTGTTTATTATTCCTTCGCTTAGCAGCGGAGGCGCGGAGAGAGGGCTGATAACCCTGCTTAGCTTAATTAACTATGATGAATATGAAGTGGATTTAATGCTCTTTAGGCGTGAAGGATTGTTTTTGGAGCAAGTCCCGCCGAAGGTAAATGTTATTGACGCAGGCGAGGATTACAAAGATTTTGACGGAAGCTTTTTACAGAGCTTGTTATATTTTGTTAAGCACAGAAAACTGAAACTTGCCATCGCCCGAATAAAATATATGTTTGCCCTCAAAAAACAGGAAAGCTTTGAAAAACGGAGACTTGTTTGGAAAGATTTAAGTTTGGCTTTACCAAGGCTCGAGAAAAAATATGATGTTTCAATTGGTTATTTAGAGGGAAATGCAACATATTATTGCATTGATAAAACAAACGCAAAAAACAAAATCGGATATATCCACAGTGATTACAAAAAACTTGGAATGGACTCTGAATTTGACTCAAGATACTTTGAAAAACTGAATTCGGTTGTAACGGTTTCAAAGGCATGTGCGGACAGCTTGATAAAAACGATTCCGTCGGTTAAAGAAAAAACCGTCGTTATTGAAAATATTATTTCCGTGGCAGAGATAAAAAAGCTTTCAATTTCTGCTCCGGTTTTTGTCTGTAAATCGGACTGCGTTAAATTGCTTACTGTTGGGCGGCTTTCATATGAAAAGGGGATTGACATTGCCATCAAAGCTTGTAAAATTCTTGTAAAAGAAGGGTATAATATTTGCTGGTATGTTATTGGGTCCGGAGAGCTTATGGATAACATAGAAAACCTTGTCAAACAAAAGGGCTTGGAAAACCATTTCTTTTTATTGGGTCAGCAGGAAAATCCATATAAATATATGGCTCAATGCGATATTTATGTTCAGCCGTCAAGGTATGAGGGCAAGTCAATTGCCATTGATGAGGTGAAAGCATTGGCAAAGCCGATTGTCACAACCAATTTTACAACCATTCATGATCAAATAGAGGACAAAATTACCGGTTTGATTGCCGAAATTGATCCATCATCATTGGCTGAAAAGATAAAATTGCTTATTGAAAGTCCAGATATGGGAGATTGCCTATGTGAGAATTTAAAATGCAAAGTCACTGATAATACGGATGAGATTGATAAAGTCTATGCTCTGATAAATAATGACGCATAATTTTGGAGGCGTAAATTGGAAACCATACTAACAATATTATTGATTATTTTAGCTGCTGTTTTTTTTGCATTTCTTTTAGATATTATTCCTTTGTTTTGGCGTTGGATTTCCCGTATACATATCGGACAGTGGGAAAACAGAGAAAAGTGGAAAACAGCTGCAGAAAAATTGTTACTGTATCAACTAAAACACACACCGGCTGTGCCTGTCAGCGACAATACAAGGCTGACGATTATTGAAAGGCTTAAAGGGAGGTACAAAAGCAAAAATCTCCAAAATTGGCAGGAAGCGGCGTTACTCTTAGGTGCAAACGAAATTTTCAAACACGAAGCTATTGATGGGCAACTTAAATATTTTATTAATTCAAAAATTAGCCCTGAAAGCGGAGAATGGCTGGCAGAGCATAAAAAAATTGACATTGCAATGTTGGCTTTTGCCGTTCTTTCCTCTCCCGCTTCAGATAAACAAAAAATAAAGCCGGCAATGGATAACACTGCGAAAATGTTGCTGAGCTTGTCAGAAAAATCCGGCACCGTTCCCTATAACAACTCTTTAACGGATGTCAGATTTGTCGATACAATTGGAATAATCTGCCCGTTTTTGATAAAATACGGTATTGTGTACCAACGCGAAAAGACAATTTTGCTTGCAATAAGGCAGATTGAGGAATATATTATCACTGGAATTCACCCGGACCTAAAACTCCCGGTGCATTGTTTTGATATGAAGTCCCAAGCCCCGCTTGGAATTTATGGTTGGGGGAGAGGCTGCGGTTGGTTTGCTGTTGGCTTAATGGATTCTTATTTAGCTCTTTCTCCGAAAGAACCTGGAAGAATTAAAAGCACCTTTTTTGAAGCACAGATCAACGAAATGAAGAAATATTTAATGAATCAAATGATCCATCTTGCTGAAGGTCTGACTCGTTTTCAAATGGACAGCGGTGCATGGGGGAGGCAGGTTTTTATAAATGAGGCCGGAGAGTCCTCTGCAACGGCTATGATTGCTTGGTTTATGGGCAGAATGTTTGCTTTGACGGGCGATGATATATATAAAATTTCGGCAGACAGCGCAGAGAGATTTCTCATTAGCAGCACAAGGCTCAACGGTCTTGTGGATTTTGCGCAAGGGGATACAAAAGGCATAGGCTTTTACTCTGCAAGGCTCGATGCAATGCCTGCAGCGCAGGGTTTTGCTGTCAGGAGTTTTAGATGAAAAAAAGACTGTTGTTTGTTATTCCTTCGCTATGCGAAGGTGGAGCAGAGAAAAGCTTGCTGACACTGTTAAGTTTGATGGATTATGAGAAGTACGAGGTTGACCTCTTTGCCTTTAATCCAACCGGTATGTTAGCAGAAATGTTACCCGAAAATGTAAATGTACTTAATCTGCCCAAGGATTATATTACTTCAAGACTTCCTCTCATAAAATCTTTTTTTACATTTGCTTTGCGAGGAAAATTCAAGTTGGCATTTTATCGCTTCAGGTATTCACAGATTTTACGAAAATACAGCTATACAAACAAAGCTGAGCAATACGCATGGAAGTATCTGACAAAATTTTTACCGGTATTTGATAACAAATATTCAGTAGCAATAGGATATTTAGAAAAAACACCGAATTATTTCATTGTGGATAATGTCCGTGCAAAAAGTAAAATAGCCTATATTCACAGCGATTATGAAAAGCTTGAAGTGGATGCAGACTTTGACAATAGGTATTTCGCAAAAATAAATTGGGTTGTCACTGTTTCGAAGGTTTGTGCCGAGAGCTTGATAAAAATCATCCCTGCCATAAAGAGTAAAACAACAGTGATAGAAAATATAATATTAAAGGAAGAAATTGAAAGGTTGTCAATGTCGTCCCCTTTGTTTGAAGGCGAATTTGCCGGAAAGATTTTGCTAACTGTAGGGCGTATTTCACGCGAAAAGGGTATTGACCTTGCAGTGGAGGCTTGCAAAACTCTATTGGTTGACGGATGGCAAGTTAGGTGGTATCATATTGGAACAGGGGATTTGCAGGAAGAAATCCAATCAATGATTGATGCAAATGGCCTAAAAAATTCCTTTATATTGCTCGGAAAAAAGAAGAACCCTTATAAATATATGGCTCAATGTGACATTTATGTCCAACCTTCAAGGTTTGAGGGAAAGTCAATTGCCATTGAGGAAACGAAGGCTCTTGCAAAGCCTATTGTTGCAACGCGTTTTTCAACTGTCGTTAACCAGATTGAGGATGGCATCACTGGTTTCATTGCTGATATTAACAGCAAAAGCATAGCTGAAAAAATTGAACAATTGCTAAGAAAACCTGAGCTATGCGTTTTTGCTGCCGAGGCGCTTAAAAAGTATGAGGGAAATAAAGATGAAATAAGCAAGTTTTATTGCTTGCTGGAATAGCATTTCATCTTGAATATCACGGTTAATCTGAGCGCAAGGTGTTAACTTGATTTTCAAGTTCTAAAACGATGAACAAAATTATTATCAAAATTTGCTTAGCTAGGGTCGGTGAAAATATGATAGACATACATTGCCATATTCTGCACGGTATCGATGACGGGGCAAGAGATCTTGAAACCGCAGTGAGACTTTGCGAAATGGCCATGGAAAACGGAATTGAAAAAATCATTGTTACGCCACACTTTTCCAATTTCAACGAGCTGGATGCTTTTATTGAATTGCGTGACCAAAAACTGGAAGAACTCCGCTATGCAATAAAAAAACAGGGGTTATGGCTTGAAGCTATCGGCGGAGTTGAGGTTTATGTCGGCGACGATATATTCTACCCTATTCCGCTGAATAAAGCGGCAATCAACGGGAGCAGATACATTCTGATTGAATTCTCGTTTTCCGATGTGGGTTTTCTGAGTGTACTCAAATATGTCGAGGAAGTTATGAAGATGGGTTTAATTCCTATAATAGCCCATCCGGAGCGATATACATTTTTTCAGGAAAATTGGGAAACGATAGATACACTTTTAGATAAGGGCGTACTGTTTCAAATAAATGCAGGAAGTCTTGCAAGCAAGGGGCGAAGAGATGAGTTTGAATTGGCGTACGAGATGGCTTTAAAAAACGCCGCAAGTTTTATCGCTACAGATGCTCACTCAATTAATAACAGACCAAATGATTTGCTAAAAATGGTAAGGTCATTTCCGCCGGACATCAGTCAGCGGGGCTTGAATCAAATGCTGAATGTTTCTCCGGAGGCTCTGATAAAAAACAAAGATATTTCTATGGCGGACAGAAGACCGCTCAAAAAGCGGAGACAATAAAAATTAAATTCTTCTATTTTATAACTAAAACAACTATATTACGGAGTGATTTTATGCAGCAAGGGGCAGAAATAAGCCCTAACATGTACCCAGATGATTCGGCGATTGATATTGACAGAGTTGCAGGAGTACTATTACGAAAATTTTGGATAATCCTTTTAGTTGCGGTATTAGTAGCATCAGCTTTCTATCTTTTTGCTAAGGCATTGTATGTTGAAGAATATATTTCGTCTTCTACACTTGCTTTTACAACAACTAAATATATTACTGAAAAAGATGAGAATGGCAAAGAACTCGGGACGATAAAACAAAAGAAGTACTATGCCGAAAAGGATGTTGACAGATACCAGTTTTTGCTGAAAAGCGATGTAATGGTACAGCAAATATACGATGCTCTTGGGAATAATCAAAGTAAAGCGGCGATTGAAAAATCCCTGTCGGTTAACAGCACTACAATTGCCGGAATTTTTACGGTTAATGTCATGAGCAACGATAAAGAGTTTTGTGATGACGCTATTCATGCTGTTATAAAAATCTTTCCTGATTATCTTAAGAGCTTTGACACAAGCATTGGTATTGATGTTATAAAGAACCCTAAGACTCCGGTTGCTGCTAATGAAGATCGAGCATCAAAAAAAGCATTTTATGGCTTCGTAATAGGCGCGGCACTGGTGATTTTTATCATTTTTATTACTGAGGTTTCGAGTGATCCTATAAGGCAAATTGATGATATTTGCGAAAAGATAATTTAAAGATTCTTGGTTCTTTTTAATAAAATAAAATAACAATAAGAACTGGTACAATGACTTATCACTCACGAAGCATTGTTTTGATATAAAATGTTTTTTTATAAATAGTATATTTACCACCCGACTCGGCAAGAATGCCGCATGATTTAGAAAGAGTCTTTAAGACTTTTTCGGAAGTATTGGAGGATAAAAATGCAAGAGAATAACAAGGAACTTAGGCTCGCGGTTCTGATTGATTCGGATAATGTTTCGCATAAATATGTGAAGGCTATGATGGATGAAATAGCCCTCTATGGCACCCCTACAATAAAAAGAATATATGGCGACTGGACAACTACCACAGGTACAGGCTGGAAAAACGTTTTGCTGACAAATGCTATTACGCCGATTCAGCAATACAGCTATACAACAGGGAAGAATTCAACCGACTCCGCGATGATTATTGACGCGATGGATATTTTGTACGGTCAAAAAGTTGATGGCTTTTGCATTGTATCTAGCGACAGCGATTTTACGCGCCTTGCAACCCGATTAAGAGAAGCAGGGTTAAGGGTTTTTGGAATTGGGGAAAACAAAACACCGGAATCTTTTATTGCCGCTTGTGACAAGTTTATCTATTTAGAAATATTGAATGCAGAGCAAAACAAAAAGGATATTGAGATAAAAACCGAGACCGGTGTTCAGCTGGGTACCCAAAAGCCGAACATTCAAAAGATTCCGGCAACCGTTGTCAATCTTTTTGTCACATCGGTAAATGATGTTGCGGATGAAGACGGTTGGGCATTTTTGGGGGATGTCGGGAATCTTTTGCTTAAAAAACAGCCATCCTTTGACAGCAGAAATTATGGTTTTACAAAGCTGACTCCGTTGATACAATCCATAGGGCTCTTTGAAATTGATCAAAGGGATACCACTAACCGAGGCATAAAACATATTTATATCAGGGACAAGGCATTTGTGCAGTCAGCTAAGTAGGTCTATTTTGGTGGGAATTTGCTTAGAAATCAAAAATAGAAGACTATGTTCCTATTTGTAAAAAAATACTGAACGATGTGTGGTAGCATGAATCATATAGTTTAATGGTATTAAGTTACAGATATTTTTTATTTAGAAAGAGGTGAAGGCACATGGATCTGTCATTACTAAAGATTATAGATGATTTAACAGAGTTTTTTGTCAAGATAGGCATTGACTTCCCGTTTTTGATTGAGAGGATTTCTCCTTTAATAGCAAAAATCGCGGCTATTTTTATTTAGATTTCTAATAGTAACGAAGTGAAAGACGCATCATTGTGTTGCGCCTTTCACTTTTTGGGTTAAATCGTGTTTTTATAGCATTTATAGTGATGTTTAATTGTGAAAAAACGAAATATCCGTTGCCGGGCAAAAAAAACGCCAATTGTAATTTTAACTGCACCCCTTGCATGAAGAAAGCTGTTGGTTGATAT
>CAYNMU010000040.1:0-20036 GCA_964398395.1 uncultured Eubacteriales bacterium
GGGGAGAGGGAGAAGAGGATGAACCGTCTCCCACCTGAACTTCGTCGCTAACTTAATCGCTAACTTTGTCGATTCCAGTCCGACGAAGTTAGCGACTAAGTTAACGACGAAGTCCGGATACCCCTCACCCCCACCCTCTCCCTCAAGGGGAGAGGGAGAAGGCGAACAACGCCTCATCAGTTTTGTCGATGCCTTCTCCGACAAAGTTAACGACCAAGCTGGTTTGATCACTCCACCGACGCTTCGCCCCACTCCTTGGGCTCAAGCCGCGCCTCATTGGGGATGTCATCAATGACATTAGCCGAGAAGCTATTGTTGCCGAGATACGCCCGGCGGACCGCCTTGCCGACACCCTTGGCATTGCCGAAGATGTAGCCGAGATCCATCTTGAGCTTCTGGCCGGGCTTCAGCTCCAGGCGTAATGCATCCAGCGGCAGCGCGACCTTCGCCTGGAAACCCTTGTCGGTTTTCTCAACCGTCAGTGCCACGTTCTCCAGGAACTTGATCTCGTCAAAGCTCTCCTTGCCGGTGGGCGAGATGAGCACGATCGGCTCACCTTTGAAGTCCTTGACCTTCGGGAAATAGACCGTCGCGAAGGGTTTTTCTTGGTACTGCGTCACCAGCACCCGCACCGGCTCGCCGAGGTTGTTTTCCAACTGGATATCGAGACAATTGCCACCCTTGAAGATCAGTTTCGGGTCGGCCACGGTGTTGAGCAGCGGCGTGGCTGAAACGACCTCGTAGTCGAGGAGCAGGTTCTTCGCATCACGGGCCACCTTCGCCTTGAACCCCCACCCGTTCTCCAGCTCCTTCTGCACCGTCTTGGCGCCAACGAGATCCTTGCCGATCACGATCCGGTTGCCTGCGGCCAGGGTCATCTTGTATTCCCGCTGCGCCGCTTCGGCCTTGGCGGCCAGTTCCGGCGTGTGGACATAGTTGCCGCCGGGTAGATCCTTGATCGTATCGAGGCCGGTCACCTCCCAGACGCGGGCATCCTGGCCGCCGCCGATCGCGAAGTAGCGTTCCTTGCCATCGAGGTTTAGCTTGCCGAAGTAGCCGCCCTGGCCTTCCGGCTGCCCCTCATCCTGGCCACGGTTGAGCATCAGCCGCCCGTCCTTGAGCAGGGCGCCGACATACATGCCGTCAGTGCGGAATACGTGGTTGGGACCGAAGTAGGTCTGGTAGACAAGGAAGTCGCCGCCCTTGCCCATGCACTGGGTCATCCCCCAGAGCTTGCCGGGACCGGTCACGCCGAGGTTGAGCGCGTTATGCCAGCCCGTGATGCCACTGTAGCTCCAAAGCGGCTTGGCGTCCTTGTCGTAGCGCGCCAACTTGCCCTGGTTGTCGTAGCTGACCATGCCGCCATCCTCCAGCGGCATAGCGCTATAACCGACGGGCAGCGGATATTTCTCGGCCTTGGCGAGATCGTATTTCGGGATGCCATTCTCAACGCTCACGGGCTTGAGCAGATAGCCGTTGCCGAGCAGCACGGAGAGATCCGGGAAGACGTGGGCGATGGCGAACCGGTCGAGCTTCGTACCCTTGAGCGGAACGACCTCGTTCGGCTGGACACAACAATCGCCATTCTGATCCTGCCAGAAATACTCGCCCTCCGGGTACTTCGCCCGATCGTCATCCATGAAGGGGATCCCGGCCGGGCCGATGTAGGCGTAGCCGACATGGATCATGCTCATGGCAGGCTTGAACACTTCGCCGTCGCGGTAGTAGAGCGCCGAGAAGTGGGCGTAGTTATTGCCAGACATGTATTCGCGGCCATTGGCGGCGGTAAGGATCTTCGTGCGTGAATGACAAGCATCGACGCCCGGCGCGGGGATCATCTCGGGCGCGGTCTTGCGCCAGACCGTGGCCAGCGGCGTGACCTTGTAGTTTTTCCAGTCGATCTTCCAGAGCACGTTGTTCACAAGGATCTGGTCGGGCTTCGCCGGGTCGATGAAGCCATAGGCAAAATACGAGCAGCCTCCAAAGAACTCCTTCTTGAAGGCGCCAGATTTGGCATCCCAGACGCTGATCCGCTTGGGCGAGTCGGTGGTTTCCGTCACCCAGAGCTGGCCGGTCTTGTCCACCGCGATGCCGCCGGGCATGTACATGCCGAGGGCGTCATATTTTCCCTTGGCAGGGCGGCCACCGGTCTTGCCGATGCTGCGGAGGAATTTTCCAGAGGGATCGAAGACGGAGACGTTCTGCAACTTGCCGCGGTTGGCGACGAAGATCGTGCCGTCGACGGCGATGGCGATGGACTGGGGATCGTCGAGGTGGTCGGTAATATAGACGGAATACCCCTCACCCCCACCCTCTCCCTCAAGGGGAGAGGGAGTATGTTTGCTGCCCCCATTTGCTCCGGCTTCCTCTCCCTTTGTGGGAGTCTGTTTGGCGCCCACTCCTGCTCCGGCTTCCTCTCCCCTTGCGGGAGAGGATTGAGGTGAGGGGTATTTGCCGACCCTGAGCACCTTGCCGCCGCTAATCACGAGCACCGCCCCATCCATCCCCACCGCCAACCGTTCCGGCACCGGCACCTCCAACGTGCCCAGTAGCGCGCCGGTCTTTGGATTGAAGCGCGCGATCAGGTTCCGCCCCTTGTAACTGGCGAAAAGTTCCTTCCCGTCACAGGCCAACCCAGTCACCTCATTGCTCTTCTCGTCACCGCCTGGCGGCGCTGCGATCTTGTCCTTGCCACCGAGCTGAATGGGCCGTGCCTCCTTGACGGTTACGAAATGGATGGTCGTCTTCTGGGTGAAATACCCGCTGGAAAAGACCGTCACGCCATCCGCGGCAAGTTCGGTTCCATTATAGTTACAACCCCACTGCTTCTTGCCGTCGAAATCCGTACGGATCACACCCCAGCCGAATTCGCTTCCATCCCAGGCCAGGAGCACGCCGCCATCGAAGGCGCACGCGGCCTCCGGCGCACCGTGATCACCACCCCAGCCGCCCTTGCCGTCCACCGTCGGATACGGAGGTTGGCCGGAGTTGTGGACGCTGAAGCGATAGTCGGCCTTCACCGGAGCATGATAGATGCCGCGCCAGGTGTAGGTGCCGGCAGGCAGCAGGTTGCCAGTGTCATCGCACCCGTCCCACCGCTCGATGTTCCTGCCGCCCAATCGGGCCTGCTGGGGAACGAGGATGCGGACGTTCTCATTCTTTTCGTTGAAGAGCTGGATGGTGCACTCGGTGTCCTCCGGGAGCTTGTAACTGAATTCAAGCGGCAGCGGGCGGTCCGGCGGCACACCCTCGAGGACAAGCTTGCGGTCGACGTTGCCGGTCGGGGAGAAGACCAGTTTGCCCCAGCACTTGGTGCCCTGGAATGGGAAGCCTGCTTCGCGCATGAGGTCATAGGCCCAGGCCGCGCCCCCGGCGGTCATCTGGCCGTCGGGTCGCGAGTAGTTGAACTGCATCGTGCCGGCCACAACGTCGCCAGCCTTGAGCGGCGCCTTGGCGTTGAGCGTCTTCCAGGGAATGCGGTATTCGAAGCTGTAGCCCGTTCCATCGGCACGCTTCAGGTATTTCGCCTGGAACTGGTTCTGGGGGACCAGCCCGCGCGGGGCGTTCTGCGGCTCGCGGTAGGTCATGCCAAGCTGCATGGCGAGCTGCGGCTCACCGGTCTCGGTGTAGTGCCACAGCGTCAGGTGGACGATGTCGTCACGCTTCTCCGTCGGATCGCCCGCCCCTTTGTACTTGAACGTGCTCTCGTCGAGGATCGGGTAGCCGACCTTGGGGTCGGTGGTCAGCCGGAACTGGCAGGAGTCGGCGTTCCAGCCCTCCCCCGGATCCGTGCGTGGATCGCGCATGTTCATCATCGGGCTGGGGTCGTTGACATCGGCGCCGAGGTAGAGCGCCTCGGCGTCGTACATCACCGCGAACTTCGCGTTCATGGTGCCGCGGGTGGCCTGGATCACGAACATCTCGATCTGGCCGGAGAGATCCCAGTCGTCGAGCTTGCCGTCGATGGTGACTTTCGCAGGGGCAGGAACGGCATAGAGTTGCTTATGACGACCCCGGCCGTTGTCCTGGGCATGCAGGAGACCAGAGGCGAGAACCAATACAAGCGCAATAGCAACTAACTTCTTCATGACAAACTTCCCTTCTATCCCTAAAAATCATAATCGTAATCGTAATCTTAATCGTAATCCGCATTCTTCACCCTGTCACCAAACAGGCTGCCAAAACAGATTATGATTAAGATTACGATTACGATTATGAATAACCACTCCAACAAAGTTTTCTACTTGTCACCCTCA
The DNA here is from genome assembly GCA_964398395.1 of uncultured Eubacteriales bacterium. Lineage (GTDB taxonomy): Bacteria > Bacillota > Clostridia > Oscillospirales > Acutalibacteraceae > UBA1447. The sequence goes on from CAYNMU010000040.1 coordinate 4,257, forward strand.
CCTGATCATATAGACCGATCCCACTCCGGGATCCTTCGCGGTGTTGCCGTATTGATCAATCTCCATCGCATCCGGCCAGGCGTCATCATCCCTGTCGTCCGAGACAACCCCCACCCAGTTGGTCCGCACGCTGTAGGTATCAAGATAAGTCGGACCGGAAATTCCACTCTCCACATGGAACCGGCCGCTGTTGAACAGGTTGGTGTTGATAAAGCGCAGGTCCTGCCGCAGCAACCGCCCGTTCAGGAACACCGCCGCTTTGCCCCTCGTGTAGTTCTCATTGACCGTGATCCGAACCCAGGCATCGTTCGTGAGGCTGGAGACCGATACACCCCGGGCGTCGTTGGAACAGACGTCCCATTGGTTCGACACCGGCTCAAAAACCGTCACATACCCGTTCGTATTGATGAAGGCCATCACCGCCACGTTGGTGTCCACAATGTCGAGCGTCGCCATACTGGCGGGGATCCGGTTCGTATCCTGGTAATAGAGCTCAAACCAGACATTCGAGGCAGGTGTTGTCGTCATCGCACTCGCCAACGAGGCTCGGGCCGGTATCTCCACGGCTTGGTTGCTCTGAGCATATGTGTTTTGGATCACCACATTGTTCGATGTGGTGTCCCACCCGTAATACCCCATGCGGCTCAGTTTCGTCCCCAACGCATAACGCTCGAAGGTATCGCTGTAGGGAGGAACCTGCGGCGTCACCGTCGTGCCCCAACCGGAATCCAGCGTAAAGGTGCCGGTTCGCGTGACCCCGTCAGCCGTGAACGCCGTGGCATTGACCACCTGTACCGTGCCGCCGGCCTGAATGGTGAGCGTTCCGACATCCACCGTGCCGTTGCTGACAACCAGCAGGGAGCCGCCCGCCACCGTCACGCCGCCGGTCACCGTCACCCCGACGCACCCCGCCAGAGTGCCCGTCGCGCCACCTGACAGATTCAGCGCCCCCTGGATCGTCACATTGGTTCCCACGAGCCCGAGGGATTGGCCGAGCGTCACGTCGTTCGTATAACTACCGGCACTGACGATGATCGTATCCCCGGTCCGGGCCGCGCCGATTGCTGTCTGCAGGGTCAGATAGTCACTGGGCACCAGTCGCAACCCTGTGTAAGCGAAGTTGACGTCCAAGGTCGTGTCCGCCAAGACATTGGACAGCGTGAAGGAAGTCGTCCTCGGCCTACCGGCAAAACTCACCGCCAAAGTGCCGTTGGTCGAAACCGAATCCACCCCATAGGCAACATCGGCCGCCAGCATGAAATTCGTCTGGCCGCCGGGCCGGATGGAGAACGGCGTGAACGGCGTCACCGTCCCATGATTCGTCGCCGCCACCGTCACCGTACGCCATGTCCACGTGGTCGTGTTCCCGAACAATTGAATCTCTTCCGCCTCCGACATCCCGTCATCATCCACGTCGGCCATGTTGGCGGGCGGGGCGTAGGTCACCGACACCTCATCCACATAGGAGGTCAGGGCCGAACCGGAATCAGCCGCGAACATCGAGTAGCTCGACTTGTTCGTATTGATGAACCGCAGGCCGGACAGGATCAGGTGCTCGTTCATGAACAATGTGGCGGTCCTGTTGGAGTAGTTCTCGCAGAGGGTAATCCGGGCCCACTGGGAGGTATTGAAGACCGACACGTTGGTCTGCCAGGCGTCCTGCGAACAAACGATCCAGGCATTGCTGGCCGGATTCCACACCACGGGGCAGCCGTTGGTATTGAGGAACACTTCCACGGTCAGGTTGGTGTCCACCGACTCGTCGCCGATCAGGTTCACCGACATCGTCATGTTCGTGTTCACGAACATATCGACCCAGACATTGGTGTTCGGGGTGACTGACGTGACGACATTGGAGGCCGTCAACCCTTCCGGAATCGCCAGCGCATTGGTGCCCCGCACGGCATCAGGCACGGCGGAGACCGTCCTGATGGCCACCGTGTTCGAGGAGGCACCCCAGCCCTGGTTGGTCAGGGAACTGGAGTTGAGCGACGTCCCGTCCAGGAAGGTTTCAAAGCCTTGCTGGAATGGGATGGATGCCGCCGAGGCGCTGAAGGCGAACAGCAACATCACAAGAGCCGCAACCGGGACGAGGGCGTCCCGGCTCCAGGGCCTTCGGGCGTTTCTATTCTCTTTTGGAGACGGGACGCCCCCGTCCCGTTCTTCCGCGCCAAGTTGAACACCACCGGGACGAGGGCGTCCCGGCTCCAGAAGATGGAATGAATTACTAATAATTTTCATTTTCACGGTCCCCTCCCCCTTTTCGGTTTCCGTTACTCGAACTTAAGGAGTGTCCCTGTGAGGCGCACATATACAACCGCCACGTCATTGCCGTCACCGGCATTATAGCGCAAGGCCATCCGGTAGGTCTTGCCGCCGTAGTCCACATTCACGACATTGGAGGAGAAGGCGGGCATGGGTGTCGATGTGCCAGGAACATTGATAATGACATATTGCTGGTTTTCGGCCGGGACCTGCCCCAGCACCAGATTAAGGGTGGCCCCACTTTGCGTCAGGGTGCCCGGGACATTCAAGGCCCCCAAGGCGGCCCCCGAGGCATTCGTCCCCACGCACACCGTCATCGTTGAGCCACTCGCGAACGTCAGGTTGCTGATTGTCGAAGTTCCGTTCGACACCACCAATGAACCGCCGTTCCCGATGGTCGCCGTGCCGCCGCGGTACATCGAACCGTTGAGCAGTTCCAGACGGCAGTAGTTCGTGTCACCCAGGCCCGTCCCGAACGTGTAGGACTGCCCCGTGGCACTGTTGGTCGCGTTATCCAGGCGGAAGGCGTTGGCCCCTTGGTAGAGAATGTTGGTGAGCTGGTTGCCACCCGGCCAGTTGGCCTTCACGTTCGCGTTCGTAACCGCGCGGAACGAGATGATGCCGTTGGTCAGTATGATCGTGCCGGCTGTGGTAGGATTGACGACCGGACTGGCGGCGCTGAACTGGTAAATGCCACCCGAATTGGTCATCGTACCCGACGGCTGGGTGATCGTATTGGCTTCAAGCAGACCGCCGTTATGGATCGACACTGTGCCGCCGGCATTGTTCAGGCTGCCGTTCGCCAGCGTCAAGGCGGAGTTGTTCAAATTGATCGTGCCGGTGTTGCCGACAATGACGTTCTGGAGCGTCAGACTGCCGCCGGTCGTGGGCGCGATGGTGCCCGCATTGGACAAATAGCACCAATCCAACAACGCTGTTCCCGTCACGTTGGTGTAGGTGAGTTTGCCATTCCCCTGCAACGTCCCCGCCGCGTTGTTGGCAAAACGGAATATGTTGGTCAAGCCGCTGCCTGTCGTCTGGGACGCAACCACGTGTGCACGCTCGATGACCGCACTTCCTCCAGTCACATTCCAGACACCATCGTTATCAATATCATCCTTATCGGCCGCTTGCGCCAGGTTCCAACTATTGGGCCGAAACAGGAGTTTGCCCGTGAGGTTGAACGTGCCGGAATTGACCATCTTGGTCTGTTGATCTGACCACATGTTTCCGGGATTGCTGTCCGTGTAGAGTGACAGGGTCGCCCCCGCGTTGACGGTCACGGTGGCCCCGGCGGCATTGATTAAGGAGACATTCCCACAACGCAAACGCGCCGTGGGGGTGTCCGTGCCATTACCTACTGTCAAGGCCGCGCTGGTTTGGTTGGAGAAAAGGCCAGAGCTGATATTGTCGTTCTTGCCGATTTCGGAGACGCCGTTCCCCTGAAAGGCCACCGTGCCGTAGTTGTTGAAATAGCCGAACGAGGTGTGGCGCGCGATGGTGATGGTCGTATTCGAGCCCATGAGGAGGCGCCCATAGACAGACATTGTGTCACTTCCGTTTTGACTGATGATGGCCGAGCCGGGCGTCGACATGTCCCATGTTCCGCGCAGAATATGGTTCTTCCAGCCATTGTTGTTGACGAAGTTGGTATACCCGTTCAGATTGATCACCATGTTGTCAACACCGGCACCGAGCGTCTGGCTCACAACCCCTCCGGGGTTGTTCAGGGTCAGGTTGGCGTTCAGCAGCAACTTATTGGTGCCCGTGCCGCTGTTCTGGGTCATCGTGAGAGAGTAGATGGTCTCCGCCGCTTCGTTGGTCACGGTCCGCGTGCCGCTGGTCACATCCCCCAGCGCGGCGATTTCGCCGGAGGCGGGTTTGATGTCGCTTGACCAGTTGGCGTTGGTTTGCCAACTGCCGCTGTTATTGGCGCTACTGCCGCCATCCCACGTCCGCGTGGTTTGAGCCATCACGTTGCCGCTGATCAAGCCCAAACTCACCATGATCGCGATGCTGAATAATGCCTGTTTCATGATACCCCCGTTGCTGTTCATGTTCTTTCCTCCTGTTCTCGATTCATCTACTAGTGTTCCTGAAATAATCTGGATGTCTTTTGTAGGGCTGGCGCTTGCGCCATGCCGTGTCCGAGGCTCGCCGCAAGCGGCGGCCCTACAAAGCAGTCCATTCAATTATGAGAACGTCAGGAAACCGCCATCTCCATCTTCCGATTCCGACTTCTGAATACTGACTTCTGAATACTGACTTTGGACTGCTGCCTACTGCCAACTGCCCACTGCCCACTGATTTCCTCTTCCCACAACGCCGGCAACTTCGTTTCACGCGGCACTTGCTCCCCTGCCCGCTGCCGGTCAATCAGATCCACGGCCGTCCGCATGAAAAGATTCGCGTCGTAGCCCAGCAATCGCATGGGCAACAGTTTGGTCGGGGCGACGGGGAAGTTGGCATGGCCGATCACCGTCACCTCCTTGGGGACGCTCACCCCGGCCGCCACCAGGCCCGCCGCGGCCTGCTCCACGAAGTTATCGTCCTCCACCAGCAGGGCATCCGGCCGTTCGCGGTCGTTCATCAGCAATTCCACGGCATTTGTGGCGCCCTCCGAGTTACGCAGGGAGACGAACTGGTGCCAGCGCCGGTGCGACACCATGCCGCGGGCCGCCAGCCCGGCCTGGACCCGTGCACTGAAATCCGGCCCCATGCCGAAATCAATCAGGGCCACCCGGCGCCGGCCCTGGGCGGCCAGATGGTCGAGGGCCTTGGTAACCCACATGTTCCCGTCAAAACTCACGGCGGGAACATGGGGCAGCTTGGCATCAGGATCGGACATCATGGCCACACGGGGCAGGCCCGGCGCGTCGAGAATCGGGGTGCCTTCGAACGTGTACGGGTGGTTGGTGAAGATGAGCCCCGCCAGACGCTGCCGCTCAATGTAGGTGATCAGGCGCGTGCACTCCTCGGAATCGGCATGTTGGTCAATGCCGTGGAACATCAGCACCCGCTTGCCGGTCTCCTGCTGGAGCCGGACGGTAGCCTGGTTCATGGCCTGGTAGTAGCGCGACCAATTCTCCTTATCGCGCCAGTTCGCGGGATCGTAAATGAAGACCACCGCGTAAGTATTCAGATGCGGTGGCAGTTCGGAGACAAAAGTCCCCGACCCCGCCGCCGTGCGGAGGAAGCCATCGTTCACCAGTCGCTGAACGGAATGATGCAACGTGACGGGCGTGGTCTTGAGGGAGCGCAGCAACTCCAGGCGGGCCGGTAATTGCGAGCCGGGACTCCAGTGTCCGCTGAGGATGTTGGTCCTGAGTGCACGGACAACATCATGGCTGGACCCTGCCTTTGTCACCGACAACCTTGAACGCGACTTCTTCATGATGAGCTCTCTGAAAAGCGATATACCATTTGTATGAATTGAATATATCGCATTTGCAATGAACTGTAAAGCGAAATTTTCGAACACGAATTCATCCTACCCCTGGGAAGAAGAGTCGCCAATACCCGGGCTCCCCTATCCCCGTTTCCCTTGACTTTGAGTTTACGGTTATGCTACGTTTTGTTGGTACAAATACAGGGGATATTTTCGATGCCCTGCTTCTGGAACTTGGCGCCCACCGGCATCTGGCCGTCCGGTTGTACGCCCAACGCCTATTGACCCTGGCCCAGGCGGCCAAACTGGCCAGTCTTCCGATCGAGCAATTTCTCGATGTCCTGGGCACGTCCGGGGTGAACGTGGTTGACTATCCGGCGAAGGAAGTCCGCGCCGAACTCGAGGCGCTTCGGTGAAGCAGTCCGCGCCGGAACTCATCGTGGCTGACGCCGGGCCCTTGATTGGGTTAGCCACCATCGGCGGACTACCTTGGTTCCAAAAGCTTTTCCGAAGCGTCCTCATTCCTGAGGCCGTAGCAACAGAACTGTGCATGGACAGCCGCATGCCTGGCGCCATCGCGCTCGCCTCCGCGCGTGACCAGGGGTGGTTGAAGGTGGTGCCGGTAGCCGATGTGCCCGTGCGACTGCTCTCCACGATTGACCGTGGTGAAGCGGAGGCCATCGTGCTCGCCGGACAGAAGGCCGTACCGCTACTCATTGACGAGAGTCGCGGCAGGATCGCGGCGAGAAGCGAGGGAGTCCGTGTCTTCGGGTCCGGCGCGGTACTGCTCAGGGCCAAGGAAAAGGGTCTGATCCGCGAAGTCCGCCCCAGCCTGGATGCGCTTACACGGGCGCAATACCGCCTTTCTGAGCCGCTACGCCGCGAAATCCTCCGGTTGGTGGGCGCCCTATTCATTCAGGGCGATGGCAAACGAAATGGCGGATCGGATTTCACGCATACGAGCAGTTGAAAGCGATGCAATGAGTGACCCTAACCGCGCTTTAGCAATCGTCTGCATGTGATCGCAATTGACGGCGCATGCTTTTGGCAGCCCATCCGTCTTATCCAACAGCACTTCACTAGGTATGTCACGAATGGTAGAAGTCACTGGGGCAACGGTCACTTCGCCAAGGTGAGGTATGATCGAGTCGCGGGTTAAAATGACAACCGGCCGTTTCTTATCGGGCTCATCAAACTTGTACCATCGGACATCGCCGCGCTTCACTCATCACCCCACTTCTGCTCATTCTCCCAGACCCCGAATTCATCCGCACTTACTGGGTGGTTAAGATACCCCTTCCGATGCTTCTCTTCGAGTCGCTGCGTTTTGACCCGGGCAACAGCCTGATGGAGCGCCTCACGAGTAAATGCCGAGCGTGTCGTATGCAGATATTTCGCAACCCTGTCCACGGTTTGGACAAGATTATCATCAAGAGTCATTTGGACTGTTCTCATGGATTCACCTCTATGTGTATATCTATAGCTATAATACTACACATTGCCAGAGTGTCAATCATGTACATCCGTAAAGAAAGATCTAGAAGCTAAAGGGGTTCCGGGGACCAACTGTCATCTCAGTCCTACCTGAACTTCGTCGGTAACTTAATCGCTAACTTCGTCGATGTCTTCTCCGACAAAGTTAGCGATTAAGTTAGCGGGCAGCAGGGTCACATCGTAACATATTACATTTGAACCGCTTTGGTCACTTTTTCCGTCAAACGAGCCAATGCTTTATCGCGATTGCAGGCAAGCGGAAATCGGTGCACGGCCATAGTCACGGCAGCATAATCCATCCCTCCGGCCCTCCGCCCCAGTTCAGCCAGCGTCAACCCCGTGTGTCGGCGGAAGCCTCGACAACGGGATGCGATCATACGCACCTCGCTTCTTGTCCTCGGGGTGCGGCTCTATTCCGATTACTGTAATCTCGCAGCGGTCGGGCCCGTAAACCCAGAAAATCCGCCCGGCAGAAGGCGTCTTGTTCTCCAAATAGGATTGCCATACACGCAACCCATAACGCCGACTCAAATCGTCAATTTCGTGTGACTCAAGGCCAGGATGGCAGGGATTGGCGCTGAGATAGCCAAGCGTCTTCACGAGTTTCTTGAAGTATCGTTTTTCTTCGGCATTCAATTGATTCTCATCAGAACGGCTCGAAATATCATTCCAGTGATCCTCCATCTCCGGAACACCCATGCGAATCGCATAAACCGTCATGGGCGAGCAGCCTTCCCAAGATACTTCTGGAGGTCAATCGCCGGCGACACCTTCCTCTTCTTGAAATTCCCCACCGCCTTGTCCATCATCCGCAATGTTTTCGGGGGCAGGTTTGCCGGATGGGTCAGAACCCTAGGCTCCAGCAACACGGTGCCGGAATCAAATACTTGAACCGCATAGTACCCAGCGGTCGCACCGCGCAATGTAATCCGGTTCTTACTGTCCAAGTGCGTGTCGTATTCTTTCACCAATGCCATTGTCATAATCATCGCTCCTGTCTTCGTACTGGTGGGAATTCCCACAACCATACTATACGCCATCAGGCAAACGATGCAACACCACATTTCGCATTTTGGCGGCGGGGGCGGGGAAGAAGAGCGATTCCAATCGCGTCGATAAAGTCGGTCGATTAAGAGCGTATCCGAGTAAGGGTTGCGCACGGCCATAGTCACGGCTGAATAATCCATCCCTCCGGCCCCACATAACAATCAACATACATAGTGAAGTGGGTCCCACATGTATAAGGATATGCCTGATACCGTCCGAAGCGTCCGTACCCCCACCATCGCTATCCCCTACATCCGCTTCAACATCGAATCCAACTGCTTCGCCCCATCAGCATCTACGACTTCTATCCCTGTTGCCAAGCGCAGTAAGTCGATCCTACCCCGTATCCCTCACCACCCCGAGGTCCTGACCGTAGCCGGAATCAAATCATATTCTTAATGCCAAATCGCATGCCAAGCCTGATACTCCGAAGGGCGTAAACGATAACGCGCGATATTCCCTTCGTGGAGCGCCATGAGTTCGGTTTCCGCCACTTCAATGAGGCGACTCCTATCGCCCCCTTCCGCCTGTTCAAAAGCAAGGCGTTGAATCAATGATCCGGCAGCCTTCTTGTCAAGCCGGCCCCGGACAACGGCGGCAACCATATCCGCCAGTTCCTGCCGGTACCTCAGCCGGAACGGATCCGGCTCGCCCAGCGACTGACGCACCGCTGAATAACGCGCACACGAGCGCTCGTATCGCGCCAATATTTTAGACGCATGCTCCGACCACTGGATCGCTCGGCTGAGATTCGCCTCCGGCGTACGCGGTCTCATCTGAACAGGTCTGAGTGGGTGCCAGTTCTGACGAGCTGAAGAACGTTCCCCTCGATTCGGTAGATGAGAAGCCAGTCGGCCTCAATGTGACACTCCCGGCAGTCTTTAAACACACCCTTGAGCTGGTGATCCCTGTACTTTGTCGGTAACGTTTGCCCTTGAGCAAGGGTTTCGATGACCGTCCTCAGGTGGCTGGTCTCTTTACCCCTCTTCTGAACCAGTTTGACGTCACGCCTGAACTGGCTTGTCGGTAAAATTTCATGCATGTCTGACACCGCCCCTATATGCCGAGGTTCTTGAAGAGCGCATTCGGTGTCGCAAACTTCTCGCCATGTCCTTTCCGGGCCTCCTCGATAGCCTTCAATGTGGTCTCATTCGGGAGACGAATCTCAAATGGCAAACCGCGCGTCATGATAATTTGGCGATAAAAAAGCTCAAACGCCATTGAAACCGAAAGCCCCAATTCATGAATAATGCTCTCGGCTTCACTTTTGATATCAGGCTGTATGCGAGCCCTAGCCGTTGTCGTTTTAACTGAACTCATCCCTGCACCTCGATTTGAATTGATTGTTTTCTTAACTTCAACATAATGTAGCACATGAAGGGCTACATGACAATCAGAGAATCACAGAAGGATCGGGGGACTCCGAGGACAGACCACTACAGTCTATGAACGCCGCAACGGAGGCAGGCCGATGTCGCGCACCATGTTGCCTGGAACCACATGGATCGTGATTTCAGGACGGGAACAATAGCGACGGATAACCGGATACCCTTAACCGACTCGCTTACACGATTCCTCCTGACACTCCAACTTCGTCGGTAACTTAGTCGCTAACTTCGTCGATGTCTTCTCCGACAAAGTTAGCGATTAAGTTAGCGACGAAGTTGTCAGGAGGCTCCTAATCCGCTTGAACCGGGATCACCACGATTCGACTGTCCACCAGTTCGGAATATTCCTTTCCACCGGTGGCAAAGGTCAGATAGAGGTGGGTCGGCCGGCCCTCTTCCACCAGAAGTTGCGGGCGCTCCACCTTGCTCCCCGTAAGGCAACTCCCATCATCCCAATGAACGGTCCGGGAATACGCAAGGGCCGGCTGATTGATACGCCAGACGGTCCCCTCATCAGAGTGTGCATAGAGGCCCGCACCTGCTTCTCCAGTTATCCCCCCGTCCATGTCTTTACCAACCATTTCGTAACCTTCCCCGTTCCGCCAGATATACATGTCCTCCACATGATCAGGAGCAATCTCCTCAAGCACTGGATCGTCCTGAAGGCGCCTGTAAGGCCCCTCATAGTGTCCGGCCGCAACCACACCCAGCTGAAAGCGACCAGGCAGACAACCAGCGCCGTAGGGTTTCGCGATACTCTTGTAGAGAAGAAGCACACGCCCATCGGGATGAACACAAACTGCCGGATTGGTCGTCATGACACCATCCCACTTTCCCGGGCGTGGTTCCACCAGAGGCATCGGGCAACGCTGCCATGGACCGTAGACGGATGACGAAGTGGCAAGACCGATGCGGCTGTTGGCCCAAGCCTGTTTCCATTGTGGCGAACCCCAGAAGGTCGGCTTTTCCGGTGTTGGGATCGCCCCATCATAAGTCGTCCCCGAGTAGAACAGAAGATACGTATCGCCCCATTTATGAATAGTCGGATTGTGGATTTGACCACCGTCCCAGTTCCCCGCCCCCCGGGCCGCCAGAGCGACGCCTTCATATTCAAAGGGGCCGAGAGGCGTGTCCGCGGAAGCATGGATCACTATGGAATTGGTGACCCAGTGCGCAAAGGAAAGGCTTTTAGGCCAGGCCGACGCGAACATGTGGTATCGGGCATCCTGACCGCGAATCACAGACCCGTCCCAGACCCAGTAGTCGTCCAAATGCAGGGCCCCGGCAACCGGCGCGGGCTGAAGTTTTAAACGGGTTGGCATGATCGCCCTTTCAGTGACAGACACCTGAACCATTCCCCCACTTATTAAGGGCGAGCCGCGCCGCCGCCTTGGTGTTGCACTCCGGATAACTGGACCAGAATTCCAGCCGTGCCCGGTCTTCCGGTTCGCCAAACTCCGCCAGGAAATCCACCCCGGCGCAATAGACCGGGTAGAAATGGTTCTCATTCTCCAGCGCCCGGCGCACCAGCCCAAGGGCCTGACGATCCCCCAGCCAACGCAAGGCCAGGATCAGCGCCTGCACCAGGCGGAACCGCTTGCTGCCGGTATCGGTGCCGATGGCGGCAAACTCCTGTGCCAGGGTGCCCGTCGGGACAAGACCAGTCATTTCCGGGTACAGCGCCCGGCCCAGTTCCGCCTCCAGCAGCCGGCGCAGCGGCGCCGCCCCGGCCGGATCGCCCAACTCGCCAATACGTTCAACAGCGGCGCGTTGGACCCGCCAATCGGCGTCGTCAAGCAGCGCCACCAGGGGCGCCAACTCACGGTCGGTCACGGCGGCACAGACACGTCGTCCGGCCGAGTCAGCAGGCGCCAGCGGCACGGCCGCCGGTAACGCGCCCAGCGGCATCGGCTTGGCCGGCAAGGTAGCGGCCACCGGCGGCAACGCCGCAGCCTGCGCCGCCCAAACGGCGCCATTCCACACGGCATGACAGACGGCCTGGGCGGAGAGCGGATTCACCCCCGGCCCTGTTGCCCGTGTCGCGGCCAGCACGGCGGCCCAGCCATCATTCGCGGTGACCAACCAGCGGGCGTCGGTCTGCCAGCCGGCCATCTGGGCCGCGGCCCCCGCGCATACCGTGAGAACGGTCGCGCCTTCGCAAATCTCCCAGCCGCCTGCCACTGCCTTGAACTGCACCTCCGGCCGCGGCATCCGCCGGTACCAGAGGCCGTCGTCGGTCTGCAAAAGCCCCTTGTCCGGGCGGGTCACCAGGATCAGTTCCGCCTCGCCGCTGGCCGGGGCAGGCAACGCGATCGGCAAGGCCTTCCCCCAGGTTCCCGGCGCGGCGGGGTTGACCGGGCGGATACACTGGCCGTTCCACCAGATCCCGGCGTTCGGATTGATCACGGTGATGCGGAAATAGTCGGCGCCAGCCGGCACCTTCAGGCGACAGCGCAGCCAGCGTGTCCGCGTGGCCGGGGCCGCCGCCAGCGCTGCCAGCAAGACGTCGAGACTCTCCGCGTCCACTGCCTCGGGCAGATCTCCAAGTCTCGGTAACGCCTTTTCTGGAGCCGGGACGCCCTCGTCCCGGAAGTCCTTGGCAAGGCTTGAAGACGACCGGGACGAGGGCGTCCCGGCTCCAGAAAGAGGAAGGCGAAGCCCGTCCGGCAGCGACTCCGGATGCTCCGGATCGATCTCCGCAAAACCGCCGGACCAGGCGGCGGTGGCGCCGGCAATCACTTCATCGTCACCGGGCACAATCAACGTGGCCATCGTCCCCGCCTGCAACTCGCGTTGCCAACTGACGCGAACTGAACCGCCCACCGGGTCCTTCGGATAGCCCGGCACGGGTTCCACCTTCAGCGCCGCCGGGGTTTCCGGTAGAATCTGCGCCCACGGCCCTTCCGGCGTGTTGACGACGGCGCCCGCCGCGGTGCGTTCGACCTGTTCCGGGCGCACATGCACCTGCCACGACACGCCAACCGGGGCGTCCGCCGCGATCTCGTCGAGCACCAGCAGATAGCGGTCGCGGATCATCAGCGAGGTGCGCTCGATCCGGCGGACCGGATAGTGCGGGGTGTAATGCTCCGTGCAGTCGGCCGCCACGGCGCGCAATCCCGGCAACTGGGCCCAGAGCGTGCCGCGGCCCCAGACGTCCTTGCGCGGGTAGTACCACGGCTCGCCGTTGAGCACTAACGCGTTTGAGCCACCGATGCAGCCGTGGGCAAAGCCGCGGATGCGGTCGCTCAGGGATACCTTTTGCTGAACGACGGAAGCGAACAGGGCGATCTCGCGCTGGAGCACGTCCCGCTCGGCGTCGGAGAGAATCTTCTCCTCCGGATACTCAAAGGCCCGGCACTCCCCTGTCGGCATGCCATCAAGAAAGAGCGGGCTGCCGTTAACCTCCAGGATGAGGGTGTTGGGGTCGGTATGGGGGCGCGCGACACCGCCGATCTGGCCGCCGCCGCAGATATCCCAGAGCTGGGCAAAGCGCATGTGGTTGACCGGTGTGTCCAGGCAACCGCCGATTTCAGGATGCATCCAGCCGTCGAAAACCTTGTCGGCGGGAATCTCGCGGGCCGGCCACGCCGGGGCATTTTCGGGCCACCAGACCAGGGTCCAGAGCCGTTGATCCTCGAACCAGGCGCAATGGTCGATGCCATGCCACATATTCAAATGATCCATCAGCGCCAGCGGCGCGGCGTCGTGCGTTTCCCGGGCCAGCAGGGCCAGGGCCACCATGTCGAAAGCGCGGAAATTGCCACCCGCATCCCAGGGCAGGGTCAGGCCGGCGGGACTGATCATGTTGCGGCCGGCCTGCTGACAGCTCAGCCATTTGGCCCGGTCGAACGGCTTGTCGAGCCAGCGCAGGAACTCATACCATAGCCCCATGACCACCACATTAACGCCGGTCATATAGACGGAGCCTTCGCCGATGAACTGGGCATGGGCGGTGGCCGCGATCTCGGCGCCGCGCTCCATGGCGATCTGGTAGAGCCGCTGGGCGCGCGGGTCGCTGCCGCGCTTGACGCCGAAGAGGTAGCCGATCAGGCCGCAGGCCAGCAGCATGCTGCCGATCTGGTTGTCGCCGGCGGGCTGCCGCGCCAGGATCCGCGGATAGACCTGGCTGTGGATAGCGTCGATCAGCACGTCCGCCGCCGCGGCGTGATCAAAGTCCTTGAAGGCCGGGGAATCGGCCAGCCAGTCATAGGCCACCGCCCAGCGTCCAAGCGGGATCGACCAGCACCAGGTATGATATTGCGCCGCGTGCGAGCGGCAGTCCGCCGGCACCTGCAACAGCCGTTTTTCCAGGAGTTCGCGGAAGCGCCGCGCCGCCCGTTCGTCGCCGGTCACCAGTGCGACCAGCGCCGGATTGAGCGGAAAACTCTCCGCCTGGTGTTCCGCCAGCACCTGAAAGTGCCGCCATTTTTCCGCCAACGAGCCTTGTGAGCCGTTCAGTTTCCGGCACAAGGCATCCACATTATCCAACAACATCAGTTTTGACATAATCACTCCAATTCAACATCCAAACCGGCCAGTTCGCCGGTGCCCTCTCCATCCAGCACCAGTTCGAATTTGATCTCGGTGTCGCGATCCTGCGAAGTCCGCACGAAGTCGGGCAGCGTGAACTCGACCCACTTCCCGTCGGTGTCGCCGAGCGGTTGGGAGGCCACCACCGGCAGCCATTCGAGGCGCGGCTGCGGTTGCCAATGGAAGATTAGCGGTCGCAGCCGGAAGAAGAGCTTCCCCTTCCCTGTTATGCGCATCAGGCCGCGGATCTTCAGTCGGCTTCCGGGTGGAATCTGGGAATCAATGACGGTCCAGACGGTTTCGCAGGCCTGCGTCGAAACCAGTCTCAGCAGTCCATTGCCAGCCGGGCCCCCGGACGTTTCCCAGAATCGGCTCTTGCCATCAGGAATGAATGCCGAGGCTTCGTCAACCGCGTCGATTCGCGCCGGGCCACGGAAATCGTTGAACCCGAGCGCCAGCCGGGCGCCGCGGTGGAGCTTACGGTCTTCGTCGGTCACCGTCACCCGCCGTGCTTTCTCCTGCAACGGTTTCGCCTGGGCGGCGTCCAGCCAGTGGATGCGGTAACGCCACGCCCATTCGGTTCCGGGGGTGAGCGGCTGCGTCTGCCGGCTCAGGCAGTGCAGGTCGTAATAGGCGTCGCAGATGGCCCAGGCCGGTTCGCCAGTGCTGGCCTCCACGCTCACTACGGGATTGAACTCCTCGCCGAAGAAGCCGCCCCAAGCGCCCACGGCACCACGCAGGGGGTCGATCTTCGGGCCGTAATGCATGACATGCTGGTGCGGAAACTCCCACACCGCGCCATCACGATCTGACACCAGGGTGCGGTCGAACGCCTTCTGCCGCGCCCAGAGGAAGCGTCCGCCGACCCGCGCCGGCAGGACGTTGTTGTATTCGAGCGAGGGCAGCACCACCGGCGCGGCGCCGGCGCACGCCAGCTTGGTTTCCAACTGCCAGGCATAGCGGCCGGTGGCGGCATCGATGCCGAGTTCGGCGCGGCACTCCCCGCGCAGGCGGCCATCGGCGGAGGCCGACTGTCCGACCACCACGACCCGGTCCCCGGACTCCGGGACCTCCACGCGAACCCCGGCCATCTGGTCACAGAAACCCGGCAGGTGCAGGTTGAACTTCAGCCCGCGCACATTGCCGAGGTGCGTCTCCTTGTCGATCGCCGCCAGCCGCTCTCCCGGCTCCTGCGGGCTGCGCAGCAGCCAGTCCACATACCCCTGCGGCGTGACGAACGCCACCGTCTTGCCACCGGCATCAATGGCGCGGCACCCGAGATTGAGGTCGCGGACACTGAATGCCATTTCTTTGCAGAATCCGGAACCCGTCGCAAGAAAACTGAACGCCAACATATTGATCCATCTGGAACTCATTTCGCCTCCTTTTCACTGTTTATATAGGAATGATGTCGAAAGAATCAGTTTGTTAATGTGCATGATTAGTATTCTCTTGTGTTGCGTTTTACAATTACCCAACTTCGTCGCTAACTTAATCGTCAACTTTGTCGACTTCGCTTTTCCCCAGTACTTCGTCGCTAACTTAATCGCTAACTTTGTCGCTTCCAGTCCGACGAAGTTAGCGATTAAGCTAACGACGAAGTTAGTTTGATCACTCCACCATTCCCTCTCCCCTTGAGGGAGAGGGCTAGGGTGAGGGGTTTCCGGC
>CAYNMU010000041.1:0-19792 GCA_964398395.1 uncultured Eubacteriales bacterium
CGTCAGATTGAGCCAAAATGGCCAGAAATCCTGCAATTTAGATGCGTCTGCCCTGTACTCCTTCGTCGCTAACTTAATCGCTAACTTCGTCGGAGAAGACATCGACAAAGTTAGCGATTAAGTTACCGACGAAGTTGATGTAGTGCTTTTCGACTTCTCCCTCTCCCCTTGAGGGAGAGGGTGGGGGTGAGGGGTGTCCAGTGGATGCGAAGTGAATTATAAGGACACTCTGTTTCTTTCCATTCTCCGGAAACCCCTCACCCTGGCCCTCTCCCTCAAGGGGAGAGGGAATGGCCTGAATTCGTGACCTGCCAGTTTCCGGCTCGCAAAATAAATACGTGAAAACTTGCCGTTTTTCCCGTTGACGCAAACAGAGCGTTGGTGATAATCTACATAAGAAATGATTTCTTAGTTTATGTTGTAGATTATGAAGCACGAAAGTCCAGCAAAGAATGGCCGACCACCGGATCGACGCGACCGGGTGGTGAACACGTTGCGGGATCGTATCGTGTCGGGCAGGCTCAAGGCGGGGGATCGCCTGCCTACACATAAGGAATTGGAAGACTACTTCGAGGCCGGACCGCCCACCATCCAGGATGCGATGGCGGTGTTGCGGGAGGCCGGCTTCATCGAATCGCGGCCCCGCCGTGGAACGTTCGTGGCCGCGCATCCCCCGCACCTGACCCGGTTCGCGCTGACCTTCCCGTGGCCCGTTAAACTCGAAGTCTCCCATTTCGCCCGGGCCCTGATCCGCGAAGCCGGGCAGCTTAATAGTAAAAATCGCGAGTTTATGGTTTTTCATGATATCTGCGGTCATGAGGACGTCGAGGAGTATCAATTGCTGCTCCGCCACGTGAACAACGACAGCCTCGCGGGTATCGTCTTCGGATCCAACCCGGACGCTTTTCCCGCTTCCCTGGAAGGGCTGCCTGTGTTGACGAAACCCGGGGTGCCGCGCGTCTCCATTTCCACTCCTTCGCCTGAACTTGCAATGCCCTGTGTCTATGTCGATCTTGCCAATTTCCTGCCCCGCGCGTTCCAGGCGCTGGCCGAGCAGGGGCGCCGCCGCCTGGCGATTCTGAGTCTGGGCAACGCCATCGAAGGCCTGCCGCCATTTGAGAAATGGCGCCGCCTGGCAGGCACCCATGGGTTGGAGTTGAAACCGCAATGGGTCCATGCCATTCCGGCCAGTACCGCGTGGGCGGCCGGGCCGCTGACCCATCTGCTGTTCGACGCCTGCCGGGCTGAGAATCGCCCGGACGCCCTGGTCATCACCGACGACAACCTCGTGCCTGCCGCGACCGACGGGCTGAAGGCCGCCCGGGTCAAAACTCCTCGGGATGTGCACGTCATTGCCCATGCCAACTTCCCTAACCCGACCCCGAGCGCCGTGCCGGTTACGCGCCTGGGCTATGACGTGCGGAAATTGTTCGCAACCTGCGTGGAGCGGCTCGAACAGCAACGGCGCGGCGAAACGCCGCCCGCCGCCACCTTGCTGCCGGCGGTGTTTGAAGGGGAAGTGAGGCGTTAGTGTTCAGAATTCAGAATTCAGTATTCAGAAGTTTAGGAGGAGAATAACCATGACAACGAAGCGGGGAATTGGAATCGGGCGGTTTTTGGGATGGGTAACGGTCGCGTTGACGTGCGCGGCCCCATGGGCGTTCGGCGCAGGGATTTGGGACGGTGGCGGTGTCGGCGCCAACTGGCAGACGGCCAACAATTGGGATGACAACGTTGTCCCGGCAACCGCCTCGAGTGTGACGTTCGGCACGGCCTTCACGTCCGGGACCACGATCAGTGGGTTCAATGGACGACACGCAGGCACGCTCACCATCGATACCAGCACGGGTTTCACGTTGTCGGATGACTCCATTTACATCGACGCCGGCATCACCCGCACGGCCGGCAGTTCCGGCATTCAGACGCTAAATATATGGAATTCGACGACAGCTTTGCGTACCGGCGGTGCGAACACCTGGAACAACAACTCCACATCAGGCAAACTCGTCATTCAAGGGATGATTCGCTATGACGGTGGCGGTATCACGTTCAACGGGCCGGGCACCACCGAATTCCAGGGATCCGCTAGTTCCCAGAGCGGCGGCACGATGACCGTGAACGACGGAACGCTGCTGTTTAACAAATCCGCCAGCGTCATTGTACTCGGTGGCACGCTGACCATTGGCGACGGCATCGGCGCGGCCGAGAGCGCCGTGGTCCGCATTCCGGTGGGGAATACGTTCTCGCAGTTGTCGAGCGGTAATACCCTAGTGATGAAGGCCGACGGGTTGCTGGAACTAAACCAGGCCAACAATGCCGTGTTGTGGGCCCAAATGACCGGCGGGCACATCACCACAACGACGGGACTGTTGTCCATCTATAACTCCGGCAACAACACGATCACGACCGCGGCTTCGGCGAACTCCGCCTTGATCGAAGGGCGCGTTGCGTTTCCGACGACAAGCTATTACAACACCATCGACGTAGCCGATGGCGCGGCGACAGACGACCTGGTGATCAACGCCAACATCGAGCAGTTCGGCTACGCCCTCCACAAGGCTGGCGCCGGCACTCTGGTGCTGGGCGGGGGCAACAGCTATACGACGGGTTCCTATGTCGACAACGGGACGCTGATTGTGACAGCCAACAATGCCCTAGGGACTACCGCCGCCGGAACTACGGTTGGCAGTGGTGGGACGCTCGGGTTCCGCGGGAACGTGAACTATTCGACGGCGGAAGCGGTTTCGGCGGTCGGTACAGGGGCTGGCGGGGTGGGGGCGATCAATAACGTCAACGACACGAACACTTTCGCGGGCGCGATCAGCTTTAGTGACAATCTGACGATCGGCGCGAGCAGCGGCCGTCTCAACCTGCTTGGCAATTTTACCGACGCGGGCGGCGGTGCCTGGAAAGGATTGACCAAGGTAGGCGCGGGAACCGTAGCCTTGTCGGGTGTGGTCTATCCGCGCAACTATTCAGCCGTCAGCGCCGGAACGCTACTGATCGACGGTGTGCTAAGCAATAACTACACCTTCGGCTTTTCCGTCAGTTCCGGGGCAACTCTGGGCGGGACGGGAACGGTCACTTGCGGCCTGTCCTTGCCCTCCGGCGCCACGCTGGCGCCCGGAGATCCTGTGGGTACGTTCACGTTGACCTACAACGCTTCGGGGCTTGTCTTCAATAGCGGCAGCACCAACTTTGTGCGAATCGCGGGCGTGCCCGAGGGCCAGTATGGGGAGATCAAGGTATCCACCGGTCCCGTCACGCTTGGCGGCGCGACGCTCGTCATCGATGGCACCGGGTTTCGGCGGGCGCATGACCGGTCGCTGGTCTGGTTGATCAACAAGGAGACTGCCGGGGCGGTCACTGGAACCTTTGCGGGGCTTGCGGAAGGGGCCACGGTCATGGTCGGTGATGAAGCTTGCACGATCACCTACACGGCCAACTATCCGGCTGGCTTCACCGGCGGCAACGATGTGGCGTTGATTGTGCCGCCGCGCCGGGGCGTGGTGATCTCCATTCAGTGATGTGGCGTAGTGGCCCGAACCACGAAGGGGGAACGACAATGAACAAATCATACATGAGCGGGCTGGGAGCACTGGTGCTCCTGAGCTTGGTTGCCGCCGTTCAGGCGGACTACATCAATCACGATTTCGAAGCGGTGCCATTCACGACCACGACCAATTTCATGACGCCGGTGCTGCAGTGGCAGGCGTCGACGGCCGGTGTTGTCGTGGTGAACACGAAATCTTCCTCGGGCAGTCAGTCCGTGAGGGTTCCCGACCAAGGGGCTCTTTGGAATACGGTGGCGGCGACCAATCCCGGCGTGGTGTGGACGGAGTTTCATCTCGCCCCGTTCCTCGGCGTAGCGCCGGATGCCAGTGCGACGAACGGGGTTGCGGTTGTGCAGTACTTCGGGACAAACGGGTATCTTCAGGTCTGGAGCGGGACCGGGTGGTTGGTGTGCAGCAACGACGTATGGGGTCGGACGGTGGCTCCCGCGACTGACGGGGTGTTTGTGGATATCGCCATTTATCAGAACTTCACGACCCGGAAGGCGGCGGTGTTGCTCAACGACCAGGTTGTGCTGCAGGACCTGCCCTTTCTTGGCACCTCGACAAACTACGGTTCGTTCAAGCTGAGCGGGGCGGAAGGCGATGTCTGGCTGGACGATGCCTACATTACGAACACCTATGCCACTGCACGGCTGACGAACAACCTGAACGGCATTGACGGAGCGGACGCCGCGGAATTGCAACTCTACGGCTATGTGGCGCGGACCCAGTATGTGGGGGTGGGACAGACCTACACGGCACTGTCCAACGCCCTGGCTGTGGCGCGGGATCGGGATGTCCTGTATGTCACCGGCGCGGGGTATGCCGAGTCCGTGACCGTGACCCAGAACCTGACCCTGGTGGGAGGTTTCACCAATAACGGCACGATCACGGTGGCGGCGGGCAAAACGGTGACGGTGGCCAGTGGTTTTGTCAGCAGCTTGACGGTATCCGGCACGGTCGCGCTGGCGCAGGGCGTGGTGGTCAGCGGGGCAACGGTGACCGTGGTGGGGCAGGTGACGGTGCCCACGAACAACGCCCAGTTCCTGGCGGGGGGGCTCTCCATCAGTGGTGGCGGTACCGTGGTCTCGACCGGAGGCCGGGTGGCGGGGTCGGGTGTGGACATGACGGGGGTGTTTACGCTGGATAACAAGTTGGGAACGCAGGCGGCGATGCCCCTGGATTTCAATGATGACTTTGAACTTTACGCACCTGACAGCCAGGTGGCCAACCTCGGTTTCCGGGGGTGGGGTGCTTCAAGTGCGGCGGCGCTGGTCAAGACCAACCAGGGCGTGAGCAACTCGAAGGGGGTTGTGGTGCCGGAATACTCGGTGCTTTCCAACCGGATTGCCCGGGCGGGGCAGACGAAGATTTGGACGGACTTCTATATCACTCCCGCCTTGGGCGTGGCCCCGACGTCGTTCGATACAAACGGGACGTCGTTCCTGAGTTACGTGGGGTCAAACGGATTCCTGAATGTGTGGAGAGCGGGGGCGTGGTCGGTGTGCAGCAATTACCTGGATGGCAGCGGTCCCGTAACCCCGATGGCTACCAATGCCTATGCCCATGTCTCGGTGTTCCTGAACTTGGAGAGTCACCTTGCGTCGGTATTCATAGAAGGCAAGCTGGTTCTTCAGCAGGTGCCATTCCCCGCCGGTCAGACGTTTTCCAATTTCACCAGTTTCCGGGCCCAGTGTCCGGATGATGGCGTCACGCTCGACAACATCCGGATCACCACCGGCATCCCTCCCGGGTTGTCCCAGGCGGAGGAGATTCAGATGTACGATGGGTTGATGTCGGGAAGCGTGTTCAAGATCCGGTAGGGATTGGACGAAGGGGATAAGAGGGGTTCTCTTAGTCGTCAACCGGGAAGAGCGAGGGGAGTTACTAACGTTCCTGAAATTATCTAGACATGCTTTTGGAAGAGCCACGCCTTAACAGGCGCGGCTACGTAGCCGCCGCTGATATTCGAACTCCTTCGTCGCTAACTTCGTCGGAGAAGACATCGACTAAGTTAACGACTAAGTTACCGACTCAGGGCAGACGCCTCTAATTTCCCTTTTTGGAGTGCGGCGGCTTGACGCCGCTTTTCTTCGGCGCGGCTTGACGCGCCGTGTTGTCGGCCTGTCAAGCCAGGCCTTGTGAAAGCGGCGTCAAGCCGCCGCACTCCAAATTTCCGTCGTCAGATTGAGCCAAAATGGCCAGAAATCCTGCAATTTAGATGCGTCTGCCCTGTACTCCTTCGTCGCTAACTTAATCGCTAACTTCGTCGGAGAAGACATCGACTAAGTTAGCGACTAAGTTAACGACGAAGTTCAGGAGACGACAGTGGGTCTGTCCCCGGAGACCCTCCCGGGCAAGAAGCCAGCATCGTGACAATCAGACAGGACTGTGCTAGGCTTTTAAAGAAATTGGGAGATATGTAAAATGAATGAACTCGTGTTTGAAGTTACACAAGAAGCGGATGGAGGTTTCGTTGCTGAATGTCTGAGCGAAAGCATCTTTACGCAAGCCGACACATGGAATGAACTGCGGCAGAATGTTCAGGAGGCCATTACCGCCTTTTATTTCGATCAACCACATCCTGCGGCCGTTCGATTACATCTGGTTCGTGACGAGGTTTTGGCCGCCGTATGAAACTGCCGCGAGATCTCAGTGGAATGGATCTAGTCAAAGTGCTGTGCCGGAAATGGGGTTATCAGAAAGTTAACCAGGTTGGCAGTCATATCATTTTGCAGACGGAAATTCCCTCCTCTCATCGTATCGCAATCCCGGCTCATGCCAGTTTAAGACTAGGCACCCTCAACGCGATCTTGCACGCGGTGGCGGATCACAAGGGAGTCATGCGCGAAGATATCGTAAAGTCTCTG
Source organism: uncultured Eubacteriales bacterium (assembly GCA_964398395.1). GTDB lineage: Bacteria > Bacillota > Clostridia > Oscillospirales > Acutalibacteraceae > UBA1447. The sequence continues at coordinate 6,425 of CAYNMU010000041.1, forward strand.
TGAATTTACCATGAGCCATACTCCTTCGTCGCTAACTTAATCGCTAACTTCGTCGGAGAAGACATCGACAAAGTTAACGACTAAGTTCCTTCTCTTCTCCCTCTCCCCTTGAGGGAGAGGGTGGGGGTGAGGGGTTTCAGGAGTCTGGAGGAGAAATTCCTGGGTGCAGCGCACAGGCCGACGGGCTATTGATGAGCCAGCAAAGGACCGGAAACCCCTCACCCTAGCCCTCTCCCTCAAGGGGAGAGGGAACACCTGAGCGTTGCACTTGGGAATCACCGCGATACCGACCGAACTCCTTCGTCGCTAACTTAATCGCTAACTTTGTCGGAAAAGACATCGACAAAGTTAGCGATTAAGTTAGCGACGAAGTTCAGGAAGGGGCCAGTCCCTGTTTCATCTCCTTGATGCTGAGTCAAAAAAAGTTGAAAGTTTCTTGCCTTCGCAGACTTAATCGATTAAGGTATTGGAAATCAATGAAATCCTCTGGCATACAACGGGTGACGGCGAAGGACATTGCGAGGGCTGTTGGCGTGAGCCCGGCGGCGGTGTCCTATGTGTTGTCGGGCTGTGGGCGCGAAAAGGGCATCGGGGCCGAGACCTGCAAGCGGGTGACGGATGCCGCCGCGCGGCTGGGCTACCGGCCGAATACGCTGGCGAAGGGGCTGCGGCAGGGACGCTCGCGGTTGATCGGGGTGCTGGCGCCGTGCGTGACGTTCGGCTACTTCTCCGAAATCGTGCGCGGGGCCGAGGATATCGCTTCGGCCCGCGGGTACACCGTCATCCTGATGCATTCGGACGAGGACGCCGAAAAGGAAGCGCAGAAGATCGAGACGCTGCGGCGTTACAGCGTGGAAGGCTTGCTTGTCATCCCCGCTATTGTCAGGGGGCATGCCGTCAGCTTTGCGGCGCTGCTCGGGGATCACCTGCCGTTCGTCCTGGTGGATAAGACGGTCAAGGGGGTGGAGGGGCACTTTGTGGGCACGGACGACCGGGCAGGGGCGAGGACACTGGTCGAGCACCTGATCGGGCTGGGGCACCGCCGGATCGCGCATCTTCGGGGCCCGCGCGGGATTTCCACGAGCGAAGACCGCCTTGCTGGCTACCGGGACGCCCTGCGGGCCGCAGGCATCCGCCTCGATCCGCGGTGGGTGGCGGGTGACGAGTGGTCTGAGGAGGCGGGACGCGCCGCGACGCGGCAGCTTCTCGCCGTTTCGCCCCGGCCTACGGCGATCTTTGCCGGCACGGACCTGGGGGCGTGGGGCGCCTACGACGTGTTTGTCGAGGCGGGTCTGCGCGTGCCGCAGGATATTTCCCTGGCCGGTTTTGCGGACCTGTCGCCCTCGGCGCGCCTGGCCGTGCCGTTGACCACGGTCCGCCAGCCGGCCCGGGACGTCGGACGCCGCGCAGGCGAGAAACTGGTGAACCTGATTGAGACCGGCGAGGATGAGCCACGCGAAGTGCGTCTGCCGACCGAACTGGTGGTGCGGGCGTCGACAGGAATGGTTTGCACGTGAATGAATCACTTCGTCGTTAACTTAGTCGTTAACTTCGTCGGACTGTAATCGACAAAGTTAGCGATTATGAAGGGTCTCGAAATAGGCTGGACTATGGATAGCCCACCGCTTACCAGCGGCGGCTACGTAGCCGCGCCTGATAAGGCGTGGGTCGTCCCGTCCATGTCCGGACTATTATGAGACCATTGATAAGTTAGCGACGAAGTTTGAGTGTGAGGGAATCGATTCGGGCGGAAAAGGATACGGCAAACAAACGAAGAAAGGGAGGGGACCATGAGCAGGTGGATCGTTGTTGGGGTGATGGTGATGATGATGGTCGCGATGGGCGGAACGGCGCGGGCGAATGTGACCAATACCTATTATGTCAGCACGAACGGGACGCCCACGTACCCGTTCGACACGTGGGCCAAGGCCACGACCAACCTGCAACTGGCCGTGCTGGTCGCGGAACAGGCCTACGGGCCCGGCACGAACTGTATGGTGCTGGTCACCAACGGCACCTACACGATGCCGACCTATGGCTACTCCGGTTATCAGGTTCTGACTGCGGTGAACATTGCGTCCATTGCGGGAGACGGCACCAACGTGACGGTGGTCACGGCTGCCGCACACGGCATTGCGGCCGGGAGTGTGGATGATTTCGCGAACAGCAAGGTTGGCCAATGGGTCAACATCGCCGGCAACACCACGGTCCCCGCCGGGTATCGCGGCGCCTATCGCGTCGCCTCGGTCGCCAACACGACCACCTTCACATATCGCAATGCCACGACCAACGCCGCGACGCCGGGGGGGGACGCCACGGCGCAGGCGGTCTCCGACTTTGGCATGATCCGGATTACCAAACCGATCACGCTGGCCAGCGTCAACGGGTATAGCAACACCATCCTCAACGTGAATGCCGGCAGCGCCGCCAGCACGACCCGGCGTGGCATCGAAGTGACCGCCACGGCAGCGGGCGCGCTCATCCAGGGGTTTACCGTCCAAAACGCCAACCATCGAGGATCCACGCATCCGAACCTGGCAAATGGCGCGGGTGGCGGCGCGTTTCTGTCGGCCGGAACGCTCAAGGATTGCCGGCTCAGGAACAACTACATGGATAGCCCCGGCAACCCGCGCATGTACGGCGCCGGCGTCTCCATCGCCAGCGGTGCCACGGTTTCGGGCTGCGTGATTGAGAACAACTCGATTGGCGCTTGGGGCAGCGGCGGCGCGGGCTTCTCTGTTGCGTCAGGCGGGGCGGTGAGCAATACGATCATTCGCAACAATTCGGCCGCGACGGGGCACACGTCGCAGACCGAAGCCGGTGGCGGCGGCTACGCCGCCGGAGGAACCATCCGGAACTGCCTGTTCACGGGCAATACGGGACCTGGTGGTGGTGGCTTGTACATCTACGGTTCGCCCACGGTGGAGAATTGCACCTTCAGCACGAACTGGGGATTCACAGCTACGGACAGTCCACAAAACAGCCAGGACTGGAACCGGCACTACAACAGCGCGGGCGGCGTGTTCATCCGTTACGGCTCTCCGGTATTGCGCAACAACATCTACTACTTCAACCAGGGGCAGCCGACCAACGGCATGGCCTATCAGGAATACAACGTCAATACAAACCGGTTGCTCGATCCACCTGCCCAGCCGCTCGATATCGTCAACCTCCACTCGTATTCCTGCGCGCCGGAGCTCGGGATCGCGACGTCGCCCGGGAACATAACGGCCGATCCGCTGTTCGTGAACCGGCTGGCGGGGGATTACCGGCTGACCGCGGGTTCGCCGTGTGTCAATGCCGGAACGAACCTGACGTGGATGACCAATGCGGTGGATTTGTCAGGAACGGCCCGTCTCGTGGGCCAGAGGCCGGATATGGGGGCCTATGAGTTGCCGCCGCGGGGAACGAGCCTGATCCTCCAATAAGTCGCCAGAATCGGGAGGACTACCCATGAAAACAATACTCGGTTGGGCGCGGCGGCTGCTCTGGCTGGTGCCGCTCATGCAGGCGAGTGGCGCGGTTCCGTTCTATGACGGATTCGATGCATTGCCGACCTACGGGCCGGGAACCAACTTCCTGGCCCCGATCAACGGATGGGGATCGGTCTCGACCAACGTTCAGGTAACGTCGAGTCTCTACGATACCGCCCCGCATTCCGTTCAAATGGTCGGGTCGGAGGTGCTGAGCAACACGGTCGGCGGGGCCACCGGTCAGATCTGGACCGAATGCCGGGTCCGGCCGTTCTTTGGCGAGCCTCCGAGCTTGACCTCGAACGGCACGGCCAGTCTGGCCGGGTATTTCACGACCAACCACTGCTTCGCCTATGCCACGAACGGCGGCTGGGTGCTGTGCTCGAACACGATCTGGGGTGTGGCCACGCCGGAGCTGACGGAGGGACAGTTTGTGCGGATCACGATCTTCCAGAATTACGCCACCTCCAACTCGGCGGTATTTGTGAACTCCAACCTGGTGGCGCAGGATCTCCGTTTCTACGGGGACAGCGCGACGTACCGGGCGTTTCTGGCAAAGGGCGGTGAGTTCGGTACCACATCGTACTGGGATACCGTGAGTTTTTCGAACGGACCGCCGGGGGACATCGTGACCGATGCGAACGGCGACGGGATCCACGACGTGGACGAGCTCGCGCTTTACGGCTATGCCATGCAGTACCTGGTGGTGGCGACTAACAATGCCGCGTATACCAATCTGCAGATGGCATTCGATGTATCCCGTACCCGCGATGTGATCGTGGTCAGCAACGGGACCTATGCAGGAAACCTGACTCTGACTCATGATGTGACGATTACCGGCGGCAGTTTTACGAATACGGGCGCGTTGACCGTGTCGAGCGGCGTGACCGTGTCGCTGCTGGCAACGGGCGTGTACGGCAGTGCCAGCGTGTCGGGGACGGTGAACCTGGCGGCAAGCGGGATGCTCACCGTGACCGGCAGTCTCGTCATGGGCTCGAGCGGTGTGATTCAAGCGACCGGCGGCGGGCTGGCGTCGGCCAGTCCAAACGTGGTGCTTGGCGGAACCTTCTCGGTTGCCGGAAGCAACTTGAACAATTCCGCGGCGCAGTCGGTCATTCCGTTCAGCGACGGGTTCGAGGCGTATGCGGTGGGGGCGCCCCTGGGGAACTATTCCTTCAATGGCTGGGGCGCGTCTGCGCCAACGGTGCTGGTCGAGAGCCAGGTGGTGGCGATGGGCGCCAAGGCGGTGACGGTGGCCGACGGCGAGTCGGTGTCGAACCGGGTGGATGGCGGAGTCTGGCAGACGGTGTGGACGGATATGCGGCTTCAGCCGGTCCCGGGTGGCGAAGCGGGCGGCCTTCCTACCAACACGAGCACCTGCGTACTCTACTTCGACACCAACGGTTACGTGGAGGTTTACAGTCCCTCAAACGGGTGGATGATCTGCTCGAGCAATGCCGCGGGCGCGGCGGTGACCAATGTCGTCAGCGGAAACCGGTTCGTGAGAATGACGGTATTTTCCGACTTTGTGAACAAGTTGTCGGCCGTGTTCATGGATGGGGAGTTGCTGCGCGAGCGGGTTCCGTTCGGACCGCAGGCGCCGACGACATACAACCGGTTCAAGGTGGATAACAGGCTGGGCGGGGCGGCTTACATGGACGAGGTCAGCGTGCGCTCAACACCGCCGGTGGATCTGTCCGGGGATACCGATGGCGACGGCATCAGCGATGTTCGGGAACTTCTAACGTTTGGAACCATTTTCGGGCCTCGCGGTTCTGTATTCAAGATCAGGTGATGCGAATCGCACATTTTAATGAAAGAAACCACCTATGACACTCACACGCTCTGGAATTCTGCTTATGACCTTGATCGCCGTGAACGCCAGCCAGGCCCAACTCCCATCATATCGGCACGACCATCTCAACATCTTCCCCGCCGCCACCGTGGCGGTGCAGGGGAAGTCCCTGGCGGTTGACGGCGACCTCGGTGACTGGAAACCGGAGGCGTTCGTCACCATGGCGGCGGATCTGGACAACAAGGAGCGCTACGCCATGGCCGTGGCGGCGGCCTACGACACCGAGGGCTTGCTGCTGGCCGTGCGCTACACCGACGACACGCCGCTGGTCAACCGCGTCGATCCGATCGGCCAGCCCGACAAGGGGTGGGCCGGGGACTCGTTCCAGATCCGTTTCATCACCGATCCCGCCGTGGCCGTCGGGACGCCGCGCGAGAGCGTCCAAAAGGATCCGGCGAAGAATGCCCGGGTGGTCCACATGACCCTCTGGCAGAACTCCGACAAGAAACTGCCGGCGGTGCATGTGGCCTATGGCTGGGATTTCAACACGCAGCCCGTGCTGACCGGGGCAGAAAGCCTCTTCAAGTTCGCGACGGTGGATGGCGGCTATGTGATGGAGGGCAGGCTGCCGTGGGCGTTGCTGCGCGTGGAGGCGCCGCCGGCGCCGGGGGCCGACTGGGTGATGACTCTGCAGGGCAACTGGTCGGGCGGCGGCGTCAACGATCTGGGACATAGCTTCTACGACCTGGTCTGCTCGGCGGGCTTCCCGTACCAGACCTCCGCAGCCTGGGGGCGCGGGCATTTCGTCATGGCGGACGAGGTCGCCTCGACGCTCGCGGCACAGCAAGCCGACGAGAAGCGATTGTGGGCGCTGCCCGCAACGGAAAAGCCGGCGGTTTCCATTCCGGTGCGCTACACCAATCCCGCCCAAGGCTATGTGAGCCTGGCGATCACGGCCAAGGCCGGCAACGCCCGCCCCGGTGGGCAGATCATCCGCACCTTGCTGACGAAAGCCGAGCGGCCGGCCGGCGAGCAGACGGAGTTGTGGGACGGCCTCGATGACGACGGGCAGCCTGTGCCTGCCGGCAGCTACGAGATCCGGGCGCTCACCCAGGCCGGGCTCAAGCCCCGCTTCGTCGCCAGCGTCCACAACAGCGGCACGCCGCCGTGGTGCACCGAGGACGGCACCGGCAGCATGAGCGGTGACCATGGCAACCCGATCAGCGCCGCGGCGGACGCCGCCGGCAATGTCTACCTGCTGTGGACGGTGAACGAACTGGGCAGCGGCATCCAGTGCATGAACGCCGAGGGACACAAGACCTGGGGCGGCTACCTTGACTGGGGCGTGTTCGACGGCATCAACACGGCGCTGGCCTACGATGACGCCGCCGGCGTGGTGTACGTGGCCATGGATGGCGCGAACAATAACCCGACCGCGCGCGGCGGGATCTACGCCTTCAACGCCAAGACCGGCCGGCGCGCCAGCCTGTGCGGCGGCAAGGACAAGGTGCTGGTCACCGAGTGGTCGAAGGAGTTGCTGAAGAACAATACCCCTTCCGCCCAGACCGCCCGCGAGCGGATGCAGGCGGGCGATTTTGGCCCGGCGGATCTCGGCGCCAACCTGATCGCGCTGGCCGTCGGCGGCGACCGCATCTACGCGTCGCTCTACTTAGAGGACAAGATTGTGGCGCTGGACAAGGCCACCGGCAAGGTGGTCGAGTCGTATCCCGTGGCCAAACCGGCGGGGCTGGCCTACGACGCCGCGCGCCAGCGGCTGTATACCGTCAGCGGCGACACGGTCGTCACCCTGAAACCCGACACCCGAACCCTGAACCCTGAACCCTTCACCTCCGCCCACCTCGACCACCCCTTCGGCTTGGCGCTGGACAAGGCGGGCAATCTCTATGTGAGCGTGCGCGGCAAACAGATGCAGGTGCTGGTCTATTCGCCGGAGGGTAAGCAACAGAGCCGCATCGGCCGGGATGGCGGCCGGCCCTGGCTCGGCCGGTACGACGCCACCGGCATGCTGAAGCCCGCCGGCATCACCGTGGATGCCGCAGGTCGGCTGTGGGTGATGGAGTATGACGCCAGCCCCAAGCGGGTCAGCCGCTGGCAGACCCAGACCGGCAAACTCGAGCAGGAATATTTCGGCAACACAGCGTATTCGCCGATGATGGCGGCAGATCCGGAGAAACCTGAAGAGGTTTACATCCACAACACCCGCTTCATCGTGGACTACGACAAAGGCACGGTGAAGCCGGATGCGACGGTCTACCGGCAGGGCTGGCATGACGCGTCGCTGCCCGGGCCGGGCGGCGTCTACATGGGCTTTGGCGGCAACACGTTCCAGGTGGCCAAGATAGGCGGGAAGAAGTTCGCCACCGATGGCGGCGGCGGGCTCTATGCCGTCGGACGGGATGAGTTTCAGCCCGTGATCTCCCTCGCTGACCGTGGCTCCCGGATGCGGAGCTACGGCATGCACGACCTCTATCCCGGCGGTGCAATGCTGCTCGGCGGCCGGCTCTATCGGCCGACTGGCCTTTCGGCTGAAGGCGTCCCTGTCTACCCCAAGCCCGATGAGGCGCCGAAGGTCGAATGCGCCGCGCTGAAGGGGTATCACCGTATCGACACGGTGCCCGCGCTGCGGAGCGACTTCAAGGAGTTCTACACCCTCGCGTCGGAAAAGTATGACGGCAAGACCCGTGACGGCGTTGGCAAGCAGGGGTTCTACAAGTTCGCCAACGGCGGCGATATTCTGTGGCGCTACAGCCGGGTCGCCATCGATTTCGCCACCAAGTCGATGCCGGCGCGGAGCGGCGATCTGTATGGAAGTTTGCGCGTGGCCGGCCAGGCGGAGCTGCCCGAAAAGAACGGCGGCGAGATCGTGGCGGTCAGCAGCTATTGGGGCTACTACTCCTTCGTCAGTGGTGACGGGCTGTTCCTGGGCGATGTCGGCCAGGACATGCGGCGCGGGCCGAAACCGTCGCATGAGCAGACCTATGTCGAGAACTTCTCCGGCTACTTCTTCCGCCATCCCAAGTCCGGCAAGCTCTACCTCTTCGGTGGCGACATCGACGGCCGCATCTGGGAGATCACCGGTTGGGAAAGCATCCAAAAAATCGCCCCGGCGCCGGTGGCGGTGACCGACGAACAGCACCGGCAAGTTGTGCAGGCGCAACAGGGCGCAGTGGCGGCAGCGCGCGTCACCACGTTGGTCGTGACGGCGGGCGCACCCGCGGCTGACGCCGCGACGGCGGCCCGGATTGATCTGGACGAGGCTGGGCAGGCCAAGGTGGCGCTGGGCTATGACGCCGAGCGGTTGCATGCGGTTTTCCAGGTGCCCGACCGCAGTCCGTGGAAGAACACCAGCAGCGATTGGCGCTACGCCTTCAAGGGCGGCGATGCTTTAGACATCCAGTTGGGGATCGGTGGTGAGGCGAAGCCAGTGCAGCAGGGTGATGTGCGCATCGTGATCGCCCCGGCGGCGAATGAGAAGGGCTTCGTCGCCTTCGGCATGTGGCCGAAGGTGGCTGGCGGCATCGCGGCGGAGCCGCAGCTCTACAAGTCGCCGGTGCGCGAGGTCCGCTTCGAGCGGGTCGCGCTGCTCGCCGGCGTCGAGTGTCGGGTCGAGAAGACCGATAAGGGGTACAGTGCCAAGGTCAGCATTCCGTGGAAGGAGATTGGCCTGGCGGCGCCGGCCAAGGGTGCCACGTTGCGCGGCGACGTCGGGGTGCTGGTCAGCGACGACGGCGGCCAGCGCACGGTGCTGCGGCGGTTCCTGTTCAACCCAAACACCGCCATCACCATGGATGCCCCGACCGAGGCCGAGATCGAGCCGCAGTATTGGGGGCTGTTGAAATTCGAATGATCCAAAACTTCGTCGCTAACTTAATCGCTAACTGAGTCGGACTGGAAGCGACAAAGTTAGCGATTAAGTTAGCGACGAAGTTAAGGTGGGAGACGGTTCATCCTCTTCTCCCTCTCCCCTTGAGGGAGAGGGTGGGGGTGAGGGGTATCCGGACTTCGTCGTTAACTTAGTCGCTAACTTCGCCGGACTGGAGTCGACAAAGTTAGCGATTAAGTTAGCGACGAAGTTTAGGGACAACCGATGAAATTAATTATAAAAACACGACTCTTGCTCATGATGCTTCTGGCTGGTTTGCTCTCGGCTCTGGCTGCGGAGGTACCGGCTTCTCCTGGCACGCTGCTCTGGAACCGGGATTTCGCCGACGGCCAGCTTGGCATGTACGCGATGAACGTCGCCGGTGGCAAGGCGGAGGTGGTTGACATCGCTGGCCAAAAACAGGCGAAGGTGACGCTTGCCTTCGCTCCGCGGGTCAACCGGCACCAGTTGCAGTTCTTCGCCGACAAAGGCGGGATCGACCCGCAGCGGGGGGCCTACTACCTGGCGACCTACGACTACCGCTGCGGCGAAACGGGTGAGCCGGGCATCGCCGCGGATCTGTATCCATTCGGCGTGGGCAATGTCGGCCAGGGAATGGCCAAAGCCGTCTGGTCGCAGACCACCAAGCCAGAGGCGCAGGGCTGGCGGACGACCCGCGTGGTCTTTCACGTCAACGCCCCGACCTGGGACGGGACGCTGCTGCAGTTCCGCCTGCTGCTCTTCCGCGACGGCCTGCAGCCGGAGCAACATTTCGAGACCTTCTTTCGCAAAATCGAACTGCGGCAGTTGACGCCCGAGCAGGCCAACGCGGTGCAGCCCGGGCTGCTGGCGGCGGCCGCCGCGCCCGCCGCTGCGCCCGCACCTGCCGCCAAGGACAAGGCCCCCGAGCCGGTGGTGGTGCCGGTGACCTTCACCCTCGACAAGCCGCAGGCGGTGACGGTCGTGGTGGAGGACGCCCAGGGCAAGCGGGTGCGCAATCTCTTTGGGGCAAAGGAATTCCCGGCCGGCACCCATACCGTGTCCTGGGATGGGCTGGTCGAGGCGGAGATGGAGCGGGTGACCATCCACGGCCACTACACCTATGGCATCCAGAAGCTGGCGCTGGCTGAGCCGGGGCGCTACACCGCCCGTGCCCTGGTGCATGACCCGGTGGACATCCGTTACGAGTTCGCGGTCAACACCGGCGGCAACCCGCCGTGGAAAACGGTGGCTGGTACGGGCGGCTGGCTGCACGACCACACCCCGCCAAGTGACGTCGTGTACATTCCGCAGACGAAACGGCTGCTGGTGTGCAGCGCCGTGGGTGAGATCGGTCACGGCATGGTTTATCTCGATCCCGCCAGCGGCAAGAAACTGGCCGGTGCGCGCAGTTACGGCGGAGGCGGCGGTTGGTGCGGTGCGCAGTGGCTCGCCCGTGATGCGGAACCGCAGGCGCGCCCGGAGGTGCAGGCGTTCAGTGCGACCGCGTTTCAGGAATATCTGGAGTTCTGGGAACACTCCGGTCACGGGCATTTCAAGATCTACAGCTACAAGCGCAAGGACGGCAAAGGCGTGACGTGTGCCGGGGTGGCGGTCTTCAACGACCGTGCCGTGATCAGCCTGCCGGATGAGGGGCAACTGCTCGTCGTCGATGTGGCGAAAGGGAAGCTGGCCGCCACGGTGGCGATGCCTGCCCCCAAGGGCGTGGCGTTTCTGCCGACCGGCGAGCTGCTGGTGATCTCGGACCAGCAAGTCAAACGCTTTCCGGCGTTCGATCTGGCGACTGCGGCGGCGACGCTTGTTCCGGAGAAGGCGCAGACGGTGGTTGGCAAGGGACTCGACGACCCGCAGAGCCTGCGGATCTTCGGTGACCGGCTCTTCGTGAGCGACTGGGGGCAGTCGCATCAGGTCAAAATATTCAATCTCACCGGCCGTCCGCAGGGGACGATTGGCAAAGCCGGCGCGCCGGGCGTGGGAACATACGACGAACTCCACATGAACCATCCGGCCGGCTGCTGGCTGGTGACGGGGGAGGAGACGGAGGGAACATCGAACATCGAACATCGAACGTCGAACATTGAAGTTGAAACCAAACCGGGCGCGGCGATTACTCGTGGGCTCTCGCATGCACCCGTGCTCTGGGTGGCCGAGGCCGACCACTGCCCCAAGCGGCTGAGCGTCTGGACCCTGGACGGCAAGCTCTTGAAGGCCTTCTATGGTCCGCCCGGCTATGGTGGCGGCGGGTTCCTGGATTCCGCGGACAAGACAAAGTTTTTCTACAACGGCATGGAATTCCGGCTCGATTGGGAGCAGGGAGACTCGAAGCTCGTGAACATCTACTCGCGGGGCGCACTTGCTCTCCCCGGCGGGATGCCCGAGACCCCGATCATGTTCGACGGCCGGCGCTATCTCGTGAACAGCTTCACCCCCGGTGGCGTGCAATCGGGGCCTGGTTTCGTGTCGATCTATCTCCATACTGCGAAGGGCGAACTCCGGCCGGCGGCACTCGTCGGCTCACTCGCCAGCCTGCGGGACTGGCCGCCGATGAAGACACCCGCCCTGCAAGAACTCAGCAAAGGCAAGAGCCTGCTGGCCTGGTCCGACCTCAACGCCGACGGCGCGGTGCAGGCCGGGGAGTGCGCGGTGTCGGATGCCAAAGGTGCCGGAGACATGCTGGTGGACCAGAGCCTGCGGGTGTCGACCGCGTCGGGATTCGTGGTCGTCCCCGCCCGCTTCACCGCCGCCGGCGCGCCGGTCTATGACCTGGCCACGCTCACTCCCGCCGTCGAGCCCAAGACCGTCGGCGGACCTCTTCTCTCCCGTGACGGCTGGCTGATCAGTGTCGGCCTGCCGATCCGCGGCGCGCGCACCGGCTCGCCCGCCTGGGCCTACCCGCAGACGCACGCCGGCATTCAGGGCTCGCAGCCGGCCGGCGCCCCGCAGTATCCCGGGCATGTCATCGGCACCACGCACCTGGCGGGCTTCACCGTGACGCCTCCGCGCGCCGCACCGGCCAAGGCACCTTGGTACTCCCGCCTCGCGTCCCTCTTCGCTCCTCCGCCCAAGACGGCGGCGCCCGAGGAACTGTGGACTGTCATCGGCAATCGCGGCAACCTCTACATGTTCACCTCCGACGGTTTCTTCGTAACCGAACTTTTCCGCGACCGGATCGCTGCGGGGCAGGGTAGCGGCCCGGACCCGGTGGTGGGCCCGGCGAAAGCCGTCCGCGGCATGTCGCTGAAGGAGATGAGTCTGGGCGAGGAGGCGTTCTGGCCCTCGATCACGCAGACCCCCGATGGCAAAATCTATCTTGTGGCCGGCCATGGGTTCTCCGCGCTCTTCCGCCTGACCGGGCTGGAGACGATCCAGCGGCTGCCGCCGCAGACGATCACGGTGACCCCGGCGATGGTCGAGGCCGCCCGCACCGTGCTGGTGCGTCGGCAGCAGGCGGAAACGGCCGCGAAGGGGCGGAAGACGCTGGCCGTGCGAACTCCACAAATTGCGCCCGTGGTAGACGGCAAGGCGGATGATTGGGCGGCGGCGACGTGGGCTCCCATTGCCGACGGGCTGGCGGGGGCTTTGCAGATCAGCGGCGACCGGCTATATATGGCCGTGCGCGCCACGGGCAATCCCCGCTACGCGGACTACCTGAGCAATGTCACGGCCGTGGATAAACTGCTCTTCAAGGGCGGTGGCGCCCTCGATCTGCAACTTGGCACCGACCCGGCGGCGGATCCCAAGCGCGAGAAACCGGTGGCGGGCGACCTGCGGCTGCTCGTCGCCCGGGTCGGCGGCAAGACCAAGGCCATGCTTTACCGCCAGGTGGTGCCGGGCACCAAGGAACCAGAGCCGTTTATCTCCCCGGTCAAGCGCGTCACCATCGACCGTATCGACGACGTCAGCGCCGAGGTGCAGGTGGTCGTCTCGCCGTTTTGCCCCGCGCCGAACACCTACGCCGACGAGGTGGTGTATGAGTGCTCGGTGCCGCTGGCGACGCTGGGGTTAAAAACCGCGCCAGGAATGAAACTGCTCGGCGATCTTGGCGTGCTGCGCGGCAACGGCATTGAGACCGCCGCCCGTGTCTACTGGTCCAACAAGACCACCACCTTCGTCTGCGATATCCCCGGCGAAGTGGAGTTGAATCCAAGTCTGTGGGGAGGGCGGGAGATGGGTAAGTGAATTAGAAAAACTTCGTCGCTAACTTAATCGCTAACTTC
>CAYNMU010000042.1:0-19786 GCA_964398395.1 uncultured Eubacteriales bacterium
CCGGAAAAAGGGCTTTTTATTATTCTTATGATGTTAAATCCTGGCTTTCTGAAAACACTGTAAACACCATTTCCGCAACGGTTTCCAATGGCTGGTGGCGGGATTCAATCGTTTCAAATATCGGCAAAAAAAGCGCTTTAAAAGCAAAGCTGGTTATCACTTATAAAGATGGCACAACAAAGGTTGTTTCAACCGATACATCGTGGAAAACAAAAACATGCGGGCCTGTTCTTGCAGCCACAATATATGACGGCGAAGTGTATGATGCCAACGCAGACACAGCTTGGAGAAAAAGCGGGTACAATGACAACAATTGGGTTGCCGCCGATTTGAACACTGAGTTTGCCGGAGAAATCAGCTCCGTTGCTATCGGTTCCAACGTTCGTGTGCGGGATGATTTAACGCTTAAACCGATATCGATTACGGTATATAAAGCAATACTCGGCGCAACCACGGAAAAGTATGGGAATATCAAAGCAATTGCAAAATATTCAGACGAAAGTTTTGTTTTAAAAAGAGGGCAGATCGCCGTTGTTGATTTTGGGCAAAATTTTGCCGGCTGGACTCAGATAACGGCGACCGGTGAAAAAGGCACGGTTGTTAAAATGCGCCATGCGGAAATACTCAACGAAAAGGACGGGGTAATTAGCAGAGGAAATGACGGAGCGGGCGGCAGCATTTATGTTAAAAATCTGCGCGGGGCCTCCGGAAAAGCTATTTATGTGATGAACGGGAGCGGGAATGAAACGTATCATCCGGCTTACACTTATTTCGGGTTCAGATACACCCAAATTACGGCAAACGAAGATATAACCGTGCATGCGTTAAAAGGGCTTGTCGTGACATCGGTTGAGAAAGAAACAGGTACAATAACAACATCCGACAAGGATTTGAATCAGTTAAGCAGCAACGCTTTTTGGGGGCAATACAGCAACTATGTCAGTGCGCCGACAGATTGCCCGCAGCGGGACGAGCGCCTCGGCTGGTGTGCGGATACACAGGTGTTTTCAACCACAGCCTGCTATAACGCCGAAAGTTACGCATTCTTGAGAAAATGGATGCAGGATATGCGCGATTCCCAACGCGAGGATGGTGCGTTTTCCGTTGTCGCACCTTACGGTAAATATATGTGGCATGGCCAACTGGGCTGGAGCGACGCCGGCGTAATCGTACCATATAATTTATATAAAATGTATGGCGATAAAACTATTATTGAAGAAAACTACAACGCCATGCAAAAATTTATGGACGTCTATATGGCATCCACCGGGAAGATTGGCGGGGGATGGGCTTATGGCGATTGGCTTGCATATGAAGCAAATGACGATGATTTGAAGCGGCTTATCGGCATCGCCTATTTTGCGTGGGATGCTCAAATGATGGCCGAAATGGCAACGGCGCTCGGGAAAACCGGCGACGCCGTAAAATACCAAGCGGTATACAATGAAGAAAAAGCCTTCTTTATTCAGGAATATGTGAATGCGGACGGAACAATGAAGCGCAAGGAACAAACCGCTTGCTTAATGGCACTGAAGATGAATTTACTGCCGAATGAAAACTCAAAAGATATCGTCATAAACGCGCTCGTGGATAATATTGAAAAAAATGGCAACAAGCTTCAAACCGGTTTCCTTGGGACTGCTGTTCTTTTACAGGTTTTGGTTGATGCCGGCAAAGCAGACGTTGCTTATAGAATTTTACTGCAGCATGGCAACCCCTCCTGGCTTTACAATGTCGACATGGGCGCCACCACTTTTTGGGAACGGTGGAACTCCTACACCATCGAATCGGGGTTCGGGGACCCAGGCATGAACTCATTTAACCACTATGCTTACGGTGCGGTTGCCGAATGGCTGTATTCATACATGGGCGGCATTCAGTTTGATTTCAGCCAAGCCGGGTTCAAACATATTATTTTAAAACCTACACCGAATAAATCGCTCGACTTTGCCAATTGCTCGTACAATTCGTCTTACGGAATGATTACAAGCAACTGGAAATATGAACAGGGGAGCCCGGCTTATGAAATTTCCATTCCGGCAAACACCACTGCAACTGTTTATATACCCGAGGAGTTTACAAACAGTTTTAGGGTAAGCGTGAACGGTGTTTGGGCAACGAGCCTTGTGTGGGAAACAGACGGAGCAGTGTTTAAGGGTCTTAAGGATGGCTTTGAGATATTTGAGATTGAAGCGGGAACGTTTGAGTTTGTTTGCAAGTAGGACGAAGTTTTACATTTCTATAAAAAATATTATTGAAAGAGGTACTTCACATGGCAAAAACTCAAGAAATTGATAAAAAAACAGCAGAAATTGGCGGAGGCAAAAAAACGCTTTGGGAACTTGTCAAATTCACGCTTGTCGGTATTTTGGCGACGATTGTGTGTTACGCGACATTGAACATTCTGGATATGCTGCCGGTTATAAAAGATCTGTTTGCAACACCGTTTAAATGGTTTGTGTTCGATTATCCCGTTACCAAAAACGCAGCAGGGGGGATCGTTTCCGGTGCACTGGGTTACTTCATCGCCTTCAACACAGCAAATATTTTGGCGCAAATTGTCGCTTTTTTTATAAACAAAGAAAAGACCTTCAAAAGCGGCGCGAATGTCGCTGTCACCCTTCCGATTTTCATTGTTTTCACCTTGGCACTTATCTGCTTTTCTGCATGGCTTTCCCCAATGCTCAATACGTTCTTTATCGGTAAAGGCATCGGCGGGCAGGCGTCCGCCAACATAGCCACGGCAGTTATCAGCTGTATTCAGTTTTTTGTCTATTTCCCGATGGAAAAAATCTTGTTCCGTAAGCCGAAAGAGGCAAAAGGCTTAAACAAGTAATTAAATCGGTCTGATTAATCTGAAAAAGAACGGGATGAAAGGAGACTCCACTATGCTGTTGGCTGAAGATTTTTACAGTGTTGGTATTGATATCGGAACAACGACCACACAAGTTATTTTCAGCCGGCTTGTTTTAGAGAAGACAGGCGGTTCTTCTGCCATACAGAATGTGAAAATTGCAAAAAAAGAAGTTATTTACAAAAGCGATATTCATTTTACGCCGCTTATTCAACACGATATTATTGATGCGGTAAAACTAAAAGACATTATCGCCGATGAATACCGAAAAAGCGCCATTCAAATGAAGAATATAATGACCGGTGCGGTCATCATAACCGGTGAATCCGCCCGCAAGGAAAACGCGCGCGAGGTTTCTGAGCAGCTTGCGGAATTTGCGGGCGATTTTGTGGTATGCACAGCCGGGCCGGATTATGAGGCTGTTTTGGCAGGATGGGGTTCCGGAGCAGGCGAACTATCCAAGAATCTCAACGGTTATGTTATCAATTTTGATATCGGCGGTGGCACCACCAATGCGGCGGTGTTTAAAAACGGCGAAGTGATGGATGCCTTCGCGTTGGATATCGGGGGCAGGCTTGTCAGAATAAATCCGGAGGGCGTTATCACCTATGTTTCGGGAAAAATCAAACCCCTTATAGAATCATTGGGGCTGAAAAAAGTCAAAGCGGGAGAAAAGGCCGATAGGGATGAGCTCACTTTACTGACGGCTCGCATGGCAGAGATGTTTTTGGAGCTTACGGGGGAACAGCCGCTAAAAGAGGATACCCGAAGGCTCTTTATCGGTCACACCGATGCCGGTTTAAAAATAGACCATGTACTGTTTTCCGGCGGCGTGGCGGAATTTATCTACTCGGATGATGATACCGGTTTTGAGGAAGGTCTTCGCTGGTTCGGGGATATCGGTCCACTGCTTGGGCAGAGTATCCGCAGAATGCTTCCAAAAATGAATGCAACACTGTTAAACCCACACGAAAAAATCAGAGCGACTGTTGTAGGAGCAGGCAGTTATTCAATGGGTATCAGCGGCGTCACAATAGATGTTGATGAGAAATTCCTGCCCATGAAAAACATACCGGTCATCAAGGTATCCTGCCTGAACGGGTTAGAAGGTTTAGGCGAAAGAATAGCAGCGCAGCTTAAGCTTTATGACGGGGAACAGACGGCAATAGCAATCAACGGCTTGGAAAACCCGAGCTATATAACGATAAAGAAGATCTCGGAAGAAGTTTTAACCGGGCTTGCGGGAACTTTGAAGCCGATTATCATCATCGTTGAGTGCGATTGCGCAAAGGCAATAGGGCTTTTGCTGCGGAGCTCGCCGGGCGGGCAACGGCCGATGGTATGCCTTGATAAAATACAGGTTGATAACGGGGATTTCATTGATATCGGGAACCCGATAAGCGGCGTTGTGCCCGTGATTGTTAAAACGCTGATTTTCGGCAGTTGATAATAAAGATTGCCGTTGAAATTCCGGCAGATAGAATGAATAGACCGCTCAAAAGCGAAACGGAGACGAAACTTTTATGATTTTAAAAACAAGACTCTTTGGCAGGACATATGAATTTAAAGATGTTAAGGATGTCCTTGCCAAAGCAAATGAGGAAAAATCGGGCGATACGCTTGCGGGTATAGGCGCCCTGAGCACGGAACAGCGGGTAGCCGCCAAAGTTGTGCTTTCCGAAATGACGCTTGGGGATCTGCGGAACAATCCTGTTGTGCCCTATGAAGAGGATGAGGTTACAAGGATTATACAGGATGCGGTCGATGAACGGGTTTACAGCCAAATCAAAGGGCTGACAGTCGGAGATTTTAGGGAATTTCTGCTATCTGCCGAAAGTGATGAGATTAGGCGGATAAGTGCAGGGTTGACCGCTGAAATGGTGGCGGCTGTGACCAAACTGATGGGCAATATGGATTTAATCTATGCGGCAAGCAAGCTGCGCGTCACAGCCCGCTGCAATACAACAATCGGTGAAAAAGGCATCCTCGCGTCGAGAGTTCAGCCCAACCACCCAACCGACGATATCCCCGGCATCATCGCCTCCTTAAAAGAAGGCATCAG
Source organism: uncultured Eubacteriales bacterium (assembly GCA_964398395.1). Lineage (GTDB taxonomy): Bacteria > Bacillota > Clostridia > Oscillospirales > Acutalibacteraceae > UBA1447. The sequence goes on from CAYNMU010000042.1 coordinate 4,917, forward strand.
CTACGGTTCCGGTGACGCGGTTATCGGATTGAACCCGGTTGATGATACGGTGGAAAATGTAACCAGGGTATTGACCGCCTTTGATGAATTCGTATCAAAATGGAAACTGCCCACGCAAACCTGCGTGCTCAGCCATATAACCACCCAAATGACGGCATTGAAAAACGGTGTTCCCATGGATTTGATGTTCCAGAGCCTTGCCGGCTCACAAAAGTCAAATTCGGCGTTTGGCATAGACATAGCCATGCTCGACGAGGGTTATGCAATGATGAAGCAGCTGGGCAAGGCAAAAGGTCCAAATGTGATGTATTTTGAAACGGGCCAGGGGTCGGAGCTTTCATCCGAGGGGCACAACGGCGCTGACCAATTGACGATGGAGGCACGCTGTTACGGCCTTGCAAAACGATACAGCCCGTTTTTGGTGAATACGGTTGTCGGTTTTATCGGACCGGAGTATTTATATGATGCAAAACAGGTAACGAGAGCGGGGCTTGAAGACCATTTTATGGGGAAACTGACCGGTTTGCCCATGGGCGTTGACGCCTGTTATACCAACCATATGAAAGTGGACCAGAATGACATTGAAAATCTTATGGTTTTACTGACAAATGCCGGCTGCAACTTTTTTATCGGTGTGCCGACGGCGGATGACATCATGCTGATGTACCAATCCACTGGCTATCATGATGTGGCGGCAGTGCGCGAAATTACAAATACCCGGCCGATAAGGGCATTTGAAGAGCGGCTGACAGAACTCAGCATATTTGAAAACGGCAAGCTTGCCGGCAGGGCAGGCGACCCGTCTGTTTTTGCGGATTGAGGAATAAATATGAATGAAAAAATAATAGAAGATATTTCAGCCGTTGACCTGAGCGGCAGTATAACAATAAAAAAACCTTTGGACGGGGAAGCGTGCAGAAGACTGAAGACCGCAACCCTCGCCAGGATTTGTGTCGGCCGTGCCGGCCTTCGTTACCGTACGCAAACGATGCTGCGTTTCAGAGCCGACCATGCCGTTGCGATGGATGCTGTTTGGTCAAGCGTTGATGAAACGGTTGTGGATGAGCTTGGATTTTTAAAGGTGCAGACACTTATCGGCAGCAAGGATGAATATATCAAAAGGCCTGACCTCGGCAGATGTTTTTCGGAAGCGACGATGACCTATATAAAAGAAAAATGTATTGACAGTCCGGATGTGCAGGTTATTGTTGCCGATGGGTTAAGCGCGCCTGCCATCAATGACAATATCAGGGATATCTACCCGATTATGCTGGACGGGTTTAAGGCTGCAGGTTACCGTGTGGGTACACCGATATTTGTTCGGTTCGGCAGGGTGGCCACCATGGATAAAATCAGCGACGCGCTGCATGCAAAGGTCACGGTGCTGCTTGTCGGGGAAAGACCGGGCCTTGCGGTCGGCAACAGTATGGGCAGCTATATGGCATATGAATCGAGTTCGTCTAAGCCGGAGTCCCAGAGAAATGTGATTTCCAACATCCATAAAAACGGAACACCCGCCGTTGAGGCTGGTGCGCATATTGTTTCAATCGTAAAAATTATGCTTGAAAAAAAGATAAGCGGGATTGATTTAAAATTGTAAAAACAACAGATAGATGCAAAAAGCTCCGATGTTCAGTCGGAGCTTTTTTACAGGGAAATTAAGAATTTAACTTATTTTTTGCTTATATTTTGAAGCAGTTTAATGATTTCCGCAAAGCTGATGAAAAACATACCCGAGACAAAGGACCCTGCCCAATAGGATAATACTAATCCAAATGGCAAATCACCGGTAAATAAGATTACAAGGCCAACAATAAAACCGAGAATGAATATTATCAGTGCAATAACGGTTAAAATTTTGGCTACCGTGTTATCTGATTTAAACAATGATTTAATAAAATTATCACGTGAATTTTTTTCTAAATCAACTGAATCTTGTACGATGATTTTATTTTTGTCCGGATTTTTTACTATATTTTCATTCAAACTTTTATTGCTTGCGGATGCTTTAACATTGTCCAAATAATTGCAATAATCCTCAAGATGCTGCAAGCCGCGGGGCCAAAAGCCTTTTTCCGCTAGCTTTGCTCTTGATTCATTAAAATAGTCGATTGCTGACTCTTGTGAATAGACCCAACCAAGAAAGAACTCAGCTTTATTTGCACACTTTGAACAAAGTCTTTCGGTTGATTTTTCCCATAGCGGATACGAATCGTTAAAAACATTAAGCTTGCGATCACAGTTAATACATAAGTTTTCCATATAGTCGGCTCCTTTATTATTGCTAAATAAAATTCTACCATATTTACACCTTGGAATCAACCATTATATGTCTACGTTTGCTTCATAATTTGCGGCATTTCGGTCATTCTCAATTTTGTGCAGCCGTAAGGGATAAGGAAAATTTCTTCTTCTTTATTTTTTGACGTTCGGCTTTTAGGCGTTTTACGGCAAACGGTGTTATAACCGTCTTCAAATCCCCAGTCGATTTTTTTCATTACGGTTTTAATTTGAACCGACGGGTTAGCCTCTGAAAAAGGAACATCAGCAGTATCGTTTTCAGCTACGGCAAAATTTTCTGACGCAAACGCATAATTCCAATCGGATGTGGGAATCAGCTCATAATCGCAATAAGGGGCTTTTCTTTCAACTCCGTCTGCCATATATTCCTTCTTTTTCCATTTCGCCGCAACAGGAAGCGCCATAACAAAAGGACCGTACGCCAAAGATTTCATGCGGTTCGGGCGGTTGTTTAAAACCGGCTCTGCGGCAAACGAAACGGTTAGCTCTTGTCTGCCTGACCAAATTTTGCGGATGGTGTGAAATCCGGTTTTCGATATCAATTCATTGTTTACTGTTGTTGTTTTCGACCAGGAAGGAATGCGAAGACTGAAGTCAAACTCCGCTTCTCTTTCGGTCTCTATGATATATTTTAGTGAGTTTTTAAACGGATACTCCGTTTGCAATTCAACCGAAACAGCAATACCATTGATTTTTGTGGATACCTTGGCTGGTGCTAACACGGCTGATACAATTCCGTTTTCACTGAGCATGAAGGTACTCAGCGCGAATTTTGCCCAACCCTGATTAAAGTTTGCCGTGCAGCAGCCGAAATTGGGCTCCAAGCCGAACAAATGGGCTTCGTCCCCGTTGGTCCGGAACAAAGATTTGCCGTTGAATTTTTGACAGGATATTTGGTTAGCCATCTGCACATACTGGTGTGTCCTCATGTCCTCACTGATTGTCGACGGCAGTGCGTTATACGCCAGTTTTTCCAGGCTGTCGGCCCATTTCGGCTTGCCCGTAAACGCCAGTAGTTGCTCGTAGGAATACATTTGCTCCACGACTGCGCAAAGCTCCGTACCTTGAATGGGACTTAAACCGGATAAACATTCATCACCCGTGAATAGCCCTACGGCAGTGCCGTTGTATTTGTCGAGCACAGCGGTCATCTTTTCGGCAAAACCGGTGTATTTTTCTCCGAAGAAAGCGGCAGTCATTGCTTCGCATTTTAATGCCATTGCGATATTGACGATATGTGTTTCATATGTCCAGACATTCAGCGGCACTTTCCACCGGTCAAAAAACTTGCCGTAATCCGCACCCTGCTCCCGGAGTATTTCGCCGAGAGATATAATCCAAGCCTCGTTTTTGCGTTCAGAAAGCCAGGATAGGCTGATGAAACATTCAAACCAGCGGGATTCACCCCAAGCGAAGAGATTTATACTGCCGGCATTCAACAAGTCATAGCAATTTTTAAGCGCATTATAGAGCACTTTTTCAATTCTTTTGTCCTCTGAACAGTCGTGATAAACAACAAGGACCTTGCAAATCAAAAACAGAGCCCAGATATCATAGCCCAGCCGTTCTTCATCGGAACACGGGCAAATCCAACCGTCTTCTTTTTGGTTGTGGATGATAGCATCGATGTATTTCTTCGCCCGCGATATCATATCTTCATTTTTTAACAGATAGGCAAGCGGAATAAACCCGTCTAGCCAATAGGGAACCCTCTCCCAACCTTCTCGGCTGCCGCCTATCCAGGCGCTGTCTTTCACATCGGGCCACATTAAATCCAAATTACCGGATAATCCGTTCGCTTGTATTTCAAGCTGTCTGCGAAGCCAGCCGGTCGGTTCGATTTCTTTGGCGGTAAGCATTTGAAATTTATTTATATTCATCATATTCATCTCCGAACAACAAAATTTATTAAATCCGTAATATCTACCATTGCACAATGTTGTATTCCGCTTTAACGCCTGTCAGATCTTCTAAACTGACACTTTTTCCGACAAACTTTTCGATGTACTCAACGCATAGTTTCACCCCGTCCGCATGGTTTAAATATGGCGCCTGGTGCGGCGAACACATCGCGTCGGTGGCATCGCGGGCAATCATAACATTGAAGCCGATCGCTTTCATGTTCTTCATGCCGAACCCGCGGTTCAGAATGCACATATTTGTATGGACACCGGTATAAATAATATCTTCGATTCCGTGGTGTTTAAGGATGTTGAATATCTTCTCGAAACTCTCGCTGATATAGTCTTTTTCCTCATCGATATAAATGCTCTCGATCTGCCTTTTCCATTTAAGGTAGTCAATAGGCGATCTTTCGCCGCTGTCACACCCCCCGCCTCTTGTTTCAATGGGGTGTTTCGGGAATTTCAGGTGTTTTTTTGCCCATCGTATTTCCAACCGCTGTCTGTTTGAAAGGGTGTCCGGGTAGGACGCCGCTTTGAGCCTCGCGGGGTTTGACTTGTAAAAATGCAGTGTTTCCGAAGGACAATGAATAATAACAGCGCCTTGCTCTCTTAAAAAACACAAGTGTTTATTAAGCTCGGGGGCTAGCTTGCCCACCCGGAATGTTGCGTTTTTTGACCAGTGTCTGTCCCACATGTCGCAGACGATTACCGCATAACCCTTTGGGTTAAACTCTTTGCTTTCATATATTTTTTCCCAGTAAAGCATATTAAGCCCATCTTTTTTCAGTTCCTGCCTCAGTGTTTTAATCTCCATACATTCACCCCGTTACAACATAAATTTCGCCTTTTTCAAGCGTAATCTCTTTTCTGGCTTTTTCCGTTTCAATCGTGATCCTGCCGCTGTTTTTCGCACGGATAACCGCTTTTTCCAACCGGCCTTTTTGCCAATAGATATCCGTTTCATAGCCGCCTTTTGCCCGCAGGCCTTTCACAAAGCCGCTTTGCATTTTCCTGCTTAAAGCGGGCAGAATTTTGATTGTTTTACCGTCGGACTGCATGAGCATTTCGACAAGTCCCGCGCCTATTCCCTGTATAGCCTGGTTGCCCTCATAGGAAGGCGTTTTATAACTGTCCATTCTTGACGGGTGCTTGCTGACGGAACGGACGGCAATTTTTAACTGCTTGAACGCCCATTCGGGCTGTTTTAATCTTGCCAGCAGATTAATTCTCCAGGCCGCCGGCCAGCCTTTTTCGTATTTTCCGCGGAGCATGATTGTTTTCAGCGCAGCTTTTGCCAGTTCGGGTGTTTTTTCCGGTGTTATGTCATTATAAGGGTAAACCGCGAAAAGATGCGACAGATGCCTGTGATGTTTCTCGTATTCGGGATAGTCGAAGTACCACTCATTAAGTCCCCCGCGGCTATTGATTTTATAGGGCGGCAGCCCTTTTACAATACCGGCTAACTCTTCGTCTTCATCTAAGCTAAGGAATTTCCGTGCCTTGTTTATATTTAAAAACAGGCTTTTGATCAGTTCGGTGTCATGGTAGCAGCCCATGGAAAGCGATGTTTTTTTACCCTCAAACTTAAAACTATTTTCGGGAGAATGCGATAGAGCCATCAGGGAAAAACCGTCCTTCTCTATAAGCATCGGCTTCAAAAACTCTGCCGCGCCTTCCATGACCGGAAGCGCTCTTTTCAGATACGCTTTATCAAGTGTATACTCAAAATGTTCGAAAAGGTGGTAACAAAGCCAAGCGTTTGCGGTCGGATAGACGGAATGGGTCGCGTTATAGTCGGTTGGAGCGGTGTTAAACCAAATGTCCGTACCATGGTGGCAGACCCAGCCGCCGGCGCCGTAAAGCTGTTTGGCGGTAACTTTTCCTGATTCGCTCAAAGCTTCAATAAAGGCCAGCAGCGAATCAAACAGCGGGGAAAGCCCCGCGCTGTCAATATACCAGTAGCATTCCTGCAGATTGATATTGAGAGTCCAGCGGCCGTGCCACTTGCCCTTCAAATTATCAAGCCAGGGATTATGGTTGTTAAAGGCCAGTGTGCCCTCTCTGGCGCCGCAAAGAGTAATATACCGGCCAAACTGGAAATACTGGGCGATAAAAGGCAGATCCGTTAAACCTGCCCGCTGCAGCATCAGCCGTGTTGTGGTATCCAATGATTTTCCGGGTTTGCCGATTTGTATTTCCACCTTGTTAAACAGCCTGCCGTAATCCTCAAGATGCGCTTTTTTGACTGAATCATAACCGGAAAGGTTCGATAAATACGCGCTTACCCTCATTTTTTCATCCGCACTGCAGTCTTTACCGGAAACATAATTTGTCGCCGCCGCCAAGTATAAAATGATCTCTTTACCCGAAACTTGTATGCCGTTTTCCGTTTTGGCAATTCTTACATCTTCGCCGCCGATTTTTACCGTCAGCATGGCGCGGAGCAGGTTTCCCATTTCTGTTTTCTTGTCGAAAAGTCCTTCGTCAACGATACTTGACGGTCTACACGCAAGCGAATATTCAAAGCCGTTGAAAGTGATTGTTTTTTCGGTGTGCAAACAGTCAAAATTCAGCAGGAGCTCAATATGATTTGCTGAGTTGCCTATTCTATGTACAATCACTTGATGTGGAAAAGAGGCAAATGTTTCGGTTGTATAGGATATACCGTCCGATAGAAACCCGGTGGTTATAAGCGCGTTTTCCATGTCAAGGCAGCGGATGTAGTTCTTTGCCCTGCCCGCGGTTTTTATATGAACGTTTAGTGATGCAAGCGGTTGATACATCTGCACCATATTGGGCACACCAATCATGTGTTTGCTGTATTCGTCCGCCTGGTAAAGTTTGTTTTCGGCGATAAGCTGTTTAACCTTGTTTGTTATTTCCGGTGACTTTGCTTCTGTGGGGTTATAGGGCCGTCCTGTCCAAAAAGTTTCCTCGTTAAAGGTGAGTATCTGTTTTGTTTCACTGCCGTGCAGCATGCCAAAAAACCGGCCGGTACCCATTGGCAGCCCGTCCCAATACTTCTTGGCGGGCTTCCTGTACCAAAAGCACAGATCGTTTTTTGGCTCGAATTTCTTCATGTTCCCTCCCCGTTTCACTATTTCGGTAAATATATTTTAAAACACAGGGGATAGTTTGTCTTGATACTTCCAATGACTTTAAGCTTTAATCCATTGTTTGACAGGTTAAATTCCACACGGTTGGGATAACCCAAAATTTCAATTTTATCAATGCTGGTAATAACGGCTTTTCCATTTTCCGATGCTATTGACTTTATATGATATTCCCCTTCTTTTGACAGATTCATCGCAAAGGCGTAGATGGTATTTGTTTTATAAGTAAACCGGAAATCACTCTTTGAATACGTGTTTTTTTTAAATTCCTGAAAGCTCTTTCCGCCCTCATTGGTATTGCCTTCACCGTATACCCAAAAAGGCTCGGATTCATAGATGGCTTCTCCGTTTACACTTAAGTAATTGCCAATTTCATTCAGCAGATTCATTTCTTCATCACAAAAAGTGCCGTCGGATTTTGGGCAGACATCAAGCATTAAACATCCGTTTTTGCTCACGATATCAATAAGTGTTCGAATCAGCACCTTCGGGTTTTTATAAATGTTTGCAGGTGTGTAACTGAAAGAATTATATGCGGTGGCTGTGCCTGTTTGCCAAACGCAATTTGACATCTCCGATAATCCGCCGCGCTCAAAATTGCAGGTAGCCGTACCTTTCATGAACGCGTCATGCTTATAAAAAAGCACTACTTTTTCGCCCCATTCTTCCGAACGGTTATAATAATATGCCGCAAATTTTTTCAGATACGGTTTCCAGGCGAGCCTTTCAATCCACCAGTCAAAGTAAAATATACGCGGATGATATCGGTCAACTTCCTCACAGCAGCAGGCAAGCCAGTATTCACACCATTCTTTCGGCGGATTAATCGCATTGTAGTCATCGCACAAAAAGGCCGGCCCGTAAAAGTCTCTGTACTTTTCATCCTGAACATCAGAGGGTATTTCCCGGCCTTTGTTCATGAACCAATAATGTTCCGCCATATGGTTTGTTGCTCCTATTATTAAACCATACTTTTTACCGGCGTCAACAAGCGCGCCGAATATGTCGCTTTTTGGTCCCATTTCCGCGGCATTCCACCGGTTCAGGTCACTTTTATACATTTTAAAACCTTCATGGTGTTCGGTTACAAGGCAATAATATTTTGCACCCCAGTTTTTAAAAAGCTGTATCCATGTTTCGGCATCGAATTTTTCACCTTTAAAGAGCGGGATTAAATCCTTATACCCGAATGTATCTGGTGCGCCGTAGGTTTTAACATGGCTGCGGTAGCACGCGCTTTTTTTATCATACATTTTGCGGCTGTACCATTCATCACCTATCGCGGGTACGGTATAGACACCCCAGTGCGAATAAATGCCGAACTTTGAGTCCTTTAACCACTGTGCCTCACCGTAACCTTTCAGCGATTCCCACTCATCTTTATACTTGCCTTGTTCAATAACCTTATCGATAACTTTCAGATATTCTTTAACCTTATCCATTTGCCAACCCTCCCGATTTGAATGGTCTCCAGTATGAACTTTAACAATGATTTTATAATAAGATAAATATACTTAGATATCAAGTTAAACTTTTTGTAATGCCGCGGGTAAATGAAGCAGTAGTTTGGATCAAGAAATATTCCGCTTCGTAGAAGGTTTCCTTTCTCGCGTTCTTGCATCGGGTTTCTCAATCACCCGTTACTATGAAAAATTCCCGCTCTGCCTGTAAGGCAATACGGGAATTCTTGTCTAATAACCATACTGTTAATACAATCAAACGGTAGTTCAAAGAGGGTGCAAAAGGGTGCATTACAAAGTGAATAGATCGAATGTGGATTTTTCTAAGCGGTTAAATGGGTGCCCGTCCATTTCAGATATTGTTGCCATTCCCCAAAAAAGACTCCCAAACTCATCTTTCTGTCCTTTATCCCACCGGCTCCATGATTCGGGATTTATTGCTATATTTTCACTAATAATTGGAAGTGTATTATTGATATAACACTTCTTTTCTTCATACGTAAGCTGAGATAATTGTTCTTCGATAGAGGCAAATAATGTATCATACTTTTTAATCCAAGCTATAATGGCATATACCGAATCGTTCTCAGGGAATACACTAACAAATATATGTCCAACAGTTTTAGAAAAATCCAGCAAATTCTGAATAGTAGTACCTTTTAAATCTGTAGTAGGTGCTTCAAACCCGGAACCTGCAAAATTAGAAAGCCCTTCAAACTTCCAAACAAAGCTGGTCAATACATTATAATTGCCGCTTAACAGCGCTTCGTCAAAGACTTCCTTTTCGATTTTAAAATCATTAATAGCAAGTTCCATTCCTTTAAACGGTGACTCAAACCCCGGAGCATTTATTAAGGATGGTCGTTTTTTATAAATACTGCTTTCCATTCGGAATACTTCTTGCTTTTTGTGATACTCAATTGCAAAGCACCTATAAATATAAAGAAATATTTGTTTTTCTGTTCCTGTAAAATCCGAATCATCAATTGGTTGAAATACTATTTTATCGTGGTTGCTGCAAAACCCTGTAAACACAGACGCTTCTTTTCTTCCATATTTTGTAACAACTGCAAATGGGTTCTCTGCTTTGGGACAAGGCATAAACACCTGCCCGTCTGATGCTATTTTCCGAAGAATTTTGTTGTTTTGAATCGAATGCGCGCTAATTATTTGTTCAGAACATTGGGAGTGGTCGGGATACAGGCACTGTTTAATTCTTGATTCTTTTCTAATTGATTTATACGATTGCAGGAAATTAGCAGGATTTGTAAATGCTGGATCATCTTTCGCTCCGAAACAACATTTTTTATACTTTTTCCCACTACCACAAGGACATGGATCATTACGTCCTACCTTTTTTGTCAAAAAAATACCACCTTTACAGACACCATAGTTTTATAAATTCGCACGCGCGTAGATCAATATTTTCAACCATTGTATCGTAGCATCAATCTTTTTATGAGATAGTCATCACAAAAGCGAGCCATTGTTTGAACAATCTTTATTAGTATTAATATCGTGATTCGCTGGTATCTCAATACGATAACTTAACACTTGCGGAGTGAAGTTAATAAAACTCATGTTTGCATAATCAACGGAGTTATTTAAATACTCATTGAGATTATCTTTAATTATTAGCCAGAGATAGTTGTTCGAGCCTACACCTGAGCAGGCAATAACAAAGTCAACATCAGGACATTCTTTCATGAGATTAAGAAACTCTTTGCTCAAAGCAAGTACAATTGGTTGTTGCTTATCATCGCTGTAGGCCATTGTGCCTAAAGGCGAAACGTCTTCAATAAGAAATGCCATTTTAATCTGCGTGTCAGCGCTTATAAATCCATTTTTAATCAGATTACTTTTGTAATTTGGTATCCGCTTATAGTGCTCAGAAAACACTTCTGTTATATTTTTAATGTACTGGGCATATGAGCTCGTTCCATTTATTACATCGTGAATAAGTTTGCCGTTTTTGTGCGGAGTAGAATTCTGAAATGCTTTTTCAACGCGGGCTTGTTCTTTTCTGTTCTCACTGCCTTTACGATTTTTTTTATAACAGTCAAATTCGAAATGTTCAATAATCATGCAACTACCATCACACAATATAAGCAAATCGGGAGCATCGCCAGTTAAAATATTCGCTTGAGAGAAACAGTTAGCAACTTCCTGTGCGACATCTGCGTTGCCGAAATAATTCATTTCATTTTGCTCATCGTGAAAATACTTGTTTATTGTTTCAACCGCTTCATTACTCACAATATTCACCTCTTTTTAGCAAAGAATTTATCGGCTCTATGCGGCTCCAGTAAATCCATTCGTTTTTTCGATAACAGGATACCCCACTCAGGAGCACTTGTTTGACCGGGTTTGTCATACAAACGGTCAACAAATACGGCATTTGGGATTTCCCATGTTTTAGATGGAATAATATAAAATTCTGGTAATTTTCCATCTTCAAAGCGGAGACAGCACACAAGACGCGTTTCCGAAAACACCATTTTAGTCTTCGGTACGAAAACGTATTTATATTCACGGCAAGACTTGACCTGAATCTCATAGAAACTGTTGCTTTGTGGTGGTCTCGCAACAAAGTCAACTCCGTGGTCATCTACCTCAGATGTGTACACATCCCAACCATAAGAGGCAAACTCCATCTTTGCGTAGTATTCGGCATAGCGCCCAAGTTGCATATTATTTAACTCTGACCATTTGGTTGAAGGCATACTCAGTCCTTCTTTCTATCCTATTTCATACTTTGTTCTTTGTTTGCAACATATATTTAACTATACAAGTCAGCTATCGGTTTGTCAAACTTAATTTGTAAAAAAGTAAATATTTTGCTTTTAGGCACCTGCATTAACTTGCGGGTGTCTTTTTTTTATGTCAAGGGGGTTCGAACGCATTCATTTTTTCGCATATAGCTGAGAGCAAAAAATATTTAATTAACCCCCTGCGGATTTGACATCCCCGTGAGCTACCTATGAAAGCGTTGATTTTAGCTTTCACCGAACCTTGACAACTTAATACCCCGGAACGCAAGAAATACTTCAGGCTGCGCGCCATGACGGTTAATCCGAGCGCATGGACTGAAAGATAACAAGGCTATGTCAAAAAAGGCAAGTCCTACGGATATGCGGCGTTTCGGGCATCAAAAATCAAGGAGGTGAATTATCTGAATAAACAATACGACCTGTTGCCGAGCCGGATAAAAGAAAGCGGTAAATTCTGCTGCTGGAGATACGAGCAGAGGCAAGGCAAAAGAACCAAAGTACCCTATGACCCGGAAACCGGCAGAAGAGCCGAAACGAATAAGCCGGAAACTTTCAGAGATTTCAGGACAGCGACTGAGGCTGCGGACAAATATGACGGTATCGGATTTCTCGTAGGAGCGGGCGTGTGCGCTATTGACTTGGACGGATGCTTCGATGAAAACGGAAATCTCAGTCTGCTTGCCGGGGACGTCGCCGGGATGTTTTCCGGCTGCTATATGGAAAAGAGTCCGTCCGGCAAGGGCCTGCGCATCATCTTCATGGTCAGCGGCTATGAATTTGATAAAGCAAAGTATTACATCAATAACCGGTCAATCGGCATGGAGGTCTATGTGTCCGGCGCTACCAACCGCTTTGTTACCTTGACCGGACATGTTTTCAGGGAAGGCGATGTGCCGGAGATGACTGACGCGCTGCGGGCATTGCTGGATAAATATATGCAGCGCCCGGCACAGATACAAAAAGGCGGCACATCCTGTAAGACCGGCTCGTACCTCTCCGATGAATCGGTTCTTGAAAAGGCGGGTGCTCCGGCGCATGGAGATAAGTTCAAAAAGCTGTGGAACGGCGACGTCAGCGGCTATCCCTCACAGAGCGAGGCGGAACTAGCGCTGTGTTCCACGCTGGCTTTCTTCTGCGGAGGTGAATCCGCTCAGATGGACAGGCTTTTCCGGCAAAGCGGTCTGTACAGGGACAAATGGGACAGGCAGCAGTCCGGCAGCACTTACGGCGCGATTACCATTCAAAAGGCTGTTGATGGAACAACGGAGTTCTACAAGCCGGGAGGTAAAAGAACAGCTGCTTCAGAGGATTTTTCAGACAGTACCAGTTTGGAGGAATTGTCACCGGTCGACAATAACCGCTATGCCCGCAACGATATCGGCAACGGCAACCTCTTTGCCGACTGCTATAGGAACATCGCCCGGTACGCGCCGGAGAGAAAAACATGGTTCATCTACAACGGAGCCGTTTGGCAGCCGGACGTGGGCAGCCTCAAAACTATGGAATTGTGTAAACGATTGGCAGACGCGCTGATGCGTTATGCCCTGCGTCTGAAGGACGAGCAGAAACGGAATGACTATATCAAATTTGTAAGCCGCTGGCAGGCCCGCCGTAACAGGGAAGTGATTATCAAAGACGCGGCAGGCGTGTATCCGGTGATGATGCGGGAATTTGACCGAAATCCCTATCTGCTGAATTGCCTGAACGGAACCCTTGATATCAGCACGCGGGAATTCCGCGAACATAGAGGCGCGGATATGCTTACAAAGCTGTCCGGCGTGCTTTATGAACATGAAGCGTGCTGCCAAAGATGGGAGACCTATATCGAGGAAGTTATGAGCGGAGATACGGATAAGGCGGCGTTTTTACAGAAGGCGCTTGGTCTGTCTTTGACGGGCGATACCAGATTTGAGTGTCTGTTTATCCTGTACGGCCCGACAAGCAGGAACGGCAAAGGCTGCATGATGGAAACCTTTCTCAGACTGATGGGCGACTATGGTTTGACAGCCCGTCCGGAGACACTTGGTACAAAGCAGTACAGCAACAGCGGAAATCCCAGCGAGGACGTCGCCCGGCTGGTCGGCGCTCGGTTTGTGAACATATCGGAACCGGACAAGCGCCTTACGCTGAATGCCGCGCTGGTCAAATCACTGGTTGGCAACGATACCATCAACGCCCGATATCTCCATGAAAACAGCTTTGATTTTCAGCCGATGTTCAAATTGTTTATAAACTGCAATCATCTGCCGACCGTCAATGACCTGACGCTCTTTACCTCAGACCGCGTCAAAATCATACCGTTCCTCCGGCACTTTGAAGAGGGCGAGCGGGACACAGGACTGAAAGAACGATTCGCTCTGCCCGAAAACCTCAGCGGCATTCTGAACTGGTGCTTGGACGGGTATCGGCTGTTGGAGGAAACCGGTCTTGGAACTCCGGCGTCTGTCAGAGAAGCGACCGACGAGTATGAAAAGAACTCCGACAAAATCAGCCTGTTCATTGAAGACTGCCTGATGGCAGAAAAGAACAGCGAGGCCCGTACCGCGGAGGTATATGCCGAGTATAAAAGCTGGTGTTATGAGAACGGATACAAGCCGGAGAGCGCGCGCAATTTCAACGCTTCATTGAGCAGGCTCATCACAATCGAGCGAAAACGGCCACGCGGTGGCGGGGGTCAGACAACCATGGTCACAGGGTTTAGGCTGCTCTGCGGTTTTGATAAAGTAGCGCCTCTGTAGCAGTTGTAGCAAGTAATTTAGGTTATATAAAATACACGTTTCTTTAAGGAGTGACTTTAAAACCTGCTACATCGGCTACAAAGCCCGGTGTGTATAACAAAAACCAGCGGGAAAGGAGGAAAAGTCTTGAGAAAAAGCTTGATACGCTTTGAGGTGTTTCGCGTCCTGCCGCAACCGTCCGGGTTCAAAGTGACCGTTATGAAACACGAAAATCCGGACGGCGTTTGCACATGGCGCGTTCGATGCCGGGGCAGAAGCCGTACTTTTAAATCGGCTGAACAGCTTGAGTTCTATTGCGCGTTGCAAGGCTGGATTTGACCGGTACCCCCATTCGGGGGGTCATATCTCCACAGCTTTTAAACTGAGCAACGGGTTAGGGGTAACGCGCGCGAATTCCGGATAGTTTTAGGGGTATTAACCCATAAGTTTTAGAAAGGAGGTGATTTTATGGGAGTAAGAGGCCCTCAACCGGGCACAGGCGGCAGACCGAGAAAGCCGGTATCGGATAAATTGCGGGACGGAACGAAAACCAAAAGATCGGAAGAGCACACGTCTGAACTCCAGTCACATTCAGAAATCTCGT
>CAYNMU010000043.1:0-19128 GCA_964398395.1 uncultured Eubacteriales bacterium
ATACGCTGACCACCGTCCGGAAACTGAAAGACAAAGGCGTGGAGGTCTATTTTGAAAAGGAACAGATTTATACCCTCGACAGCAAGGGCGAGCTGCTCATTACCATTATGTCCTCGCTCGCGCAGGAGGAAAGCCGCTCCATCAGTGAGAATGTGACATGGGGACAGCGCAAACGTTTTGCGGACGGAAAAGTCAGCCTGCCTTATAAGAAGTTTTTAGGTTATGAAAAAGGCCCCGATGGATTGCCAAAAATCATACCGGAACAGGCGAAGGTCGTTGAGAGCATCTACAGGAAGTTCCTTGAGGGGATGATGCCATCCACCATTGCCACTGAACTTACCCGCGCGGGCATACCGTCGCCCGGCGGCAAAGCAAAATGGCAGACCAGCACCGTTGAAAGCATCCTTACAAATGAAAAGTATAAAGGCGACGCTCTGCTGCAGAAGTGCTTCACGGTCGATTTTCTGACCAAAAAGCAGAAAGTCAACGAGGGCGAGGTTCCGCAATTCTATGTGAAAGACAGCCATCCCGCTATAGTCAGCGCGGAGGTTTTCGACGAGGTTCAGGCAGAACTCGCGCGCCGGAAAGCGGCGAAATACTCCTGCCGGGGCGGGTGTTTTTCCAGCCGTATCGTTTGCGGGGAATGTGGCGCGTTCTACGGCCCTAAGGTTTGGCATAGCACCGATAAATATCGCCGGGTCATTTGGCAGTGTAACCACAAGTATAGCAACGGCGAACCCTGCTCCACGCCGCACTTGGATGAGGAAACCATTAAGGCTGCGTTCGTTGGTGCGTTCAACAGGCTGATAAGTTACAAGGACGAGGTTATAGCCGATTACCGCACCGTCATCCGGCGTTTGACCGATTGCTCGGAACTGGATGCTGAGACAGCAGCTTTGCGGGGCGAGTGCGAAGTTGTGGTCGAAATGATACAAAAAATGGTGGCCGAGAACGCAAAAATGGCTCTCGACCAAAATGAATATACTATTCGGTATAACGAACTGGCTACGCGGTATGAAACCGCTAAAATTAAAATTGATTCAAACGAGGCTGACAGGCAGGCTCGAAAAGTGAAATGCGATAAGCTGACCGAATTCATCGACCGGCTGGAGGAACGCGGCGAATTGCTATCGGAATTCGATGAGGGACTTTGGAATGCTACGGTGGAGACGGTTGTGGTGCAAACAGCAACGGAGATTACATTTGAATTCAAGGGTGGAGTGAGGCTTGGGTTGAAGATATAAGCAACAATAGGTAAAAATATTGTTATGTTGTTTCGTTTGTTATTCGCTATGGTCAATGAGTTTTTTAAAGGCAAAAAAGGCAAAAAATGTCCATAAATCGTATTGACCAATGAGTTTATGAAGCGTATAATAACATAAAAGGATGGTGCATATGGACATAAAGGTTTTGGAACAGAATTTTAAGAGAAATCACTTGAGAAATGAAGATGATGTAAAACTTCATTTTCACGCAGACTTGGTTAAGCCGTTACTTGAAGAACTAAATCCCAGCATGGCGAACCAATACCGAAGCGAGGATGTTTTACTTTCTGGTGGACGAACAGATGCCACATTTCAGAATATTTCATTTGAAATGAAAAAGGAAGGCCGCTTTTCAGCAGACAACGGAATAAGTGAAGCACTATTTGGTCGAAATGATAGAGACCATGGTCTTTATGATTATCTTATCAGCAATGCTGGTATAGTCACCAATGATAGTGACGAAGTAATAATTCGAAAAATCGAAGCCGGAATTGGCGTTGGCTTCGATGGAAAAAGTTTCTTATTTGCACGTTTTATTCCCTCCACGCAGAAAAATGTTATTAATACGGAAAAAGTAAATGTTATAATCCACAATCCATTGAATCTCGCGTTTATCCACGAGAAAAAGAGTTTTTCGTCCGGGTTAAAGCGTTTAGCCCTCCTATTGAAGCAGCAGGAAAAGAGAGCACTTACCAAACAAAATTTACTTGCGGTTATTAATACAAAGAGTAAGTTCGTTCGCGAGAGCATTCTCGAAAGTTATAAAGAAATCGAGTTTAATCTTCATAATTTAAATGGTAGTAATAGGGTTCGTACTTTGTTTGAAGAATGGGATAGAGTGTTTGGCATAATGTACGGACAAGATGATGAAGCTACCGATTTCACTGAGGTTTCATCAAAGATTAGAGAAGCATATGGCATTGATGATGGATTTTCACTGGATAGTAAGATTTATCTTTTTGCTATGCAGACCTTCTTCAATATTTTTCTAAAACTGTTGGTTTATTCATTCCTTGCACAGTTAGTTGACCCGATATTCACTGTGAAACAAGAACTATCAAAAGCCGAAATAGACAGGCTTTTTGATGGTGCCAGTGACGAAAGCTCAAAACTCGTCAGCAACTTCTTCGAAGCGCATTTTATGGAGTGGTTCACTTATACATGTAGTGGGTTCGAAGGGAAAATCGTTAATCAGACGCTCAAAGAGATAGATAAGTTCGACTTAAGTACTTTCGTATTAAAGCCTGAAGATATACAGGACATCTTGCAAGAAGTGTACATGGAGCTTATTCCGGCGGAAATGCGACATCTCATGGGAGAATATTTCTCTCCAGACTGGATTGTCGAGCACGCCTTGGACATGGTTGGTTACGATGGCGATATAAACAAGACATTAATTGACCCAACGGCAGGCTCTGGCCCGTTCTTAACACAGGCAATCAAGAGAATCATTGCGGCAAAGAATGGAGTCCTTACCAAGCCTGATATCTGTAATATTACTAAAAATATTGTTGGATTCGATATCAATCCCATTTCTGTCGTGGCGGCAAAGGCAAACTATATCCTCATTGTATTTTCTGCATTCTTTGACAGTTGCGATGAGGATTTTGGCGAACCGGTAAGCATTCCTGTCTTTATTGCAGATTCTATCTTGTCTCCGGTAGTATATACAGAAGAAAACGATGATACCCTAAAGTTGAGCACATCTGTTGGAGAACTTGAGCTTCCCAAATTTGCCGATTTTGCTAAAGGTAATGAGTTCTTAACATTGCTCAGCCATTACATTCATGAAAAGCCACAATATGAAGTGTTCAAGGGTTGCGCCTTGGGTAAAGGATTAATAAAGAGCTCCGATGAGCCAGTTGTAAAGAACCTATTTGACAAACTCTATGTTTTGCATAGAAGTGGCAAAGACTCTTTCTGGCCTATTATTCTACGAAACAGTTTTGCGCCGACTATGATTGGCAATAAATTTGACTATGTGGTGGGAAATCCGCCTTGGATTGCATGGAAATCTATGAGCAAGAGCTATCGCGAAGGTACATTGGCTATTTGGCAGAGTTACGGCATTTTCGAGAAGAATGCTTATGACAAGAAAACTACTCATGACGACTTTGGAATGGCTGTTACATATGTAGCAATGGACCAGTACCTCAAGTTCGGTGGCAAGATGGTGTTTCTTTTACCCGCTTCTTTTTTAAAGTCCACCAAAGGCGGAGAAGGTTTCAGGAAATTTGAAATTATTAGAAATGGGCAAACCGTACCCTTTTGCGTCGAGAGTGTCCACGATTTTTCAGGAGTGAGTCTTTTCACAATCCCAGCGGTAGCAATCAAATTCAGCAAGGGGCGGGAAATGACCTATCCTATAAGTAGTTATCGTATATACTCCCAGATTGGAAGAAAATCAAAAATTGACTCACACTGCGATTGGGCCGCCGTAAATCAATTGGTTACACACGAAGACCTCATAGCACAGCCTGTAGACCAGCACGACAAGCAGTCAGCTTGGCTGACACTAAAGGATATGACGTTTGCTAATAATATGTTAGACCGCAGTAAGCCGCGTTTTTATCGTGGTCGTAAAGGAATCGAACCGGCTGGAGCCAAGGGTGTCTATATCCTTAAACATCCTAAAAAGCAGGAAAATGGCTTATTAAAGATTGAGAATGACATCACACGCCAGCGCCGGCAGGATGTCAAGGACAAAGGTTTTCATATTGGGTATATCGAGGAAACTTATGTTTACCCAATGCTCGGTGGTCGCAATATTGCAAAATGGAAAGTAAAATCTAATGAATTTATGTTAGTACCACATACGGCTAAGTACAAATATGGAGTGCCAGAAACAATTCTTGCACATGACTCACCCGAAACTTTCCAATGGTTATCTTTCTACCATGATGAGCTGTTAGATACCAGAATTCAGAATGGAAAGTTTTTTAATCGCGAGACTAATCCATTTTATCGATTAGACAATGTTGGTGAATATACTTATTCCCCATTTAAAGTACTCTGGAAAGAGCAAGCAGGTAGTATGTCTGCCGTTGTCGTCAGTAGCTACTATGGCAGTGTTAAAAAAGCAGATAAGAATCTATTTTCGGAAGACAAAATCATTGTGGTGGACTCCAAGGTCTTGATGCTCGATGTATATAATGAAAAGGAAGCATATTATGTCTGTGGCATCATTAATTCTCCAAATGTCATTCAGGTAATAGACGGATATGCGGTGTGTACAAACCGTGGTGTGGATGTATTAAAATATATTGCAATTCCTAAGTATGATGCTAGTAACCCTGCTCATGCAAGAATTGTTGCTATTTCCCAAGAAATTCATTCTTTAGCCAAAGAGAATAAGGATTACAATAGCAATGAAATAGCGCTGACTGAAGAAGTATATCGATTGTTTACCAATTAAGGGAATAGGAGACACAAATGGAAACAAAGTTACATTTTTCATTTAGTGACCCACTAAATGAGCACGATACATTAACACAAACATACGGGTGTAGGCAGAACAACCCAGACATCTGTGGTTCAAACGGGATTTCTGGGATTTGTGCTTTTACATCAGAGGATTGCATATGTAAAAGACCATCCAGAGCGTGGAAGAAAAAGTATCTTGAGTTGAAGAATCATGTTGATTAAAAAAGCTGTTTAGCCCCTGAACGATTACTCAATCCCTACACGATAATAAAATCAGATGCAACTCAATACATCAGGGTATATGAAGGTAGCCTATGACGATTATGTCACAGGCTACTTTTTCCTGTAAAAAAGTAAAACCAACGGAAATCAAAGGTTTTTAGCATCAAAACAAAAGAAAAACAACCCTGATATTGTATCAATACCAGAGTCATTCTATGGTGGGAGAGGGTGGATTCGAACCACCGAAGTCGTTGACGACAGATTTACAGTCTGTTCCCTTTGGCCGCTCGGGAACTCTCCCATATTCAGTTTTATGCGTCTCGAAAAAGCGTGGAGCTGGTGGACGGACTCGAACCCCCGACCTGCTGATTACAAATCAGCTGCTCTACCAACTGAGCTACACCAGCGTTGAGACGCTCGAATAATATAGCATATAAAACTACACGCGTCAATAGGTAAATGAAAAGTTTTATTCGATTTTTGAGCCGATTTATTAGTCTGCTGTTTCAGCCGGGACTTTCGTTTCGGCCGCAGTGTCTTTCTGCAGCGGTTTTACATCACTGAAGCTTTTCCAAAGCTTGACAACGCCCTCGTCATTGAGAATTTTTACAACCATAATGGAAAGCGGAACCAGGAAAATCCCGATAAAACCGAACAGAGCAGCGCCTATATACATGCCCATAATGGTAAGAATCGGAGGCAACCCCAAGTTGGCTGCAACAAGCTTTGGTTCAACGGCTTGCCTAATGATATACATTAAGATATACAGGACTAAAAGCCCTATACCTAAACCTGTGTTGCCGGATAGAAGTGAATATATAGTCCAAGGAATTAATATTGTGCCGGTACCCAAAATCGGGAGGATGTCAACGATGGCAACGATAACCGCTGTTGCAAGCAGAAAACTTGTCTTATAAAGCCCTACCATTCTTAAAATGTTCAAGCCGAGCAGCATTTCGCAAAAGGTCATAAACATCAAAATAGCATAGGCTTTAAAAAGTTTGCCCACTGATTTAACAATGGTAGCTTTTGTAAGAGAAACAGCTTCTCTTTTGCTGTGCGGTAATTGGCGTTTGATAAAGTTAATAACCCGGTCATAATCGGAAGTCAAAAAGAAACAGGACACGACAGCGATTATTACCGCCACAAAAAATTTAGGCAGCATCTTCGCGGTTGACCAAACACCGCCAAGAGAGGCGGATAAACTCGAAAAATTAAAGTTGAAACCGCTTTTTGCGTTTAACTTGCTATACAGGTCGGCAATAGCGGTATCTATAGACTTTTCAATTGCGGGAGGCAAAAAGCGGACTGCATTTAAAAGCGTTGCTTCAGACTTCTTAAGGAAAGTGGGGAGGTCCTTTGCATAGTCCATCAATGATTTTATAAGCCCCTGAATTTCAGTTACTATTTTCATTCCTAGAAGGGATAGAATGGCAAGCATAATAGCCATCAATAAAAAAATGCAAATTACGGAAGCTGTTCCTTTTTTAAGCTTAGTCTTTTTTACAAGAAAATTAATTGGCCTTTGCATACTCATCGCAACGAAAAGTGCTAACAAAAACGGAAAAAATAGCCAAAAGGCATACATCATAAACAAATAATACAACCCGAAAAGGAATATCACATAAGTTGTATTGATTAAAAAAGTTTTTCGTCTATCAGTCTCTGTCATAATAACCACCTTCAAGAACATTTTTGATAAATTGTTTTTTTATATTATATCAAAAAATCAATAAAAACGCAAATAGTAATAAAAAATAAATATTTTTTAAAATTGCCCTTTATTCCGTCGTTTCTTTGTGTTAAGATATAATATCTATATTGGCAAGGATGTGTGACGAATGTATGTAGCAATTATAGGTTATGGTGTTGTGGGCTCCGGTGTTGCCGAGCTTTTTACAAAAAACCATGACAGTATCGTTAAAAGAAGCACTCAGGCTCAGCTTGAGCTGAAATATATTCTTGACCTTCGGGATTTCCCGGGGGATGCGAATGAAGCGCTTTTTATCAAGAGTTTCGATACTATCTTAAATGATGACGAAGTTAAAATTGTGGTGGAAACTATGGGCGGGCTTCACCCAGCCTATGAATATACGCTTGCTTGCCTTAAGGCGGGGAAGAGCGTTGTCACCTCAAACAAGGAACTGGTTGCGACAAAAGGCTATGAGCTTTTACAAACTGCGGATAGCATGAATGTAAACTATCTGTTTGAAGCAAGCGTTGGCGGTGGTATTCCGATTATTCGCCCAATCAGTCAATGCCTTGCTGCAAATGAAATAAACGAGATAGCAGGAATTTTAAACGGAACAACCAACTTTATTTTGACAAAAATGATTAACGAGGGAATGAGCTTTGATGTTGCATTAAAGCTCGCGCAGGACAACGGCTATGCGGAAAAGGATCCGACTGCCGATGTTGAAGGGCATGACGCTTGCCGAAAGGTTTGTATTTTAGCTTCGCTATGTTTTGGAAAGCATGTGTATCCGAGCGGAATTCATACCGAGGGTATAACGAAGATAACGCTCGCCGATGTTGATTATGCCCGCTCATGGGGCGGCGTAATTAAACTTATCGGCAGGGCAGCCAGATTTGATGCCGAGCGAATTTCCGCAATGGTCAGCCCCGCATTTGTGCAAAAACATAGCCAGCTTGCGAGTGTTGATGATGTTTTCAACGCAATTCTTGTACGTGGCGATGCAATTGGAGATGTCGTTTTTTATGGCAGGGGAGCTGGTAAGATGCCAACCGCAAGCGCTGTTGTAGCGGATGTTATTGACAGTGCAAAGCATTTTGACATGAAAAAGCTTTTCGGTTGGGGGGACAGCGGCAAGGATTATGTTGTGGATTACCTTGAAGTTGAAACCGCCTTGTATATCAGAGCAAAGGCTGAGGATACCGATGAGGCAATTCAGGCGGCTGTCCGAACTTTCGGTAATATAAAAATCCTATGCAGAGAAGGCGCACCGGAGGACGAAATAGCTTTTGTTACACCGCGCGCGACCGAAGGAGAGCTTCGCACAAAGTTGGAAACAATTACGGGCATTGAGCCTCTCTCGATAATCAGAGTAACAGATTATTGAGATAGTTGTTCAGCAGTCGGACAATATCGGAATTGAAGTAGAATAATTTGGAGCAATCGTTTTTTCAAATTTCTAATATCTATTATCTTGCATCTAACATCTAAATTCGGAGGTAAATTATGGCACTTATTGTTCAAAAATTCGGCGGCAGTTCCGTTGCAAATGCCGAGCGTGTGATGAATGTCGCGCGAATAGTAACGGAAACCTACAAGGCAGGCAATAATGTAATTGTTGTCGTTTCCGCACAAGGGGACACAACCGACGACCTAATCGACAAGGCAAAAGAAATCAACCAAAAGCCTTCCCGCAGAGAAATGGATGTTCTCTTGTCAGCAGGTGAGCAGATATCGATTGCTTTGCTTGCGATGGCAATTGAAAAACTGGAAGTTCCTGTTTGCTCGCTTTTAGGCTGGCAGGCCGGATTTCAAACCAATTCCACCTATGGCAGCGCAAGAATCAAAAACATCAACACTGAGCGTATGCTTATGGAGATTGATAAAAGAAACATTGTTATTGTTGCAGGCTTTCAGGGCATTTGCAAATATGATGATGTTACTACGCTTGGGCGCGGAGGTTCGGATACGAGCGCTGTGGCAATTGCTGCCGCAATGAATGCGGAGCGCTGCCAAATCTTCACGGATGTTGAGGGCGTTTACACCGCTGACCCACGCAAGGTGAAGGGCGCGAAAAAACTTGATGCGATTACCTACGATGAAATGCTTGAACTTGCAACCCTAGGCGCGCAGGTGTTAAATAATCGCTCGGTTGAAATGGCAAAAAAATACAATGTTGAACTTGAAGTTTTATCAAGTCTTAAAAGAGTACCGGGAACAATAGTTAAGGAGGTAGTAAAAGTGGAAAAAATGTTAGTCAGAGGAGTTACCAAGGACTCGAATGTTGCCAGAATATCAATTATAGGGGTACCGGATGTACCGGGTGTTGCTTTTAAGCTTTTTGGTAAGCTTGCAGGCAAAAACATTAATGTGGACATTATTTTGCAGTCCGTCGGCCGTGACGGTACAAAAGATATTACCTTTACTGTCAGCCGCGAGAATGCTCCGGTTGTGCTTGAAATGCTTGAGACCTCTCTTGATTTCTTACAGGGATTGAAAGTAATTTGTGATACCGATGTTGCAAAGATTTCAATTGTCGGTGCCGGCATGCAAACACATGCCGATACAGCCTCAAAAATGTTTGGCGCTCTTTATGAGAACGATATAAACATTCAAATGATAGCCACAAGCGAGATTAAGATTTCTGTCCTGATTGATGCCAAGAATGCGGACCGCGCAGTTGAAGCGGTGCATAATGCGTTTATGCCGGACGAATAAGTCTTATGAAATAGCTTAAAGAATTACTGCCTCAAAACGATTATTGTCGTTTTGAGGCAGTTTGGTTTTGTACACATACTAAAATGATGTGGACAATGCGGCGGTGAAGCAATTAAAAGTGCCTTTGCCTGCCGCCGGGGTCAAATCTTTAAAGTTGTTATCGTCAGATGTGGTGCCGCCGGCAACAAAAACTGTGAAGCCGTTCCTACAGCTTACAGACCTTGCCACATCGTCATCGGTGCCGGCAATCGGCAAGGCTTTAATAGGTTTTCCAAGTTCATTAATCAGTAAAACAAAACCATCCCGCTTACCTTTGTTGTAAAGGCCAAGCGTCGAAAAATCTCTATTGTTTGATTCGGAGTTGCCAACAGCAACATAACCACCGTTAACCGCCGTTATTCCTGTAATTTCGTCATTTAAAAATCCGGCAATCGGCTTTGCCCACACTAAGGAGCCGCCGCTGCTGTATTTTACCAAAAATGCGTCAAAACTTCCTGCGTTGAAATAATCCTTAAAACTGGCATCGTTTCTTAAATCAATAGAGTATCTTCCCGCAATAACGCATCCTCCGTCCGGTGATGGGGCAATCGAAGTTAACTCATCGACTCCGCTACCCGCGAAAGTGTTAACCCATTTAAATGTTCCGTCTTTGTCATATTTTAATATTACGGTATCTGCCTGGCCTCTGCCGGCAATCTTTGCAAAATCACCGTCGGTTGACATGGTAATGCATGCGGCAAAAACATCTCCGTTTTTGTTTACGGCAAGCCCCTCAATACTGCTGTGCATTTTACCCGACAAAGCCCTTTTCCAGCGGGGTGTACCGGTGCTGTCAAACTTTATCAGGACGGCCTTGATAGTATTCGCTTTCAAACCTGCAAAATCACCGTCGGAGGATTCTGTTTTGCCCCCGACAATAAATCCACCGTCAGGTGTTGCAACGGCTGAACTGAGGTATTCGCTTTTTGTCCCGCCAAAAAGCTTGGTCCATTCAAGCTTGCCGGAAGCGGAATATTTTACCATTAAGCCCTCAAGAGCTGCGGTTTGTTTGACGCCAAGCTCTGATGAAGTTGTATGACCGACAACAACATAACTCTTATCCGCAAGCTGAGCAAAATCATTAAAAATAACACCGTTGTTATCCCCGCCGAGGAAAGCGCTCCATTCAACTTTGCCGCTTAAATCAAATTTAACGAGCATACTTTTTGTGCCGGACCAGCCGTTTGATTTAGCATCCTTGCAGTCGCCGTTTGCGGCACCGAAAAAGCCGATTGCGGCATAACCTCCGTCAGCGGTCGCGATAACACGCTCAAACATATCGTTCCCGGTGCTGCCGAAAGTGGATACCCGGTCTAAAGAAATTCCGGTAAGCGTTTTTTCAGCAGCTTTCGTTTCAGCCTCGGTTGCATCTGTTTCGGTGGTATGCTCACCCGTCGGCAAAGCGTCGCGCCAGATGTTGTCTTCCGGTGCCATTGATGCCAAGGTGGTGTCATCAGTTCTGTTTCTTTTATTGTTGCATGCGGTAAGAACACTTAGAAGCAAAGTCATGGAAAACACCGCAGCAAATATTTTTGTAAGTTTAGTCTTCATAAAAACATACTCCTTAATTCTTGAATGATGCGAATATTATAGCATGGTTAAGATTGATTTTCAATCTGCAGATTATCATTCATCTGAATGAATTCACTTTTATTTTTTGTCGGCGAATAGTCTATATTTGCCTTTTTTGCCTGGGAATGCTGGTGTTTTCGCTCAATACTGTAAAGGTTGCCGTCTTTTTTGAAACGCGCGCCTGTTTGCTTAAAGTTGAATGGAATATTCGCTTGCATGCATTGTTGCCTGATATCAAGTACCCACTCATAATTGCAAATCCTTGCAGAATTACCCGATTCGCCGCCAACGACGATTTGTTTAACGGAGGAACTCAGGTAGGGACTCAGGTCGATTTTTTCGAGCAGCGGTTCGCAGATAATCATTTTTGTTTTTATCGGCTCGTTCAAAAAAATAGGCAGTCGAAAATCCGCGCGGTCTTGATTTTCGACAGTGCAGCATACGGTGACATTGCCATAACCTTCTCCCCAATCCTCCGGCAGACCGGCGTGGAAACGGTCAATTCTTTTTGTAATAATCAAAAAGTGCAAATCACGGCGTTCTTTTATCATCTGCCAAGCTTCAATTCGCCATTCATCTGCATCAGGCACAAAGAAATCGGAGGTGAAGCATGTGTAAACAATTTCGGCAGGCTTTAGTTTATATCCCCCGTCTCGCGTGCGTTTAAGAGGCAGACGGAAGTCGTTTGTTTTGGCAACGACAGAACTGTCCCTTTCGTATCGGGCATCGGTTCGGTATACATAGCAATTTTTACAGCCGGGGCTTATTTTGTGGCAACCGTGCCAGGGATTCCATAGTGCCATTTACTCACCCGCCTTAAGGAATGCTATCAGGATGCTGTATTCTTCTAACAGTTCATCATAGGTATAATAACGGCAATTTGCGGGACTTGTGGATGGCAAAGATATTGCTTCAATTCCGGTTTTAGGAAAGCAAAATTTTTTATAAAGCTGTGCCGCTTTGCCGCCTGTGGTAAAAATTGCCTTAATATCGGCTTTGCTGATAATCAAACTCAAATCATTTGCAACAGGCATTTTTATGCTGCTGTCATCGGCACCCTCAATTTCACAGCTTGCAAGCACATCCCACAAAGCAATCCTGTTGCGCACAAGCAAGTCGCGCCTTTCATCATTTGAAGCAGGCAGCGGCGCGGCAAGCAGTTCGCTAATTACCCGCCAAAATCTGTTTTGCGGGTGCATATAGTAGAACTCATTTTCCCGTGATTTTGGGGAGGGCATAGTTCCAAGTATTAAAATTTTCGAATTTTTGTCGTATACGGGGGCAATGGTGTGGAAAATTTTCATAAAACTTTCTCCGTTTAAATAATATGTTGATATTATATCATAGGTGTTACTGTTTGCAAACAAAGTGCTTGCAGTAATTGTTTCAAGGGTGAAAAACAGGAACCTGAAGCACCTTTTTAACAAAAAATACGATTGAAGAGTATTTGCTGACATGATATAATAATCACTAATCAAATGATATCATGCAGAATAATAGGGCATACTTTAGAAAGGTTGGGGAGCATTTATGAAAAAATACCCTTCAATAGGCGTATGCGGTCTCGACTGCGGCTTGTGCCCAAGGTACTATACGGAAGGGGCATCAAGATGCCCCGGCTGTGACGGAATTGATTTTAATCTAAAACATCCATCCTGTTCCTATATCACTTGCTGTGTGAAGAAAAAGGGGTTGGAAGTATGCGGGGAGTGTGAAGAGTTTCCGTGTTCAAAGTTTAAAAGCAACGAAGAGTACCAGAATGTGAAAGATTCATCATCATACCCGACATACAAAAAAGTTCTCCCGAATTTAAACTTTATCAAAAAACACGGTATTGAGAAGTTTATGGAACAGCAAACAAAACGAATAGAGATTCTTGAAAAGATGTTAGAAAATTTTGATGACGGAAGATCAAGGAGCTATTTCTGCAAGGCAGCGAACTTACTTGAAATACCGGTGTTGGAAAGAAAATTGGAACAAGCAAAGAGCAAAATCAAATCGGAAAATATCGAACAGAATGATAAGAAAAACAAATCTAAAATCCTAAAAACAATCCTTGACGAAGCAGATTGAAGAGATTTAAGACTGCAAAATATTCGATTAGTTTTCCGAGTTTTGACAACAAGAATAAAAGAAAGGGGAGGTAACAATGAGAAGAATAATTGCATATGTAATGGCCTCTATACAACTATTGTTTTTGATGAACTCACCGCTGATTCATAAGTTTGAATCAAATTCATCGGACTTTACCAAAGATGCATTGATTTCCGGGCAGCAAAAATCAATTAACGCCGTCAACCTGATTAACAGCAGCCTGATCGGCTGGTGGGCCGGGGAAGGTTCTTCAGCGGTGATAGATTTTAGAGAAGCGAAGACTTTCAACACCGTTACACTCAGAGAATCTACCGACAATGTTGAACTGTTCAGGCTGTATTATAAGGACAGCACCGGACATTTTGTGATGTTTTACGAGCAGGACAGAATTGACAAATTCAGGCTTTGTGCTTTTGAAAATATCACTTCAAGGTATGTGAAAATCGAAATTGTCAAAGCAAAGTCACTTGTCATTCTTAAAGATTTGCAGGTAACCTTTGAAGCGAAAAAAGAAAAAGGCTTTAAGGTAAACGCCTATATCACCTGCGGCGGCAGACAGCTTGAAAACAGAACCAATGACCCGGGCTTTACGGGCTATTTTGATGTGATAACCGATGTCATCATGATTGGCTCGCATACCCTGACGGAAACCGGAGAAGTAGTCTGCAACGACGGGGAAGAAAACTTTGCCAAGGACATCGCCGACCTTCGCACGGCGATAGGCGGCAGGGATGTAAAAATATGGGTTTGCGTTTTTAACACGGTCAGGACAAACGGTGAAAATGACAACGAACGAACCGCCAACGCAATTTTTAACAATGTTGATGTTATGGCGCAAAATCTGCTGAATTTCGCCGTTAAATACGGGCTTGAAGGAATCGATTTCGACTGGGAGTATCCCGGGACCGAAAGCCAGTGGAATGCCTACAGCTTACTGATTGAAAAAATAGATGTTAAACTCGCCACTGTCAACAAAAAAGTGTCGGTCGCTCTCCCGCCGTGGGGCGTCGGTTTAAGCAAAACGGCAATCAACGCGCTCGACTGCGTGAACCTCATGTGTTATGATTTGTTCGACAAAAGGGGAGACCATTCCTCCATGTATGTTGCCGGCGCAAAGGCACTTGAATATATGATAGAACAGGGTTATCCGCAAGAGAAGGTTTATATGGGTATTCCGTTTTACGGCAGACCAAGCGACGGGGGTGCTGTATGGCCGGTATTTAGCGAAAAATTCGGTAAATGGGGCAACATCAATGAAGACTTTGTTTATCAAAAAGACGGACAGACGGTAAAAATGCCTTCTTACCACAACGGGTTTGCCATGGTCAGGGATAAAACGGCGACTGCGGTAGCGCTCGGTTTCAGCGGTATTATGATTTTCGAGTCAAAATGCGATATGCCCTATACCTATCAGTATTCGCTCCACAAAGCGGTAAAAGAAGTATTGGACCAAAGAATAAATTAAAGAAAAAATAAGGGGTAAAATAATGAGAATCATGACTTTTAACCTGCTTTGCGAAGGCAAAGGCGAACACTTTATGGCGAACCGCCTAGAGATAGCCGCGCAGACAATTATGGAAAAACTTCCGGATTCCGTCGGCTTGCAGGAAGCAACACCCGCTTGGATGAACTGGCTGAGCAGCAATTTACCAGGATATGACCATGTCGGCGTTGGCAGAGATGACGGGAAGAAACTCGGTGAACATGCCGCCATATTCTACCTCAAAGATAAATATAAGGTGATTGATTCGGGAAATTTTTGGATTTCTGCAACGCCGAATGTTCCTGCAATGGGTTGGGACGCTGTTTGCATTCGCATTTGCACATGGGCTGTGCTTGAAAATGTTCAAACCGGCGAACAATACGCGCATATCAACACGCACCTCGACCATAAAGGTCTTTTGGCGAGGATAAACGGCATCAATATGATTTTAGAAAAAGCGGCAAGCTTTGATATCCCCGTTGTCTGTACGGGCGACTTCAATTTGTTTGAGGGCAGTTCTGAATATAAACAGCTCATGGGCGGTGTGCTAAGTGACACAAAATTTCTGGCGCCTGATACCATGAAAAACGCGACTTTCCACCATTTTAAACTGCCGACAAAAGAAACCGATATTATCGATTATGTTTTGGTGAACAATAAAGTAAAGCCGCTTGTTTACCGGGTCATCACCGAAGGCATTGACGGCAAGTTTGTTTCGGACCATTACCCGGTTTACGCGGATGTTGTTATCAATAGTGCGGATTAACTTGCCCCATAAATTATGCTTATAAAAAGGTATTGCCATTATGGCATAATCGTGATATTATAAATCTACAATTTAATATTGTTATAAAAGCTAAGAAAAGAAGAGTAAGCGGCTTGCGCTTTTACAGAGAACCCTGTTTGCTGAGAATGGGTGAAGCTATACAGTTGCCGAACATGGTCTTGGAGCTGCGCACCGAGTGAATGTTGACAAACATTTTTAGGCTGCGACGGAATCGCCCGTAACAGCGATAGAGTATCGGCAGATCATTTCCTGCCTGCACTTGATGAGGTTCACTCTGTGAGGGGTGAACGAATTAGGGTGGTAACACGGAGCATAGCTCTCGTCCCTGAAAATAGTATTTTTCGGAGGTGAGAGTTTTTTGTTACCCAAATTAACAAACTAATTTATTGAAATGAGGTTATTGAAATGACAAATATTTTAATCGGCGGAGCCTGGCCGTATGCCAACGGCTCGCTCCATATAGGCCACATTGCGGCATTGTTGCCGGGTGATGTGCTTGCGAGATACTATCGGGCAAAAGGCGACGATGTATTTTATGTTTCGGGCAGTGACTGCCACGGAACGCCTGTTACTATCCGGGCAAAGCAAGAGGGAAAATCACCCAAGGAGATAAGCGATTATTATCACACCGAGTTTTCTGAGGTGTTTAACAAACTTGGGTTCAGTTATGACTTGTACGGGAAAACATCGTCCGAACAGCATGTTGAATTTGTAAAAGCTTTTCACAAGAAATTATATAAAAGTAAATATATCTACGAGAAGAACGCACCTCAGGCAGTTTGCAGCAACTGTCAAAAAACACTCACCGACCGTTTGGTGGTAGGCAAGTGCCCGAACTGCGGTGAGCATACCAGAGGGGACCAGTGCGATGCCTGCGGAGCGGTATTGGAAGCTGAACTGCTTACAGAGCCAAAATGCGCTGAATGCGGAAGTAAGGTTGAATTTATTGAAAGCACTCAACTCTATATTGCACTTTCTTCACTTGAGAAGGAACTCACAGACTTTTTGAACAGTCATCCCCAATGGCGAAAAAATGCAATTGCATTTACGAATAGATATATCAAAGAGGGCTTGAAAGACAGAGCGATAACCCGTGATTTGGATTGGGGCATTGATGTGCCCATGAAAGGCTATGAAGATAAAAAGATATATATTTGGGCTGAAAATATTCTTGGCTATCTTTCGGCAAGTTCTGCAGTTGCGGCGGAAAGAGGCGTTAATTTCAAAGAAGTCTGGGGTGAAAACGCAAGGCATTATTATATTCACGGCAAAGACAACATCCCTTTCCACACAATCATTTTACCTTCGCTTTTAATAGCGCACGGTGAGAACCTTCGTTTGCCCGATGATATCATTTCAAGCGAATATTTAACGCTGGAAGGCAAACGCATTTCAACCAGCCACAATTGGGCAATTTGGGTAAAGGACATTGTTGATAGTTACAACCCGGATTCTATCCGATATTTCTTCATTGCCAACGGACCGGAAAAACGGGATACGGATTTTTCATGGCGTGAATTTGTCGAGCGAAACAACAGCGAACTTTTGGGTGCATACGGAAATTTCGTCAACAGAACGCTTGCTTTCATCACAAAGTATTATGGGGGACAAGTGCCGAGCGGTGAATTAGAGACTAAAACGCTGGCAAGAACCAATTCTATATACCCAACAGTCGGCAAAAAAATTGAAGACGGTCATTTTAAAGATGCTTTGGAGTCAATTTTTGAATTTGTCAGGTATGGGAATAAATATTTTGATACAAACGAGCCTTGGAAAACTAGAACCGTTAATTCCGAATTGTGCGAAAATACGTTGTTCAATTGTGTGCAGATAATCAGTAATTTGGCGGTGCTGTTATACCCGTTCTTGCCGTTTTCTTCGAGCAAAGTGTTGGAATGGCTTAAGGTTGAAAATGTTTGGCATCCGAACTCTGTGCCTTTCGGATTTGTCTTGTCTGAAATCTCAATTCTATTTGAGCGTTTGGATAAAAGTGTAATTGATATTGAAACAAAAAAACTGTTTGCAGAAAAAACGACGAATTAAGTTATAACTGAAGAACTCAATGAAAAACACAAAGTAAACAGTTACAACTTTAGAACTCAGGTAAAATGTTATGAATTCAGATGTAACTGTAGAAGTCAGGTAAAAACGATAAAATTTCAGTTATAACTGTATAATTTAGATAATTACCTAATGCTTTAAGTTAAAAAAGAAATAGTTTGAACAATTGGGCTAAGAAAAGGAAGAAATGTAATGAAAATTGTAAAAGTACTTCAAATCGTTGGTAATCTGTTTATCGCGTCTTCTTGGTTATGGTTTTTTAATATTCATGGCTGGATTAGTTTTGATGTCAGTAGTCCTCTTTGGAAAGCTTTTATCTTATCTGCCTTGGTGGCATGGCTAGCCCAAACACTCTTAGAAGTGGTCTATATGACCTTTATTATGGTGACATGTTGTATAGGATGTATAACACTTCCTTTTGCAATGATTGTCCAAGGTTGGGTTGTTTTGTGGGTTACTTCTTATGCTACCCATTGGTTTACCATAAATTATCCTTTCTTTTGGATTGGATTATTAATGAGTATTGCCTTTGGAATAATCAGAATCCCAGACATAAAATTCGTAAAAACCAAGATTTCTAAAAAAAAGAGTAACCTTTTGCTTATTTAGCACGAACAATCCCTTACAGAAAACACTTTTATGCCGTTTTGGTATAAATATTGGTAAAAACGCTCCGGAGAAATCCGGAGCGCATGTTTTACCCTATTCAATTATTCACCCGTTATTATCTCAAACAACTCATCCGTATCCCCAACAATATAATCCGCCCCGGCTTCTTCAAATTCCTCCCGGCTGCCATAACCGAATAGCACGCCCGCACTGTCAACCCCCGCACCCTTTGCACCTTTGATATCAAAAGACCGGTCACCGACCATCAGTACTTTAGCATTGGCGGGGAGGTTAAGGTTTTCAATGGCCCGCAGAACTATTTTGGTCTTATCGGTATGAATATACGAAAAGTCAGACCCGCAAATGACATCAAACAGTTCCGTAATTTGAAGGTTCTCTGCTATTCTCTGCAGAAAAACTTCGGGTTTGGAGCTTGCTATGCCGACCTTGATATTTTCAGCCTTCAATTTGCGAAAAAGCTCCTCCATGCCGTCGTACAATGCCAGTTCGAGTATTCCTTTTACGGAATAGTATTCCCTGTATTTTATTATGGCAGCATCGCACGCTTCGTCGTCAAAGCCCAATACGGTTTTAAAGCTGTCATGCAAGGGCGGCCCGATAAAATATCTTAATTTATCCGCTTCCGGCGGTTCAATTCCAAACGCATCAAGGACATGGTAGACTCCGTTAAAAATCCCCTTGCCCGTGTCGGCAACCGTTCCGTCAAAATCAAAAAGCACTGCGTCATATCTTTTGCTCATGTGTGTCTCCCTAAAAATTAATATTTACAATATTAACACACGTCTGAATAATTTACAATTGCCGAATGGTATGATATACTAAGTTTTAATATATTTTTATGAAGGTGAAAAAACATGAATTATGAGTTTTCAAACCGCATTTCTTCCCTGCAGCCGTCGGCTATCCGCGAAATTTTAAAAGCGACCGCAAATACGGATGTTATTCCGTTTTCGGCGGGCAATCCGGCGCCGGAGGCTTTCCCCATCGACGCTGTCAGAGAGATTTCGGCGGATATCTTTACCAACAGGCCGATTTTAGCCCTTCAGTATGGTGTAACGGAAGGCTATGAACCCCTGCGCCAACGATTAGCCGCCTACATGAAGCAAAAGCATAATGTCGGCAGGGACTTTGACAGCTTGAT
>CAYNMU010000044.1:0-19126 GCA_964398395.1 uncultured Eubacteriales bacterium
CCCTGATAGGGGAATTCCCTTTGTAAAAGGAGCCTTAATTTTGATTTCAATGATTCTAAGATAATCTTATCCTAAACGTCCTCACCTCGTAAGGTTTCAAATTAAAAATAATGGTCATGCCGTCAATATTTATCGGCTCAAAATCAACCATGGGTTCTTCCAACATGTTGGTCTCTTCAATGGAGACCGGCGCCCAGCCGAGCGTTGCCCTCACATTTGCCGCAGGTTTGCCCGTTGCTTCATATACCCTAACAATAAGGTCTTTGCCTCGCGCCATAACGGCGGAAACCATTACTTGATTATTATCAATGCCAAGAAAGCTGTAGCTAGGGGACAGAATGCCGCCATGTATGGCTGCTTTTTGCACTGTAAGCGGGTGATTGAACTCCGCGCCTTGCCTATGCTGCAAAGCCTCCCGCCAATCGCCCTTATGGGGGACAACGGCATAGCGGAAGCTGTGGGGCACATTAATTTCGTGCCCGCCTTCGGACGAATTATCCATACTAAAGCCGCCGCAATCGCCATAGCTGACAAAGCTTGTGCATTTCATGACGGAAAGCATCATCTTGCTGTCAACCGTTGCGTTCCCCGGCAGGCCGCAGTTCAGCACACCAAGCCCGCGGCCGGGTTCGGCATAATCCGCCCAGTTGATAGCGGGGTATTCGCCTTCGGGTCTTTCCAGGCTGCCAAAGGGAATTTCCTGCGTTATTTTGCCGTTGCGGATTGCGGTGGGGAAAGCGACGCGGTAACGGACATTCTTCACCCGGTTAGTCAGGCTGGTTTCAATTTCAACACGTGCCAAGCCGGTAAAAAGGCGCACATGTGTGACAAAATCATAATTGGTTACCTTTTGCGAAAAGGTGAATTCTGTGCAGA
Organism: uncultured Eubacteriales bacterium; assembly: GCA_964398395.1. Taxonomy (GTDB): domain Bacteria; phylum Bacillota; class Clostridia; order Oscillospirales; family Acutalibacteraceae; genus UBA1447. Next base: position 877 of record CAYNMU010000044.1, read on the forward strand.
CATTGCCTTCGCTGATGCCGAAAGTACCGCCTTTTTGAGTGGAATTTTCGGTGTTTGTTTTATTCAAATCCAATGGGTGAAAAAGCGTGGACGGCCGATTTTGCCCGGCGCGCAGCGGCGTGCCGATTTCCCAGAAGTCTCCGTTGTCCTCATCGCTCACAAGCATATTGCCGAAAGGCATTGCGGTATCGATAAGCTCTGCTCCTGTTTCTTTGAGGATGAGGCTGGTAATGCACCCTTTCCATAGGTCAACTTTAAGTATAAAATATTCATTTTCGAGCACGCCCTCGTCGAGTTCCTCCATACCGTAGCGTTTACCGGTGCGGAAGGGGTTCTGCCAAGGGCTTTCTGTATTTTTCAGTACGCGGTACACTTCGTAACCGGTCGGCGGGCATACTGCCATAATAAGCAGGCTTGCCTGACGGATGGCTCCGTTCGGGTACCGCTCCATTACATCGGTTTGCAGGGGAACGGAGCAACCCTTACTGTTTGCTACTGCTACGCTGAACACATCGTCGGTGTCGAAGGCGACTTCAATGGTGACTTTGTCGGTGCGTTCCCAGCTAAGCGAGTTGAAGACGACCAGCGGAATGCCGTCGCCGCGTGTGTCGATTTGCCTCACTAAATTATCTAAACTGTCTTCAAGGGAAAGTTTTACGAGATTTTCCGCCTGAAAATAACGCTTCTGTACATTTTTGTTGACATTGTCCATCTGCACGCCGCCGATAACATCATGAACCTGGTTGAAAAGTACCGGCTCCCAGGCATCATGCAGCGATCGGCTCATGTCTGAACCGCCCAATAAACGCGAAAACCCGTTCCACGCTTCCGTATCATACAGCAGGTTTTCAAGCCGGCGGTTCGTCTGCTTACCCGCGATGCGGGCGCTGTAACAGCCCTGAAAAACAGGGTTAAAGTCGTCGATGACAATTTTCAAAGTATCCTTTTCTTTGAGTACTTCTTTGAAAAAGTCACCCGGTGTGCCGACAATAAGGTCAAAAGCCCTGCCTGGGTTTTTGTTCCATTGCTTTGCATACTGTGTATCGTGCCGCACCGGGAAGGTGAAGTCGCCGCCTTCGGGCGAGGCGATGCTTTTGGTGGCCGCGTATTTTTTCAGCATTTTATATCGTTTCTCCGCGAAGGTGCAAAAGCCGTCGTACCAGCTTGGCGAGCCGGAGAATGAATCGTAATGGAAGGCCATCCAATGGGTTAAAATCTTGGTGCCGTCAATGCCCTGCCAGTAAAACTCGGATTGCGGGAGGTCCGCCACGCGGGAAAACATGTAGTGCTCGAACCCGCACTTTTTCATAATCTGCGGCATTTGCAGGCAATGGCCGAAGGTATCAATCATCCAGCCGGTTTTGACATCAACGCCCAACTCTTTTTTATAAAAGCCTTTGCCGAAGACAAATTGGCGGATAATGGATTCGCCGGAGCACACATTCAGGTCGGACATCACATGCATGCCGCCGATAATTTCCAACCGTCCGTTGTTCACCATTTCCGCAAAGGTTTCCCGCAGTTCGGGGTATTCCTTTAGAAACGACTGCACGAAAGCCGATTGGTCAAGGCTGTATTTATAGTCCGGGTCGGTCTTCAGCACATGCAGTGCGTCGATGATAACCTTGTACCCGACCTTGAGGTATTCCTCGCGGGTCAGAAACACTTCGGCGTCATAATGGGTGTGGGGTATGATAAAAAGCTTGTCCAATTCGAGTTCCATCCTCCAAATGTATTTGCAAGTAGGGAACGCATTTTCAGTTTTGCAAACTGCTTTTATTGCTTTCTTTCCGTTTCAAATCGTAATAATAAAACGATGTCACTGTAACGGCAATAATGCCGATAATGCCGCTTAGCCGGTACGCGAAACTGCTGCCGAAGCGTTGCGCGGTGTAACCTGCGTAGATGCTGCCAATCGGTATCATACCGCCCTGCGCGAGCATCAGGATGCTGGTGATCCGACCTCTCATTTTATCCGGGGCGTTTATCTGGATAATACTGTTGGCGTTGGCGTTAAAGGTAACCATTCCCCAGCCGACAACCGCCAAAAGAAGCGCGGAGAGCACGTAATTATGCTGAAAACCTATGAGCAGCATAAACAGCGCCATGATGCCACCGCCCGCAAGAAAAACGTGATATTTTGGTTTGCCTGTGTTTCTTACCGCCAATGTCAGCGCGCCGAAAAGCGCACCGAGGCCCATGGCGGACATTAAAAATCCGTAACCCATCGATTCCTGGTTCAATACATTTTTTGCAAGCGCCGGTATCAGCGTATTGAAATTCTGCGAAAATACACATAATATCATGGAGAGCATAAGGGTGATATAAAGCACCGGAGTTTTTGCGATATATTTAATGCCGGCGGAAGCTTCGGACAAAACACTTTCCCCGCTGGCTATGTTGCCGGCAATATTTGCAGTACTGATACGGGTCAGAACGATAATTATCGGGATAAACGACAAACCGTTGATAAAAAATGCGAAGCCCGTCCCGGCGGTCGCCATGATGATGCCGGCAATGGCCGGCCCGATAATTCTGGTGCCGTTGAAGATGGCGGAGTTCAAGGCAATGGCGTTCATTAGGTCTTTCTTGCCGACAAAGTCAATAATCATGGATTGCCGCGCCGGCATATCCAACGCCTGCGCCAGACCGAGCACGAGTGCAAGAATGAGTATGTAGCGGTACTGTGCGTTTCCGGTCCAAATAAGGGCTGCCAAAACGAACGCGCAGGCCATCAGGATGGTCTGGGTGATGACAGCGATTTTTCGTTTAGGGAACCTGTCGACGATAACACCTGCGAATACGGACAGCAGCAGGGTTGGCAGAAACTGCGCTGCGTTTAAAACGCCCAGCTTGAATGCGCTGTTTGTAATTTGCAGAACCAGCCAGGCCTGCCCCGCGCTCTGCATCCACGAACCGATCAGCGACACAAACTGCCCAAACCAAAAGTAGCGGAAATTTTTGTGGGTCAGCGCGGGAAACAGTTCGGATAATCCGACACTGATATTCTGTTTGATTTGACTGATTTTTAAAATAGCAAACACCGGTTTCTAATAAAATTTTATTAAACACTATTATATACTAAAATGTGCCGAATAAAAAGTAAATATTAATCAAAAAGCTGCTAATTGTAAAAACAACCGGCAGCTTTTTTACTGAATTTAATCTTAATTTGTCGTCTGTGCTTCTACTAGCCGCTTGCCGCAATAAATTTCGCGAAGTTTTGGCTTTTCGATTTTACCGGTCGGATTTCTTGGCACGGTGGCAAAGATGATTTTGTGCGGGCGTTTGTAACGGGGCAGGTCAATGCAGAATTCATTGATATCATCTTCTGTGCAAACGGCGCCTTCCTTGAGTTCGATTATTGCCGCCGCCATTTCGCCAAGACGCTCGTCCGGCATACCAATAACGGCAACATCCTTGATTGCCGGGTGCGAGCGCAGAAAATCTTCAATCTGCACAGGGTACAAGTTTTCACCGCCGCTGATGATGACATCCTTTTTGCGGTCAACCAAGTAGATAAAGCCGTCTTCGTCCATGCGCGCTACATCGCCGGTAAAAAGCCAGCCGTCTTTGAGTATTTCCGCGGTTGCTTTCGGGTTGTTGAAGTAGGACTTCATGACGCCGGGGCCTTTTACAATCAGTTCGCCTGTTTCGCCCTGCGAGAGAAGATTGCCTTTTTCGTCTACAATGGCTGTTTCCCAAAGGTATCCCGCTTTGCCGATTGCTCCGACTTTGTGGATGTTTTCAATCCCGAGGTGGACACAGCCGGGGCCGCTTGATTCGCTGAGCCCGTAGTTGGTGTCGTAGTCATGGTTCGGGAAGACCTGTTTCCAACGGCGGATAAGGCTGGGGGGGACAGGCTGCGCGCCGATGTGCATAAGCCTCCATTGGCTTAAACGGTAATCCTCAAGCTTAATGTCGCCGCGTTCAATGGCATCCAAAATATCCTGCGCCCACGGGACTAGCAGCCAAACAATTGTCGCCTGCTCTTCCGACACCGCACGGATAATCCACTCGGGTTTGACCCCGCGGAGGATAACGGCCTTGCTGCCGACAAGCAGGCTGCCGAACCAGTGCATTTTGGCGCCGGTATGATACAGCGGGGGAATGCACAAGAACACATCGTCATGCGTCTGAGAATGGTGGTTCTGCTCGGTTAAACAAGCGGCAACAAGCGAGCTGTGCGAGTGCAGGATTGCTTTGGGCAAGCCTGTTGTGCCGGATGAAAAATAGATGGCGGCATCGTCATCTTCAAGCAGTTCAATCGCCGGCGCAACGGAAGAGCAGTGATGCACCAGTTTGTTATAGCTGTCGGCAAAGCTTGGTTTGTTTTCTCCGACATAAAAAATCGTTTTAATATTTGGAATATGGTCAAAAACCTGTTCCACTCGGCCGATAAATTCCGGCCCGAAAACCAATGCGTCTGCCTCCGAAAGCTCCAGGCAATATTTGATTTCATCCGCTGTGTAGCGGAAATTAAGCGGCACTGCAAGCGCTCCGGTTTTTAGGATGCCGAAGTAAATCGGCAGCCATTCAAGGCAGTTCATCAGCAAAACCGCTACCTTGTCACCTTTTTTGATACCGCGGGTGAGCAAAAGGTTGGCAAAACGGTTCGCCTTAATATCAAACTCTTTCCATGTCATTTCACGGCGGAATTTTTCGGTTGAACTTGATTCAATCAAGTTGTATTCGCGCCAGGTGACAGCGTGGTCAGGCTGATTGGCCGGATTGATTTCGACAAGGCTTACCTCCGACGGATAAAGCTTCGCGTTTTTTTCAAGAAAATCTGTAATCGGCATGGCAAGCATCCTTTCAATATATGAATAGTGTTGGAATATTTCGATTTATCTTATCACCACAGAACAAAAATTTCAAGTGTTTTTAATATAAAACTTTAAATCTTTAAATCGGTGAAATGTTTGAGGAATCGACGGAATAAAATTATAAAAAGTATCTCTGAATGAATTTATCAGAGATACCCTTGCAAATATATATCCAGATTTTCATAAGTAACAAATAGTCATCTTTTTATTCGACTTTTTTATCTCGTTGAATCATCATTTTTATTATGTTCAGCTGCACTTCAAACTGCCGCTTTTCGTTCTGGGCTATAGTGTCTAAAATTAATCCGTTTGAGAATAGCAGCAAACTGAAAATCCAAATGGATATTGAACTGATAAGTGTCGGGAATTTTGGCACGAGCCCTGTTTGAATGTATTCAATCAGTACGGGGATGAAAAACCCCAGACCAATTAGCGAAAAGATTAGCGCAATAACGGTGAAAAAAGCAAAAGGCTTATAGTTTTTAAACAATCCGCCAATGGTTTTAAGCACGCGAAAACCATCGGTATAGGTATTCAGTTTGGACGCGCTCCCATCGGGTCTGTCCCTGAAATCAACAGGGATACATTTGATATGCAGGTGTTTGTCCAAAGCATGAATGGTCATTTCTGTTTCGATCTCAAAGCCTCTGGAAAGGACGGGGAAAGATTTAACGAAAAGAGGGCTGAAAGCTCTGGCACCGGTCATTATATCCCTTATGTTTCCTTTAAACACCGAATTGACCAACCAACGCACCAACACATTTCCAAAGTTGTGAAAAGCTCGCTTATTCTCTGTAAAATATGTGGAACTGAGCCTGTCTCCGACTACCATGTCAATGCCTTTTTCAAGCACAAGTGTGACCATATCACGGGCTTTTGTGGCAGGATAGGTGTCGTCGCCGTCAGACATAATATAACAGTCGGCGTCAATATCCCTGAACATGGCACGGATTACATTGCCTTTGCCCTGCCTGAATTCATAACGGACGATTGCACCCTCCTTTGTGGCAATATCGTCGGTGCCGTCGGTGGAGTTGTTGTCATAAACATATATATCAGCTTCGGGTATGGCTGTTTTGTAATCCCTAATTACTGCCGCGACTGTTTGAGCCTCGTTGTAGCACGGGATTAAGACGGCTATCCTGCTCATTTTTATGACCATTCCTTCCTTAGCGTAAAAGGATTTTCTCATATAAGTATTCCTTGCGCTTTTTTAATACTGTTAAAGTTTATTTCCAAAATTCAACAAGGTTTGCAACCGTATAATGAAATTCTGCAGCCGTGCTGCTGAAAGCCCAACCGCCGCTGGCAAAAAACATACTGAGCAAGTTAAAGATAAGGCAGAATATCACGACAATAGCGATGATTCGGTTGAACCAAATTCGCGTGCCGGCACTGCTGATTTCATTTGAAAGTTGGAACAGTACCATAGCGGCGGCAATATAAAGCAACCAGGAAAAATCACATATATATCGCTCCAGTATGCCGGAAACCTGAATATCAACAAAACAGATAACAAGCGACATTGATAAGAGCAGAAGCCATATCTGCCATAAGTTCAATTTTTTAAGTTTTTCTTTAATCGAATAACCAAAAATCCCGATTGCAAGAATTGGCTGGGTAAAAAAGCAGCCTCCGATAATTCCCTCGGTAATTGTGATGCCTTGGTAAGTTGTCAGCAATGCAGCGCTGCTAACAAACGGAAATTGTGCTGTGATTGCAATCGGTTGAAATAATAACGAAAACAGGCCGAAAAGAGTTCTGTCAAGTTTAATACCGCGTTTTGTCATGTCATTTGTTGTTAGATTATAGGTAGCGCCGAAGTCAAAAGGCGAGCCGAACCGTGCAAAGTTATACCACATTAACCCTGCCGCCACTGCAACAAAAGGCAGCATCAGGCATAACGAACTGCCAAAGCTCTTTTTTGAGAGGAGTAACCGATTTTTAAAAGCATCTTTCCAAAACAGCGGCAACGCGATCAGCATCACAATACCCACCTGCGGACGGCACCCGAATATGAAAGCGATACAAAGCGAACCAAGAAAAAGCCGACCTTTACTGAATGCAGTTTCGCTTTTTTTAGCCGACATCCAAAAATACAATCCCCAAATCCCGAACATTACCGCGAAAGATATCGGTATAGAGTACATGGAAGCAACTTTGGAAAGAGTGATGCCGATTGCTGTTGAAGCAAGCACACTCATAATAATATACAAAGCAAAAGATGTGCCCGGAAAGTATTTTTTGGCCAGCATATTCATGAAAACAAATATGCCTATCATCAATAACGCGACGCTCAGTGTGGAAGCATATATTGTATCCAGCGTCTTACCTGTAATCAGCAGGTATGGCAAAAATGTTGTTACTTCCGGGACAATACCGAAATACATATAATATTTTCCGTCATGGTATGCGTGGTCCCATTTAACATCTGCTCCGATGTTAGCTCGGGCGTTATTGTCGTAGGGATTTTTCAGATTTGCAAGGGCAGGGTCAACCTCATAATCAAAATAAAGCTGCCCTTTCTTCAGCATCTTCGAAAAAATCTCATATTGATCCCGATGTTCGAGCTTGTCGCCGTTTGAGTATGGGCTTAAAAAAGGCGGAGAGCAGATTAGAATAGCTAATAAGACCAAAGTAACCGAAACTGCCGCTTTTTGCCATTTTAATTTTAGATTTAGCGTTTCGGTATAAAGCGGGGAACGCGGCCTTGTGGCATAGCAGATACTTAAAAGAATAATAACCGCAAGTAAACGCCAAACAGAAAAATTATTCTCAACCGTGGTGTTTGTCACAATCTTACCGATTCTTATCTGCCTGCCGTCAAGATTGGTTAAGCGGATTGACATTTGATTAACTTTGCCTGAAGCATCAATTTTCATATACTTGCTGTCAGGAACTGACCCTGTAATGTGCATAAGAGGCAAAGGATAAGCTGTTTCGTGCCCTTCGTCGGAAATGCTGATGATGACACCCAAAGTATGCGAATCAGCAAATGTGCTCACCTTGCCGTTATCATTAATTTCAGCTACAGGCTCAACATCGATATAAATATTGTTAATTTTCTGGTTACTGACATTTAAAAAAATCTCAGGAGTTCCATCAAATAAATTTACTGAATATACTCCATTCGAGACCTTAACAAAAGCATCCGACAAAGTGTACGATACCTTTTGCGCCTGCCCGAATGTTAATGATTCATAATGCCTGTAATTGAACAGTGTTGCCTCCGAAAAGATTGAAACCACTGTAATCACGATTAAGGCGAAAACCGCTGCCTGCTTTTTTGAAAATATTTTGCGGAACTTTCTTTTTTTAATGATAAGAAACGACAAGCAGATTTCAAGACTAAAGGCTCCGGAAATAATAATGTATTCAATCGGAAATGAAGATGCTTTTAATCCTCTCGATAAAGCGAATGAGCCAAGAAAAGCAAACATAAAAAATAAGACTGTCAGAAAGTGAAACAGTAACTTTTTGATTTTAATCTTGCCGCCGTTTAGATAGGAATCAATGATTGCAATAACACAGGATGAAGCAATAAAAAACAACAGTATTAAAACAATCAACCGAATCACCTCCGTTAAATTAACTGAGAATAATTTAATTTCCTCTAAAAAATTAAAATAATTTAATAAAAGATGTTATTTCGCAATATTATAGCATGTCAACCAAACAATTACAATTTTATTGCTAATAGTATCAAAAAGGCGCCGACCAGAAGAGATGCAACCATGCAGCAAAGCGTAACTCCGTATTCTGCCTTAATGCGCCGGTATCCATCGTTTCATCGTAGAAATAATGATTGCAAAATTCAACGAGTAAAGCGTAATCGGAATCCAGCTGCTCATGGTTGCCCGCTCGTATGTTTATCAAATTATTTAATACCATGGCGGAATCGTCACCGTAGAGTTTGTAGACTTCATCGAGTGCACTCCAGCAGGCATACGTTCCGCGCGGCCCTGCCCATTTGGATTCGTCGCCGTCCCGCGATTCAGTGAACAGAACCGGCCGGGGAGCAATCAATGCCGTCGCCCAATGCATATCCAGCGGAAGTTTTTTCACGCTGTCTTTAAATGCCGCCAGATTGCCGGATACCCACGACGGCTGGTCGGTCGCAAGGCCAATTGCCTGCGCGCCGGACTGCCCAAAAGCACGGAAGCTTGAAGCTCCGCCGGCGCCGGAACTGTTCGGGATGGCAAGCGCAATTCGTTCGTCAAACGCTGCTGCGCAGATAACAGCTTTGCCCGTTCTGGAATGGCCGGTCAAGGCGATTTTGTTCATGTCGATAAAAGGGAGCGTATTTAGGTAATCCATCGTCAAGGTGGCTTCATAGCCCCAAGCCATGATGGCTTTCGCTTCCGCTTCCTGCATGTGGTTGGCGTTGTATTCGTTTTGGTTGTTTGGCGATGCGTCAGTATGGTTGATGGCGACAATCACATATTTATCCTGTGTCAGCAGCGTTTCTTCGATGGGGAAACGCCAGCTCATGTTGTCTTCATAACGCATGATGACAGGATATTGCTTTGTCCCGTTGTCCGCTGCGGGCTTTGTGACGCGGACACGGAAATAACGGCTGCCGTCGCCGTAGAATATCTTATACACGGTTGTTTTGCCGTAGGCGCCTTCATCCATTTGAGAATCAACCAGCACGTGATGAATGGAAAAGTCAGGCCTGTTGCCGTAGACATAAAAGCAAAGCGCCTGTTTGATGTAATCCCGCTGCTGATTCCATTCTGCCAAATTTTTCACTCGTCGGCCGTCAGGCTTTTTAAACGGGTCGGGGAGCAGAAACTTGCAGGTTTTAATCTGCGAATAGGTTTTGAAGGTATAGACGCCGGGGGTAACAGGTGGGTAAAGGGATGCTTGGACGGTGATGTCACCTAAGGAGGCTGATATCAATAATAAAGCCATCAATACGGATAATAATTTTTTCATATATGTTTCTCCTGTAAGCGGAAGCTATTGTTTGGTGTCCCAACAAATTATATGCTAGTTAGATAGAATTTTCAAATCTTTTATTTTATTGAAGAATGCTCGTAATATTACATTTCAAATAGAGATATTTCATAAAAAAGCAACCCGCCCTGTTGGGGTGGATTGCTTTTTGGCATAGCTGCTGCAAAATGATAAAATACAAACAAATTATGATGCCTTTAGTTTTTATCATTGGATATAATCTCATTGATTTTATTATATAAATCTTGTTCATCCTTCATCAAATTGCCTTCAGGGAAAACAGTTGTTATGTAATGCTGAGCAAATGGAAAACAACAGGACTCATATGGTTTCATGTCCGATTTAACAAATCCGAAATCAAGTTGCTTAATCTGTATCTCATCCACATTTATATGTTGGGCACATTTCATCTCCATAGGGTCAAATATTAGGCCGAAAGGGTCATTCCCTTTATTGTCTAACTCCCCGGAATAATCAACAGACAGATTACCTTCAATCCATAGCTTTTGATTCAAATTAATACAGTTATGATTATTTACATCCACAATTACATTGATCTTAGTATTACTCTTTTTACTTTCAATATCGCAAATAATATTTCCGTCATAAGATGTCGTAAAAACTGATTTGCTCAATGTTGAAGTGAGAAACCCTTTTCCGGGATCATAATTAAATGTATTGGATTCATAATCACAGATAAGCCATGAAACCAAATTGTTTTTCTTGTTTTTTGCAATAATATACAACTCAAATCTTGAACCCCAAAAAACGCTGGTATGTACATTGAAACATCCTACAATTGCACATAGCTTTTTGGGGGATTTGTCAAAAATGGATATGGGAACCAGTTCATAGTTTTCGGGGATATACCCTTTGACCATATCTTCAGTTATTTCATATGCCAAAAAAAAGCTGTATGGTTCAACAACAAAACCCATATATTCGTTTTTCTTTGAGTTTAGATTAACAATGAATTGTTGGATAAAATTTGGCAGTTTCATTAACTTCTTAGCATTGTTAGAAATCATCGCTATTCCTTCAGGGGTAATTCTGTTTTCAACATCCTTAATAAATTGAACTGTTTCATTATTCAAATTGTCGCCCTCCTAATTTTACAACTTATGTGAAAAAAACTTGCCGGGAACTGTAAATTCTATACAACATATGCCATAATTATAAAACGGCATAATGCTAATGTCAACAGATTTATTCAAACCATTCCAATTAGTATTTATTAAAAAAGCAATCCACCCCGTTAAGGTGGATTGCTTTTTGGCGGAAGAGGAGGGATTCGAACCCTCGTACCCTTGCGGGTAACCGCATTTCGAGTGCGGGCCGTTATGACCACTTCGATACTCTTCCATATTATATTTTTTTACTTTGCGACAAGAATGATGTTGCGCTCGTTGTGCCTGCCTATTCTATCAAAAGCAAATCCTTTTGTCAACAAAAATCAAGGGGTAATCATCCGAATTTTCCGACTAAAAAATTTCAAATCTGCTCATAACACCATTATCCATTATTTCACGCATTAGATTTAGAAGTTTATCGGTTGGGGGCGTATTCTCCTGCCTAAACCAGTAATTTAAGACACCTATCATTGCCGACAACGTGTATTCAAGGGTATAGTCAAGCTCAAAATCATCTGCCGCGCCGGTTTCAATCAGCTTCTGCTTAAGCTTATGCTTTATAAAGTTTTTCAGCCTGCCTTGAAAAGACGGGTCACCGCCTTCTCCGAGTAGAACATTGTAGTATTTGCTGTTATCGGTGTACATTTTTATAAAATCGTCAATCGGTCCGGCAGGGGTCGGGGAAAAATCCAAAGGCGGCAGTTCATCCAATTCAGGTAAAAGCGACATTTCGATCTGTTCTAGCACGTTATAAACATCGGCGAAGTATTCGTAAAATGTGCCACGGTTATAACCAGCTTTTAAGGCAATTTCCCGCACGGTTATTTTATCGATGCGCTTGGTGCGGTACAGTTGCCAAAAAGCATCGATAAGGTTCTGCTTCGTTTGCGCTGTGATTTCGGGCTGCTTATTCATTGATAAAACTCCTTTATAATATCGGGCTGGTTAAATCCGACATTTTTCAAATATTGTCGGTTGATTAACTCAAATCACTCTGTTATAGTTACATCATACAACACGTTGTCGGATTATACAACAGCAAAGTAAAAGAAAAGGAGAAATTTGGATGTCTGTTATAAAAGTTGAACATTTAACAAAGGATTATGGCCAAAACAAAGGCGTTTTCGATGTGTCGTTTGAAATTGAGCAGGGGGAGGTCTTTGGATTCCTCGGCCCGAACGGCGCAGGAAAGACCACGACAATTCGCCACTTGTTGGGGTTCATTAGGCCACAAGACGGAAAAACATCTGTTTTGGGGATGGACAGTTGGGAAAAGCCGAAAGAAATTCAAAAGAAACTTGGGTATCTGCCCGGTGAAATTTCATTTCCGAATGATATGAAAGGTACACAGCTGATTAAGTATATTGCGGAAATGCGAAGGTTAAAGGACAGCTCAAAAGCCAACAAACTTATTGAACAGTTTGAGCTGGACCCGACCGGCGATATAAAAAGAATGTCCAAAGGGATGAAACAAAAGCTCGGTATTGTCTGCGCTTTTATGCACAACCCGGAGATATTGATTTTGGATGAACCGACCAGCGGCCTTGATCCGTTGATGCAAGCTACCTTTATCGAACTGGTCAAAGAAGAAAAACGCAGAGGTAAAAGCATTTTGATGTCCTCGCATATGTTTGAAGAGGTTGAGGGAACTTGTGACCGCATTGGCATTATAAAAAACGGCAAAATAATAGCAACAGTCAACCCGGACGAAATTCGCCATTCGGAGAGAAAGACCTTTAAAATTGAGTTTCTCAGTAAAGAGGATTATGCGTCTATGCTTGAAGAAGGGTTCTCTGTAAAAGAAACAAAGCCGGAAAAAAATCAAGTTACGGTTGACATTGACGATATTAAAATCAATGAACTGATAGCTGTGCTGGCAAAACGTAAGGTCAAATTTGTCAGCGAAATCAAGCATGACCTGGAAGAATACTTTTTAGGTTATTATGAGGGGGGCAATAATAATGTTCAGTAAACCGCTTTTTAAGCAAACAGTTAAATCAAACTTTAAAATGTATGCTATTTTCACAGGGTTGCTTTGCCTTCTGATTACTATTATTCTGAGCGTGTTTGTTCCTTCAACAATGGCGAGCATTAACAGCACAAGCGGTAATCTGCCGTTTAACCCCCTTGGCGATATATCAACGCTCATTGCTTTTGTTTCTAACCAGTATTTTGGGATGATGGCTATTGTCTTGCCGATGATTTTCCTGATCATGGTAGGCAATAAAATGATTGCCGGCCAGGTTGACAAAGGCAGTATGGCCTACAACCTTTCAACGCCGACAACGAGAGTTCAGATAGCCTCAACAAGCGCGTTTTATCTGATAGGTTCGCTTGCGCTTTTGTTCGGTTTTATCGCAGCTGTGGGAACAGGCGCTGCCGCGATATCCCAACCCGGGGTGCTGGATTACAATACCTTTATCATGTTGACCTTTGGCTGCTTTTTGCTGCAGTTTGCAATCAGCGCAATCGTATTCTTCGCTTCATGCGTTTTTAATTATTCAAGCAAATCCTTCATGCTTGGCGCGGGGCTGCCCATTATATTCTTTGTTTTTAAATTACTTTCCGGGATGAGCGATAAACTCGAATTCTTAAAGTATATGTCGCTGAACACACTCTTTGATACGAACGCGATTATGAACGGCGAAGGGTTTGCCGTTAAGCTGATTGTTCTTGCGGTTATCGGCGTGGTTCTTTACGCCGCAGGCATAAAAGTGTTTAAGGAAAAAGATTTGCCGCTGTAAAACAAATAATATGAAAAAGCCGTAAGCTAAGCCGTGAATGGTGAGTTTACGGCTTTTATATTTTTAGCGTGAAACAGAATTTGCTTTGTGGTATACTGTTACAAGTTAAATATCAAAATGAGGGTGGCAAAAAATGAGCAGCTTTATCTGCCCCGTCTGCGGGAAAGAACTGAATTCAAACGGCAAAAGCCTTTTTTGCCAAAATAATCACAATTTTGACACTGCTAAGAGCGGCTACACGAATCTTCTATTGTCTCAAACAGTTAAAGCCAAACACCACGGGGACGATAAGCTGATGGTCCGCTCCAGACAGGCGTTTTTAAACAAAGGCTACTTCAAACCCTTGCTTGATTTGGTTTGTGATGCTGTAAAGGGATATGCCTTTACGGGTTGCCGAATCCTAGATGCGGGCTGCGGCGAGTGCTGGTATACCGTAAATATTTACGATTATCTGGTGAACTATGAAATAACCCCCGAAATGTTAGCTGTGGACATCTCTAAGGACGCTTTGGCGGCTGGTGCGAAGCGAAACAGCAATATCGAACTGGCGGTTGCCAGCGTTTTCCGCCTGCCGGTGAAAGAAAACTCATGCGATATGATGCTTTCACTTTTTGCGCCGTTCAGTGCTGAAGAATTCAGCCGCGTTTTGAAAAATGACGGCATCCTCATGAAGGTGTTCCCGCTCGAAAAACATCTGTGGAGCTTGAAAGCCACAGTTTATGACAGCCCATATGAAAATGAGCCTGAGGATGAAATGTTTGAAGGTTTTGATTTGATTGAAAAACGGGAAGTCCGCGAAATGATTCATCTTGCTTGTAATGAAGATATTATCAACGTTTTTACAATGACACCCTATTACTATAAAACAAGTGTTGAAGATCAAAGGAAATTGCAGCATATTAATGAGCTTGAGACTGCAATTGAATTTGGGATATCAATTTATCGAAAAAGTTAGAAACTTAGAATAAAATGTAAAGTAATTAATATGCTATATTTGCGAAAATTTCAGGTTGATTTTATAGCAGATATAGTATATTATTAACTACAATAGTTCATATCTTGTGTTTCATCAAATAATTATGTTAATTTTGGAGTATAGATGAATTTTTTAACAATCTTTCTGCTTATTCTTTTGGGAGTTTGCAGCGGCGGTATGACAAGCCTCATTGGCGCCAGTGCAGTTATGGTGGTTATCCCCGCACTAAGCCTCGGGATGAATTTTACCATGCATCAGGCGATCGGCACAAGCCTTATGGTAGATGTCATCGGCTCCCTTGCAGTATCCTACTCATACTTTAAACATGACAATATCGATATAAAGCGCGGTTTTTGGATTGCTTTCGGCTCGATTGGCGGTGCGCAGGTCGGCGCTTTATTTGCTTCCAAAATCCCGGCAGCCGGCCTTGGCGGCAGCTTTGGAATTTTTCTGGCGCTTTTCGGTGTAGTCATGCTGCTCCGCGGAGCAAAAATCGCGGCGAAGGAACCTTCGCCGGAAAATCTGCTGAAGGTGCATGCCAGATGGCAAAGGATACTGATTTCGATTGTCATCGGCTTCCTGCTAGGTATTGTCAGCGGGCTCTTCGGCGCCGGCGGCGGAATAAACTTTTTACTCGTCCTTCTTTTTGTGGTCAAACTGCCGCTGCACAAAGCAATCGGCACTTCAACATTAATTATGGCAATCACGGCCCTTTCCGGGGCTATCGGGCACGGAGCGAGAGGGAACATTGACCTTGCTGTCGGCTTGATTGTCGGCGTAGGTACAATCATTGGTGGGTTGCCGGGTGCACGTTTTGCCAACCGTGTCAGCGAGAAAATCCTCGGTAGAGTGACCGGTTTATTGTTTATTTTTCTCGGAGTGGCGATGACCGCAATCCTTTTGATGAAAAAATAAATAATGCTCAAGTTATAAAGGCTAAAAAAATATTTATAAACGGAGAAGTATCAATGAGAACTGTTTCAGCAAGAATTTTATCTATTATTTTGGTGTTCGCTGTTTGCGTATCCGCGTTGAGTGCTGTAACGGGTTATTTCGCTCAAAGCTTTTCGGATGAAAGATCGATTTCAGCAGTCGCAGAAAAATCAGCGTTGCCCGCAATTGCAAGCCCTGCGCTGCCGGTTCAAAAGGTGCAAGACGTTGCTAAGGCAATTACAGATGATACTCACGAAAAAGTTGTTACGGTTTACAGTTTTATTAATGAGTTTTTGGACGCCTATTTAAAAGGGATGAGCAAACTCACTGCTAAAATTGTTGATTTAGGCGGGAAATTCCCGGAATTTGTAAATGAATATGTAGATAATACTGGCGCAAAAAAAATGATTGAAATCGGGATGTACTTTGATGTTGTGAATAAGAGAATAATCGGAAAAGGCCAAGAAGGGGCTTTTGGTATTGGTTTCGATGTTGACCTAAAGCAGAAGATGATGTATGCCTCCATTAACTCATGGACACGCAAATTGGGATTTTGCCGCCTTTATGATACGCTCGCCCCCGCATTAGGGGTAAAATATAAGACCGAAAGAGTTAAGTTTGAATATGCCGGGTTGGACTGGATGATTCAGATTTGGAAAGGTAGTTACTTCACTTTAATGGGCGGTGCAGAAATCGGAATATACAATAAACCGAAAACCAGAATAGCTGAGTTTTATGATTGCATCGGTGATAAAGATATGCTAGACATGTCAATGAAACTGTCAAAGGGGAATAAGGTCTTGTTCGTGAGAGAACCACAGAAGCATTGGTGGATGAACGGTTTCGCATTGAGTTTCGGTTCAAATATGCCTGATTTGCTGACGCTTAACGGCAGTATTCTTTTTAAGGATGAAGGGATGCTGAAGGCGTTTCTCACAGCATTTGACAAGGTTTGTGCCAATGAGGGCATTACTTATACATTACAAGGCAAATGCGTTAGCTTTGATTGGTAGAAAAAGGCCGAAAGAAACATTGACTTGTTAGAAATTAAGAATATAATATGATTAGTGAATTAAACTATTGTTTTGAAAGGATGGTTAATATGTTTGCAGCAGGCGTGTTCAGAAAAATTGCGGCGTTTTTTATGGCAATCATTGCAACTTTCACAACGCCCCTTGGCACAACAATGAAAGTGACGGACGGTGAGCCGATTATGGCAACACAACGCGATTATGGTTTTAACAACGACCGTTTATTAATCGGCGGTTACAATTATGATTTGCAGTACGCAGACGCAACGCATGTTTCCTATGTAAAGGAAGCAGGGATAGACTTTTTGATTACAAGCGTCAATCAGACCTTCTTGGATTTATGCGAGCAAAATAATGTCGGGGTTATTGCAAGTTCATACAACGCGCCTTCAATGTATTGGGATGCAAGCGGCAGCCCCGGTTGGTATAGCATTACCCCGGCGACATACAAAAATCATCCGGCTATATGGGGTGATAATTTAATTGATGAACCGACTTCAGCGGGATTTGCAACACTCGGTTCGGTTACAAATTATTATTATGCCAACACAACCGGCAAGCTTCCGTATATTAACCTTTTCCCGATTTATGCAAGCGCTGAGCAACTCGGTAATTCCCCAAATATTGAAACTTACAAAAAAATTCTGTTACCCTTATCGGATTTTTCAGATGCAAGTGTTGATAGTTACAAGCGGCATGTTTCCGAATATATAAATAAAATTAACACAGATTATATCTCTGTTGATATTTATCCGCTTGGTATTAAAAAAGATTTAACAGGCACTGCTGTGAAAACGACCAGCACTAAATGGCTGAGGAATCTTGATATTCTCGGTGAGGCATGTAGAAAAACTAACCGCGATTTGTGGGTAATAACACAAGCGGCAGGCGATTACAACAGCGGATCCGGAAACAACAGATATTGCGACACACCGCAGGATATTCGCTGGCAGGCCTATGTCAGCCTTTCGTTTGGTACGAAGGCAATTATTCACGCTTGCTACAACAGTGGCTGGTGGGATAGAGACTCGCATTTAATCGATGCCGCGGGCAACAGGACCAAAACATATTATGCAGTTCAGACTGTTGACAATGAACTAAAAGCATTTGCCGATATTTATGGCGGCTATAATAATTTAGGCGCGTTTCTTATGAATGGCATCTCGGCTGCAGGTACTGATTATGGCTTCCTTATGCCGGTTGATGAAAGCGCAAAGCCAACCGTTAAAAGCGTCAGTCCGCTTTTGATAGGTTGTTTTAAAGGTGAGGTCGGCAACTCAAAGGCTTACACAGTTGTCAATATGACCGAGCCGCAAAAAGACCAGAGCGTATCAGCAACACTTGCTTTTGACGGCGCAAAAAAGTTAACGGTTTATAAAAAGGGCGTTGCTACCGTTATTAATGCAAACACCTGCACACTTAACCTTGAATCCTGCGAAGGCGTGTTTATTATCGCCGAATAGATCCTTGCGGAACCATTGCGTTCCCCCATAAAGCCCCATTTTCGTTATTTTAGCGGAAACGGGGCTTTAAGTATCTTCTAAAAGAGCTTTAATTTGGTTTGTAGGGTGAAATTGCTATCAATACAGAGTATTAATTTGTAGATTGCAATATTAAATGCACAAGATTTCCAAAAAAATAATATTAAGCA
>CAYNMU010000045.1:0-18503 GCA_964398395.1 uncultured Eubacteriales bacterium
ACTTAAAATCCCTCGGTGGCAACACTGTACCGGTTCAAGTCCGGTCACCGGCACCAGAAAATAGCACTTCTTCGGAAGTGCTATTTTCAATATTGCAACCATTTATCATTTTCTGCGGCATAATTTTTGTAAGAGAAGTTGGGTCAAAAACGGTTAAATAATATCATTAGATAGTCGATCTATTTGATAATCAATGCCTAATTTATTCTTAACACAAAAAATAAATCTTTATAGCAAATTTATTATTTACAATTGACAACTACTTGTAAAACAGTATAATTAATTAGATGAAATGCATAGGATAATTTTGATAGAAACAGGTGAACTAAATGTCAGAAATTCCTCAAGACTTACCGGCATTAAGAATGTGGCGCTCTAATGTATCATTGCCGGCATGCAGCCTTCCACAAGGTTACAAAATACGAAAGCTTAAAGATGACGAGGGCGAAGCTTGGTGCGCTTGTCTACTTAATGACATGGGCATTGATGTGATGTCACAAGATCTTTTTAAAGAGAAAATGCTTGAAGACTCAAGTGTTCCGGATGGTTCGATTTTTTGCGTTGAGGATGGAAACCATATTCCAGTCGCGACCGCAACAGCTCAATTAAAATTAGATGGAAACATTGCAAATCTGCATATGGTCGGCGCAAGAGAGTGCGAAAGAGGCAAAGGCATTGGTTTGGCTGTTTGTGCTGCTGCGGTTCAGAAGCATATTGATGATGGTCAATCAGGATGTTTTTTAACCACACATGATTGGCGGTTACCGGCAATTAAGCACTATATAAAACTTGGGTTTTTACCGGTTTTGAACCACGAATCTATGCGCGGACGCTGGGAAATTATTTTAAAAACATTCAATATCGCCTCAATACCCTGTGTTAATGAAGATTTATCACCCGCGGAAGATGTTATAGCAGCAGAATAAAAGGAGTGTTAATTATATGTTGAAAGTTGGGCTTGTCGGAGCAAGAAGTCAAAGCACCATCTTGGGTTTTAAAGCTCATCCGGATGAAGTCGAAGTTGTCGCAATGTGCGACTTGAATGAAGACATTGCAAAGGCAGCAGCAGAAAAACACGGAATCCCCAAAACATTCCGAGTTTACGAAGATATGCTTGAAAGCGATATTGACGCTGTTGTTATTTCAACGCCAATGCAATGCCATGTGCCGCAAGCAATTGCAGCGTTTGAAGCAGGCAAGCATGTTCTAAGTGAGGTTACAGCCGGCGTTACAATGGATGAACTTTGGTGGCTTATTGAAGCGGTTGAAAATTCCGGCAAAGTTTATATGTTCGCTGAAAACTATGCTTATATACCTCAAAATCATGTCATCCGCAATATGGCAAACGCAGGGCTCTTCGGCAAATTATATTTCGGTGAGGGCGAATACCTTCATGACATCAATAACATGCTGGTTTACGCCAATGGGAAGAATTCATGGAGAAAGTATTGGCAGCTTGGTAAAAGAGGAGCGTTCTATCCTACCCACAGCCTCGGTCCGGTTTCTCTTTGGTTTGACGATGACCACATAAAGACAATCATCAGTTCTTCCAGCGGCCAGAACATAGCACTTGAGCGCGGCGGCTTGCGGCAGGACGACACCACCTTAACTCTTTGCCAGACAGAAAGCGGCGCTTTGATTAAAATCAGAGTAGACTGCATGTCACCAAGACCGCACAATATGTCTTACTACAGCCTGCAGGGTACATTAGGCAGCTATGAAGCACCGCGCGGATTGGGTGACGACCACAAAGTATATCTCACAAGTATGTCGGAAACTGAAAAAGGAACAAAATGGCATCCGCTGTCTGAATTCTATGATGCATATTTACCCGAGCGATTCAAAAATGCAACAGAGGAACAGAAATCGGCAGGCCACTGGGGCGGAGATTTCTTTTTGGTTGATGATTTTCTTGATTCTGTTCTTCACGGTGCGAAGTCCGCAATAGATGTCTATCAGGCTTGCGAATGGACCGCTGTAGGGCTATTATCGGAACTTTCGGTAACTAATAACGGAAGATTGATGGAAATGCCAAAATTCCGAAAAAATATGCCGATTTCTGAGCAAATCATTAAATTATAATTTTATTTAATGAATAATTAAATAACAGCCTACCTTTAAGCTTTAGCTTTTTGGCAGGCTGTATTCATTGAACTGTTATTTTAAGATTCCAACAATATTAACTGCACTTTCCCATGGTCTGCATTTAGTAGCACAAGGCTTATTGTTTTCATAGTATTCCACCCAAGCACCCGTTTTATCGCGAATGGAAAGAACTGTGTTCAGCAACATTTCGTACGCGGCTTCATTCTTTATATTCCCATCCTCGTCTTTAAGCGCATATAGCAGCAACCCGTAATCGTAACCAACAGTTTTATCGTTTTCGGGGCTTGAAGGCAGCAACCCATCTTCAAGCCAACTTTCACATATTTCATCAAGCATTGATGACAGTATTGCTTCCGGAATTAGTTTTGAACCAATCCAAAAAGGTATTAAAGCTGTAGAACGAATATTGCATAATTTGGCATCGGATGTTGGTAAGTCGCAATTATCCAGACAATCAAAACAAACATATCTCAAATATTTAGTTTTGTATGATGTACCAAAACCATGCCCGCATTCTCTTACACCATTGCGGTTAGCCGGGGCAGTTTCATAAGTATAAATATTAGGTTTATTGCAATATAAAACACCGTCTTTGATGAAATTGTTTGCAAAAGTATCTTCAATTTCTTTCATTGCCGATTTCTGCGCTGAAATGAAACTTTCAGGAGCCAAATTATTTTCTATTAAGAACGGCAGCAGCAATTCACCTGCGCGGTAATATAACAGGGTTGCTTCCATTGAACCGTCAATAATGTGTTTCCTTTTTAAAACTCCGCCGGCAATATAGGTTTCGTCACCGTTAAAGGGCAGACAGCCTGTTCGCATTTGCAATCTCTGCTCATTCATACACCAGATAAGAAGCGGAAGCATTTTGTTTATAGTTTCAAAATCATTCGTTTTGGCATAATACTCCATAGCCATAAGCACAATATATCCGGTGATTTCGGTGCTGTCGTTTTCATGAATGTGAAAACCAAATGTTCCCATCCCTTGAGCGTTGCAGACTCTGCCGTATTTTGAAAAAACATCGGTATAATAAAACTGAAGTTTTTTATCCTCTTCATAGCAACCAAGAGCAAGCAGCCCTCTGTGAACGCCGTAATTGTCACGGATGTAGGCAAGATGATAATTATAGCCGGCAATAACCCCTCCACCTGAGTCCTGCTGCGATTTGATAAGGGTTGCCGTATCATCGGCAGCTTCATTAATGAAAGTATTTATCTTGTATTTTGCATCAAGTAAAGGCGATTTTTTTAAGCGTCTGCCGGTAAATTCATTCCAAAAAGAAATGCTGCTGTTATATAGACATTCAGTTGTAATATCTTTCAATTTATCGAATGTATGCCAAGCGTCCATGCCGGATTTTTCAATGATAAAAAATAAATCTCCTTCTGTTATCTTGAGAGAAAGAGCCGATTCGGAATAATCGATTTCAACATCGCCTTTGACAGCGATAATCAAAGCTAACCGGTCCGCAACAGGGTAACCTGCCGTCTGTCCGTCAAGCTTGCCTATTGAATAAAAATCAGTACCGGCAGGGATTTCAGCAAAAAATGCCTGTTTGAAACATGTTCCGGCCGTCAGTGAATCCGGAACCTTTTTGAAGCCTGTGACAGCTCTTTTGCTGATTGACCACTTAACTTGTTTGTTAAAATCAAAACTGCGTATATAAACCGGATATTCGCCGGGTGTAAACTCACAATATCGGCCAACAGAACGGTTTTCATCCAAGAGTTCATATGCCCAAATCCCTGTTGCGTGAATACGCCCGCCCCTAACAAAAAAGTCTGATGACAGTGCCATTTCACAGAAAGTGGGGGAACTGTAATAAGGACCGATCAGATCAAACATATTGGGACCCTTGCTGTAAGCGCAAACAAGGCCGTTGCCGCATGACGCGACGGCCTCATATTCTTCACCTTTCTTATACAATATTTTTGAATTGTCAAAATGGCTTTGACTGAAAGCACTTTTCATTTCATTGCCTGTCCCTTCTGATTGTTTAAAACGCACGATTAATAATTATACTAAAAACGATTCTTTTGATAATTATATTAAAATCAGCTGATTAATACAATAATAATTACTAAATTTAGGTGAATTGCCTTTTAAGATAACTTGATTATCCAATGTGAATCATATAATATATTTTAGAAGACTTTTATTCATATCTATTTTACCGTGAAACCGGAGGACTATTATGCAAAATTATACAACATCGGCTCAATTGGCCGTTGATACACTTCATCATGAAAAGACCAAAGGTATTCCTACCGGACTTATTCACATTATGGAGCATCGTGTAATCGAAAAAATAGCTTGCGCCAGCAAAGGCGCATATAAAAAAGATCCCTATGGTGTATATTTTCGAATGGTTGAAAATATCGGGGTAAATATGGTTGACCAAATGTTGGCTGACAACCCGCTTTCAATGGGAGAAAAAGGTTTCGAAGGCTATGCAACAGAAAATATACCTGTAATTGATGACATTACAATTAATTCAGCCGAAGCTTGCGCAGATCATATTGAACGCTTCTATATACCGTCCATCATACAAGATATCAAAAATTTTAACGAAAATCAGATCGTTCAAGAAATTATTCAAAGCGAATCAGCGTCGCAGAGGATGCTTGGCCCAAACATTCTTAAAACAGGTTACGGACATTTGGTTTTCCCCACACTTGAATATGTGCGCTATGGATATGAAAACTTTTTCACATGCTATGCACTTTTCCCCGAAATAATTGACCGTTTATTTACTATACAAGCAGATTTTGCCGTACTAAAGAATAAATCTGCGGTAAAAGCTTTCCAAACAGCTCATTTACCGCTGTATCATCGCCTTGACCACGATATGGCAGATTCCAGAGGGTTGCTTACCGGTATGAAATCTCTTGAAAAGCATTGGGTTGAACAGTTTGCGAGGTCAATTAAACCCGCAGTTGATGCCGGCTTTACACTGTTATGGCATTGCGACGGCAACTTGATAAAGTTAATACCATATCTTTTAGAAGCAGGTATAAACGGTTTTCAAGGCTTTCAATATGAGGATGGAATGGATTATATTGAAATATGTAAAATGAAAGACAGACTGGGTCAGCCATTGACTATTCAGGCGGGTGTTTCGGTAACACGTGAGTTGCCGTTTGGAAAGCCTGAGGACATAAAAAATCAATTGTGCTTTCTCGTTGAAAATGGACCCAAAACCGGTCTTTTTCTTTCAATGTCAAGCTCGTGCACCCCGGGGACACCCATTGAGAATATTATGACTGCTGTTGAGGGTTTCAAATATTATCGAACGCATGGGCGCTAAATAAACAATAAATTGGGTATTTTCGGTTGCGTAATGAAAAGATTATTGATATAATAAACCATTATGAATTATTTTGATTGGGAGGATTTTGATTGAAATTTGATGTTGCAATCATAGGCGCCGGAGTTGTTGGTTCGTTAATTGCCCGGGAACTCAGTAGATACGATATGAATATTGTACTGCTTGAAAAATGCAATGATGTGGCCATGGGAACCACAAAGGCAAACAGTGCAATCGTTCATGCCGGTTTTGATTCAACTCCGGGTACTTTAAAGGCAAAGTTCAATATGGAGGGTGTTCGGTTAATGCCCACTGTTTGCCATGATTTGGGCGTGCCTTACAAAAACACAGGCTCTCTTGTTATTGCCTTTAACGATTCGCAAATGGTAACCTTGACAAAGCTTTTAATCAGAGGCAATCAAAACGGCGTTCCCGAGCTTAGGATTATCGGACAGGATAAGCTTCGTGAATTAGAGCCAAACATCAATATCAAT
Organism: uncultured Eubacteriales bacterium; assembly: GCA_964398395.1. Lineage (GTDB taxonomy): Bacteria > Bacillota > Clostridia > Oscillospirales > Acutalibacteraceae > UBA1447. The sequence continues at coordinate 5,914 of CAYNMU010000045.1, forward strand.
GCAATGGGCGCTCTTTGGGCACCTACAGCTGCTATCATTTGCCCCTATGAACTGGCTATTGCGGCAGTCGAAAATGCAGTGACAAACGGCGTTACATTTTTGCGCAATTTTGAAGTAACACGCGCGGAAACCGATGAGAACGGAATGCAAACTCTTTATTCGGGGAGTGATACAGTTCAGACAAAATATGTGATTAATGCAGCCGGCGTTTACAGCGACAAGGTTGCAGCGTTGTTTGGCGATAAGGACTATAAAATAATCTCCCGCAAAGGTGAATACTTTTTGTTTGACAAAAAATTGAGCGGACTTGTCAGCCATGTGGTTTTCCAATGTCCGACCAAAATGGGTAAAGGCGTTCTTATTTCGCCGACAGTACACGGCAATGTAATTGTCGGGCCAAATGCGATTGACATCGATGATAAGGATGACTGCTCAACAACGGCCCGCGGGGCAACCGAAATATTAAATACGGCCAGACATTCCATAACCAAGCTCAGCACGGTTGATTTGATAACATCCTTTGCAGGGATAAGAGCACATAACGAAGTTGTTCATGACTTTATTATTGAAACAAGTACTTCAAATCCTAATGTTATTCAGCTTGTCGGTATTGAGTCACCGGGGTTAACCGCGGCACCTGCTATTGCAGAATATGTCAGAAATATGTTAATGACTATTGCCGGCAAACAAAAGAAAAAGGGGAATTATAATCCAGTTCGTCAAGCTCCGGTTCGTTTCAAGGAATTGAAAGATGAGGAGCGTAGGGAGGCAATAAAGAAAAACAATGCATACGGAAAAATAGTTTGCCGCTGTGAAAGTATAACAGAAGGTGAAATTCTTGACGCTATTCATTCACCCGCCGGAGCAGTTGACATTGATGGTGTAAAAAGAAGAACCAGAGCCGGTATGGGACGCTGTCAAGGCGGTTTCTGCGGTTCGAAGGTTGCAGAGATTCTTTCAAGAGAACTTGATATTCCGTTAAATAAAGTTACAAAATTCAGCGGCAAGTCAAATATTCTTTTTGAAAGGACGAAGTGAGGTTAATTATGACACAAAAATATGAACTTGTTGTCGTCGGCGGAGGCCCTGCGGGTATGGCAGCAGCTTTAAGGGCACGGGATTGCGGCGTAAAAAGTATTGTTATCCTTGAAAGAGCTGAAACGCTCGGCGGTATTTTAGAGCAATGTATCCATACCGGTTTCGGGCTGCACTATTTTAATGAAGAACTTTCGGGCCCGGAATACGCAGCAAGGTTTTCTTTGCTGGTTGAACAAAGCGATATTGAAATTAAGACAGATACAATGGTCATTAACATTTCGAATGAAAATATCGTTACTGCTGTAAATAAAACCGAAGGTTTAATTGATATTTCTGCGAAGGCTATTATTTTAGCGATGGGTTGCCGTGAAAAACCCAGAGGTGCGCTTAATATTGCCGGAACCCGTGCATCCGGTATTATGACCGCCGGTACAGCACAAAAGTATGTGAATATAAACGGATATATGCCTGGGAAAAAAGTTGTCATTCTCGGCTCCGGCGATATTGGCCTTATAATGGCCCGCAGGATGACACTTGAGGGTGCCGAAGTAAAAATGGTTTGCGAATTAATGCCATATTCAAGCGGCTTGACCCGAAACATAGTCCAATGTTTGGAGGATTATAATATTCCGCTGAAACTGAGCTGCACAGTCATTGAGATTCATGGAAAAGAAAGAGTTGAAGGGGTTACTATTGCAAAGGTTGACAGAAATCGAAGACCGATTAAAGGTACAGAAGAGTATGTCGAGTGCGACACATTGCTTTTATCGGTCGGTTTAATTCCTGAAAATGAGCTTTCAAATGAAATGGGCATTGCGATTGATCCGATAACAGGCGGACCGGTTGTCAGAGAGAACAGAGAGACAACACAAAGCGGCGTGTTTGCCTGCGGCAATGTGCTGCACGTGCATGATCTGGTAGATTTTGTCACCGTTGAAAGTCAAACAGCCGGAGAAGGCGCAGTAAGATATATTTTGGGGCATTTTGAAGAGGCAGCCTATGTTACAACCAAAGGCATTGACGGCGTAAGATATGTTGTACCTCAACGGATTAATTTAAACTGTGACAGAGATGTAAAACTATTCTTCAGAGTCGGCCAGGTATATAAGAATGCTAAAATATTTGTTGAGAGCAATGATGAGGTTATATTAAGCAGAAGAAGACCTAAGCTTGCCCCAGGTGAAATGGAAGATGTCGTAATAAAAAACGAAGTTCTCAAAGAATTACCGGTCAACAGTGAATTGGTAATTCGTGTGGAGGTTTGATGATGATTAGAGAAATGATTTGTGTAGCATGCCCGATTGGCTGCAGTATTTCGATTGAACTCAGCAAAACCCGCAATGTGCTGAAGGTTTCGGGCAATCAGTGCAAACGCGGTGAGGTATATGCAATAACCGAATGCACTGCTCCGACACGTACTTTAACGACTACCGCAAAGGTAAAAAACGGTAATATTTACTTGATTCCGGTTAGGTCCGCAAAACCAATACCAAAAGAATTATTGCTTGACTGTGTAAAACTGATTAATTCGGTTGAGGTTGAAGCACCGGTTAGTATAGGTGACATTATAATTGAAAACATTATGGATAGCGGATCGGATATTATCGCTACAAATTTTTGCTCCCGGGTTTAAATAAAATAATAAAGCTGCCGTATCCCTTATTGGTGAATCGGCAGCTTTATATTGTCTTTTTTTGTTTTTAGCGATTCGAAATTTGCCGATAATCGAATTAGGGGTATTTGATTTTATGAATTCAAACAGATTAACCGAAAGATTTTTCCGTTATGTTAAATGCGCAAGCGAGTCCCGAAACGAAGCGGATTTTTGCAAACTATTGGAAGATGAGCTTATTGATTTAGGACTTGAAGTAAGAAGAGATCATGCTGGCGAACAATGCGGTTCGAACGGTTGGAATATTTTTGCCCGCCTTGACGGTACAGGTAATCCGATTCTGTTTAGTACGCATTTGGACACGGTTTATCCGGGAAATAATATAAAACCGGTGCTTGAAAGCGGAATTATTCGCTCTTCAAGTGATACGATTTTAGGCGCGGATGATAAAGCAGGGATTGCCGCTGTTATGGAAGCTCTTGAATGCATTTCTGAAAACGGATGTGCCCATCGAACAGTTGAAGTATTATTTACACTTTGTGAAGAAATAGGAATGCTCGGCGCAAAATATGCCGATTATAAAAACATACAAAGCCGCGAAGCTATTGTTTTAGACAGTGATAATTTAGGCGAGATTATTAACCGAAACCCCGCAAATGTTGTATTGCATTTTATAATTGACGGAAAATCCGCACATGCGGGCTTGGCACCTCAGGAAGGTATTCACGCTCTCAAAGCCGCGGCACAAGCAGTTGCCGCTATTCCGGTCGGCTATGTAGACGATATTTCTGCCATGAACATCAGCAACTTTATATCTGAAGGTAAAACAAATGTCGTTGCTGACAAAGCAGCGTTTGACATGGAAATTCGGTCTTTTGACGAAGAAAGGCTGCAGCAGCATATAAAGTCGAGTGAAAATGCGGTTCGTCTGGCATGTAAAAGCTTTGGGGCAAACTATGAGATGAGCATGGAGCGGCATTCGGATGTTATTCATATTCCGGAAAAATCACCGCTTATTACCGATGTTATTATCGCTTATCAATCACTTGGAGTTAAATATAATATTACTCGTTCGTTTGGCGGGTGCGATGCAACATATCTTTTTGCGCATGGGATAGATGTATTAAATATTGGAATTGGTATGCAGGCTGTTCACAGCTCCAATGAACATATATCGGTAAATGACTTGAAAATTACTTCAGAACTAGTGTATGCAATTATTATTAACAGCTAGCACATTAGTTCAATTGTTTATCGAAATAAATATATTTATAAAGGTGATTTATTATGCCTGTTACATCAACAAAAATAATTCCCCGTGCAAAAACCCCTGAGGATGTTGGCGTTTCTTCAGCCGCAGTTTTGGAAATGATTAAGGAAATAGATGAATGCAGCGCAGAGGAACACGGATTTTTGATAATACGCCATGGCAAGGTAGCAGCAGAAAGCTTTAAAAAGCCTTACTCAGTCGATCACCCGCATATAGTATATTCAATAAGTAAACCTGTTACCTCAACTGCGGTCGGTTTTGCTGTTAATGAAGGCTTGCTTACTTTGGATACAAAAGTTTTGGATATATTTCCAGAGTTTCGACTAAGAAAAACGGATGAAAAGCTGGAAAAGGTTACGATTAGACATCTATTAACCATGCAATCAGGTAAATTGCCAAGTCTGCTATGCAATAAAACCAAAGACAGATGGCTGAACCATTTTTTTGATGCAAAATGGATTTTTGAACCGGGTGAAAATTTCGAGTATGTAAACGAAAATATATTTTTGCTTTGCGCAATCCTCGTTAAGTTGACGGGACAGAGAGTAATAGATTATTTGAAACCACGTCTTTGGGATCCTTTAGGCATTGAAAAACCATATTGGGAAACAAATCAAAGAGGTGTTGAGTCAGGCGGCTGGGGGCTGTTTTTAAGCGCTGAGAGTTTGGCGAAGTTTGTTCTCTGCTACCTAAACGGCGGAATATATGAAGGCAAACAAATTGTTCCTGCCGAATGGGCAAAAGAAGCAATTCTTGACCATAAACCGGTAAAAAAAGATGGATCTAAAGATGAAAAAGGATATGGCTATTGTTTTTGGCGTGAAGGTCCCGATGATAAAACTTATCGCGTCGACGGTGCTTTTTCACAAATCGGAATGGTGTTTGAAAAATACGATGCTGTTCTTATTTCCGTAGGCGGAGAAGTGGACTCAGGGAAAACGGTTCGATATATTTTCAATAGTTTTCCTAAAGGATTTATTGATGAAATACCGGATGCCGCCCCAAATGACGAACTTATAAAGGCAATTGCCGCAAGAGCATGCAAACCTTTGCCCCAAAAAGCCAGAAGTTTAACCGAATCAAAGATTGATGGGAAAATAATAAGGTTTAGACCAAATATAATTTTAAATTTCTTAGGATTCCCCTTAAGCGTTTTGCCGATTGCCGCAACTTACATGACAAAAGACAGAGCAGGCAATATCAATAATCTCAAATTCCATTTCAGCAGAGATGAATGTGAGTTAACTTGGTCAGAAGGGGATGAAACCAATACCGTGTTTTGCGGTATGGACGGCGAATACAGGGAACACCAGATTCGCCTTGCATCAACTGATTATACAGCTTTCAGCTGTGCTGCATGGCAGGACGAAAATAATTTAGAAGTATGGATAACGCCTATCGAAAGTATCGGTAAACGTATACTTATTTTTAAATTCAGCGGAAACAAGGTTCAAATGAAACCGGCAACAACGCCAAACTTATCCATAATGATAAATTCAATGACAAACGATATTACAAATTACATGAAAGGAAATATTCTAAAAAGAATAGCAAAAATGGTAATTAATCTAATTAAAATAACAATGGAACCTGTACATAAAGGTAGGTTAAAGAAGATCTAAAATAATGAAATAATATATGATATAAAATGAAAGTGTGATTTGTTATGCATGTGGCTGCAATAAATAAACTCCCAAGAGCAAAAACTCCTGAGGAGGTTGGCGTTTCGTCAAACGCGGTTATTTCTATGATTAAGGATATTGAAGAAAGCGGAGCCGAAGAACATGGTTTTATGATAATACGCCACGGGAAAATTGCCGCAGAAAGCTTCAAATATCCGTATTCTGCAGATTCCACGCATATTATGTATTCCGCAAGTAAACCTGTAACATCAACAGCTGTCGGGTTTGCAGTTAATGAAGGTTTTCTTTCTCTGGATACAAAAGTATTGGATATATTCCCGGAGTTTCGTCCAAGAAAGATTGATAAGAAGCTTGAGAAGGTTACCATCAAATATTTGATGACAATGAAAGCAGGCAAAATGCCAAATCTGCTAGCTAATAAAACAAAGGATAAATGGCTTAATCACTTTTTTGACGGAAAATGGATTTTTGAACCGGGTGAGAGCTGGGAATATATCAATGAAAACATTTTCCTTTTATGCGCTATTCTTGTAAGAGTCACCGGTTTGAGTGTTTCGGAGTTTTTAAAACCCCGCCTTTGGGAGCCTCTTGGGATAGAATCTTATTATTGGGAAACAGATCCAAAAGGCGTAGAATCCGGCGGCTGGGGTTTGTTTTTAAGCCCGGAAAACCTTGCAAAGTTTTCGCTGTGTTACCTTCAGGGCGGTGTTTTTAACGGTTTACAGGTTATTCCGGCTGAATGGGCAAAAGCAGCTGTTCTTAACCATAAAAACTGTAAGGATGACGAGGAACCTAACGAAGATGGCGGTTACGGCTACGGCTTCTGGCGAAACGGTCCCGATAGAAAATCTTACCGTGTAGAAGGCATGTTTTCTGAAACAAGCATAGTTTTTGATGATTACGATGCAATAGTATTAACAGTCGGCGGAGAAATAGATGCAGGCCGAACGCATCAATATATTTTTAATAATTTCCCAAATGGCTTTATTCAAGATGATACTACAGCCGAACTTAACCCTGAACTAAAAAAGGCTATTGCTGCGAGAGTTTGCGCACCTTTATCTGTTGCTCTTCGAAGCAGCATGGAAAAACACATTGAAGGCAAAAGAATCAAGTTTAGATTGAATAAACTTATAAACCTTGTCGGCTTTCCCATGAGTGTCCTACCGCTTGCAGCAACATATATGACGAAGGACAGAGCCGGAAATATAAACAATGTAAAATTTAGCTTTTCCGCCAATGAATGCAATATGACTTGGACAGAAGGGGACGAGAAAAACTCTGTTTCTTGCGGAATGGACGGTAAATACAGAATATCTAAAATTCGGCTTGCTTCAACTGATTATACTGCGTACTCGTGTGCAGCATGGCTTGACGAAAACACGCTTAAGGTTTGGATAATGCCGATTGAAAGCATAGGTAAGCGTATGCTTGAATTTAAATTTACCGGAAATAAAGTTCAAATGAAACCGACAACAAAACCCGATTTATCTATTATGATTAACTCAATTTCAAACGGAGTAACCAGATATGTAAAAAACAAGATTTTAGTGATTCTTGCAAGAAAAACGATTGATATTGTTGAAATTATTTTGGAACCTATACACAAAGGAAGGCTCAAGAATTAATAATATTATTTTAAAAAGACGGACTCTTCCTTTTTGCGGGAAGAGTCCTAGGATTTATTCCAGCAAAGTTATCTCTCTTCACGGAAATAATTTATACCGCAACCTGCAGGCTGAGCGTTCTCCCTGCTTTTTCGAACAGATGTTATGATGAGCACCAGCGTTGTTAAAACAAAGGGCAGCATCTGGTAAAACGCATTTGGTATTTCAATAACACTCGACGGTATATAATTTGTCAATGAATTAAAAGCGCCAAAAATAAATGCGCCGAGAATGGCCTTTGAAGGGCTCCAGCTTGCAAAAATAACAAGTGCAACGGCTATCCATCCGTTTCCGTTGACGATACCGGCGGGCTGCCAGCTTCCGTTTGCGGTAATGAGTGCCATATATGCGCCGCCTATCCCGCAAATACCTCCGCCAATAATGATGTTGATGTATTTCAATACAGTAACATTAATACCGGCTGCGTCAGCTGAGGATGGGTTTTCGCCAACGGCCCTCACATTCAGACCGACTCTTGTTCGCTTAAAGTAAATCGCACATATAACTGCAATAATAATGCTTAAATACACAAGGGGATTAAGCTGAAAAAAGAGTTTGCCAATGTAAGGTATATCACTTAAAAATGGGATATGAACCGGAGCAACAGCAGCACGAAATTCGTCGGATACCTTTGGCGCGCCGCCAACGCTGTCTGTCATGGCATAACCCAAAACCAAAGAGAGCCCGATGCCTAAGGTGGTCAGTGTTAGGCCAGTAACATTCTGATTGGCCTTCAAAGTTACGGTAAGAAAAGCGTAAAGCAATGCTCCTAGAGCAGCAGCACCAAAAGCGGCAAGGACTGCAATTATAAGACTACCGGTTTTGAATGCAGCAAAAAAACCTGCGAATGCACCCAGCCACATCATGCCTTCAACCCCAAGGTTAAGGTTACCAACTTTTTCAGAAAGAATTTCGCCTATGGTACCAAAAAGCAGGGGAGTGCCGGAAAGAATAGCAGCATAGAGGAAATTAATAATATTGTTGCTCATTTACTTTTCCTCCTTATGTCAAATACAAATGTGTATCTGATGAAAAACTCACAGCCAAGGAAGAAAAACAGGATAATTCCCTGCAAAACGCTGGTCGCGGCTGAGGAAACACCAAGGTCGGACTGCATAACACCGCTGCCTTTTTCAAGTATGCTGAATATTGCAGTCACGACCGCAATGACAAAAGGATTTAATTGTGAGAGCCAAGCGACGGTTATTCCCGTAAATCCAACTCCGCTGGTTACGCCTGTCGAAAGTGTATAGTCAATCCCAGATACTTGAATCATTCCCGCGATTCCGCAAATTGCTCCGCTGATAAACATCGTGCGCAGTATAATTTTTTTTACATTCATTCCGGCGTAATGCGCAGTGGCCTGACTTTCACCTACTACACTGATTTCATAGCCGCTTTTTGTATGGTTTAAATAAATATAAACTACTACAACGAGCAATAATGCAAAAATCCAGCCAATATGAACACCTCCGACTTGTGCAAGTCTTGCATTGTTGTTAAACTGTGCAATACTCGCAAAACCGGCTGTGCCTTTCCATGGACCGCCTTCTAAATACTTAATCGTATATAGCGCGATATAATTCAACATTAAAGTAAACAGGGTTTCGTTTGTGCCAAAGCGAACCTTGAAAATAGATGGTATCAACCCCCAAAGACCTCCGCCGACAGCACCGGCAATAAACATTACAAGGATCAATATAATGTGTGGTAGGTTACTGTGGAAGAGCGCAAAATAACTTGCAAAAATTCCACCCATAATGATTTGCCCTTCGGCGCCAATATTCCAGAACTTCATTTTGAAAGCAAATGAAAGACCTAAAGAGACAATTAACAGCGGAACCCCGACGATTACTGTCGCCTGAATTGATGAGAGAGGGTTTCTCACTGAGCCTACAAAGGCACCCTTGATTATTAATTTGTATGCCTCAAGAGGATTTTTCCCCAGAAGCCAAATAAACACACCACCGGCTATAATCGCTAGTGAGAAAGCAACAATACGCAATAATATGGATTGCTTTTTTGTTAATTCTTTGCGCTTTACTATACGGGCAAAAGGTTCATGATTGCTGACATTTTTTACGGGAAGGATGTTATCCATTTATTCCAGCCTCCTCACTTAATTTTTCACCAGTCATCATAAGCCCCAGCTGCTCCTTTGAAACTTTTGATGCATCAGCGATTCCCGTTACCTCACCATGGCAAAGCACCAGTATGCGGTCACACAGTTCCATTAATACATCTAAATCTTCACCAATAAAAAGAACGGCTACTCCGTTTTGCTTTTGCTCATTTAAAAGATCATAAATAGTGTAGGATGAATTGATATCCAGACCTCTGACTGGGTAAGCGGTTATCAGCAAGTGCGGATGAGATTCTATTTCCCTTCCAAGCAGCACTTTCTGCACATTCCCGCCTGATAGTTGCCGTACAGGTGTGCTTATGCTAGGCGTATTTATTTCTAAGCGCTTAACAAGCTTGGCCGCAAGTTCTTTAGCGGGTTTGCGGTTAATTAAAAAAGATTTGCCAATTTTGTAAGATTTTAGCAGCATATTATGTGTGATGTCCATTGATGCCACAAGGCCCATACCTAACCTGTCTTCGGGAATAAAACTCATTGAAATGCCTGCTTTTATTATTTCTGCGGGCGTTTTTCCAACAATGTTTTCTTTTTTATAAAGGATTGCACCCTCATTGACTTTTATCAAGCCTGCAACCGCCTCGCAAAGCTCCTTTTGACCGCTTCCTGCTACACCGGCAACCCCCAGAATTTCTCCGCCGCTTAGACTGAAAGCAACATCTTTTAAAGACTTGTATCCATCAGCATCCGTAACAGTAAGGTGGTAGACTTCAAGGAGGTTCTCCTCTTTTTCTGTTTTCGGACGATCTATTGAAAGCTCAACCGGTCTGCCTACCATAAGTTCTGTAAGTTGTTTTGCTGTTGTTTCGGCTGTTATAACAGTTGCAATACTCTTCCCTTTGCGCAGTATTGTTACCCGATCGCTGATTGCCATAACTTCATTTAATTTGTGAGTGATAATAATAATGGCGCATCCCTCGCTACGCATTCTGCGAAGAATATTAAAGAGCCTTTCGGTTTCCTGCGGTGTAAGCACAGCGGTCGGTTCATCTAGTATTAGTATATTGGCGCCCCTGTAAAGCACTTTTAATATTTCTACAGTCTGCTTTTCACTAACAGACATGTTATATACTTTTTTATTTGGGTCAACTTCAAGTTCAAACTTTTTACTGATATTGGCAATTTCGGTTGAAAGAGAAACATTGTTTTTGCGTTTCTCAGGCTTTGTACCCATTACGATGTTATCCCTGGCAGACAAAATATCCACTAATTTAAAATGCTGATGAATCATACCAATACCCAAAAAGAAAGCGTCCTTCGGAGAATTGATTGCAATCTCATTGCCTCTGACATAAATTGAGCCGCTGTCCGGATGATATATACCGGAAAGCATGTTCATAAGCGTTGTTTTACCCGAACCGTTCTCCCCTAACAATGCTAAAATCTCTCCGTTCTTCACAGAAAGATTAATACCATTATTAGCCTTGACAGTTCCAAAAGTTTTTGTTATTCCTTTAAGCTCAATAGCAAAGTTAAGTTCTACCATTATAAAGCTCACATCCGACAAATTAAATTTTAGGGGCACACCCGAAAATGTGCCCCAGTAAAGAAAATTTTAAATATTGGGTGCGCTTTTTAACAGCGCCCCCAATCAGCAATTACAGAAGGTCTACGCCTTGTATATAATAGTTGATTTCGCTTGTTATTTGTTTATCGGTAAGATTTTTGCCTTTAGCAATGATTTGTTTGCCAGCGTTATCAATGATAGGTCCCTTAAATACAAATAGGGATCCGTTTGCAATTTGAGCTTTTGCAGCTGCAATAGCGGATACAGTTCCAGGTGCGGCAACAGCTTCATTAACTTGAGAAACATCGACCAAGTCAACGTTCATGCCTTCATAATAATTAACTGGTTTCCAAGTGCCGTTGATAACCTGTTGAACAGCTTGAGTATAATATACACCCCAGTTCCAAATCGGAGCGCAAAGATGTGCCTTAGGTGCAAACGGCGTCATATCAGAATTGTATCCACAGCCAAAAATTCCCGCAGCCTCAGCTGTTGTTTGAGTAACATCCGAGTCACAATGTTGACCTAGTACACAACAGCCAGCATCTATCAATGCTTGAGCAGCAGCCTTTTCTTTTGTTGGGTTATACCATTCGCCAGTAACAACAACTTTAACTTTTGCTTCCGGATAAACAGATTGGATGCCTAGCGCCCAAGCGTTTATTCCGCCGGTAACTTCTGAGTTTGTTTTATCCATTGCAGCAACAAAACCAAGAAGGGGGTTGTTAAGTTGTTTAGCCTTCATACCCGCAGCAATACCGGCAAGATAACGTGCTTCGTAAATACGACCAAAGTAATTGTTGAAATTAACAGTATTGCTTAAGTACCCAGAGCAATGAGAGAAAACGATATCTTGATATTTCGGGTTATCGGCAAATTCTTTCATTGCGTTCATGTAATTGAAGCTCGTTGCAAAGATGACATTACATCCGTCATCAATAAGGGATTGAATGGCGGCATTTGTAGCGGCAGTATCTGTATCACTGACATTATCTTTTTCAATAACTTGCTCGTCAGTCAAACCAATCTGTTGTTTCATTTCAACGATACCGGAGTGATGAGCGAATGTATACCCTGAGGTATCCTTAATGCTGGTGATGTGGAGAACACCGACTTTAATGTTTTCCTTTGGGATTGCAGCAGTGCCTGCAAGAGCGGTTGTTGCGACTGTAGTTGTTGTTCCGGAAAGGCTTGAACATGCCGAGAGTAAGAAAACCATAGTGATTGCCAGAACAAGTGCCAGTACCTTAGTGAGCTTTTTCATTTTCATTCCTCCTAAAATATTTATTAACCAAAGATGATGTTGCCACCGTCCATTGATTTAATAACCGCCAAAGACTCAACTCGTACTCCGGATTCTCTGATTATTCGCCCGCCGGGCTGAAAACCTTTTTCAATTACAATACCGGCACCAATCAAATTTGCACCGGATTGCCTGACAATACCTATTAGACCGCTTAGCGCCGAGCCTTGAGCAAGAAAATCGTCAATTATAAGAACATTATCGTTCTTACCAAGATATTTGCGTGATACACCGATATTGGATTTGGTACCTTTTGTGAAAGAAATAACTTCACTTACATATATATCGCTGCCAACATTACTGTTATTACCTTTTTTCGCAAAAACAACAGGAACAGAAAAATATTGTGCAGTGATACATGCAATTCCTATACCTGAGGCTTCAACAGTAAGTATTTTGTTGATATTTTC
>CAYNMU010000046.1:0-16637 GCA_964398395.1 uncultured Eubacteriales bacterium
GTTGGCTATGACTCTTTCGTCTCCAAACTTACCTTGGAAGCAAAAAAAGGCAAAAAACAAAAGAAAACCGGCATGATGAAAGCTTTAACACGACTTTTGCAGTTCATTGGCATTGCGATTATCCCGGTTGGCATCCTTTTATATATCCAGCAGACGAACACCCTTGGCTTAACAATGAAAGCCGGCATTGAAAACACAACCGCCGCACTGATTGGGATGATTCCGCAAGGGCTTTATCTGCTTGTGAGTGTAGCGCTTGCGGTGAGCGTTGTCAGGCTTTCCAAGAAAAAAACGCTGGTTCATGACCTAAACTGCATCGAAACGCTCGCGCGCGTGGATGTGCTTTGTGTTGATAAAACAGGCACCATCACAGAAAACTTCATGAAGGTTGCCGATGTTGTGCCGCTTGAAACTTCAAAAATGAGTTTGGACGCCATCGAAATGCTGCTTGCTGATTTTGTCGGTGCCATGTCTGCGGATAATTCAACCATGCAGGCTTTGAAAGAACACTTTCGGTTAGGTTTGCTCCGTCCGGCAGAAAAGGTGCAGGCATTTTCCTCCACCAATAAATACAGCGCGGTGTCTTTTGGGGCGGGTGAAAACTATACGCTTGGGGCGCCCGAATTCATCCTGCGCGAACAATATCATAATTATCAAGAAAACATAGAAGCGCAAACGGCAAAAGGCTATCGCGTTCTGCTGTTGGCCGAATGCGATAATCTGATTGAGGACGGCACATTGGATAAAGTTAATCCCGTTGCGCTTGTTTTGCTTGAAAACCCTGTGCGGCCAACGGCGCGAAGCACATTTGAATATTTTTTAGAGCAGGGTGTGGAAATAAAAGTAATTTCGGGCGATAACCCGACGACAGTTGCAATGGCAGCTGAACATGCGGGGATCGTTAATTCCGACCGTTTTATCGACGCTTCCACCCTTGACACAGATGAAAAACTCGCCGATGCCGCTTTAGCATACACCGTGTTTGGCCGCGTCACCCCGGTACAAAAACAGCAATTAATCCGTTATCTTCAAAAAGCGGGGCATACGGTTGCGATGACAGGCGATGGTGTCAACGATGTCCTCGCGCTTAAGGCAGCGGACTGCAGCATTGCAATGGCATCGGGCAGCGAGGTTGCCTCTAAAGTATCGCACTTAGTCATGCTTGGCTCCGATTTTGATTCCATGCCGCTGGTGGTTGCCGAGGGACGGCGTGTTATTAACAACATTGAACGCACAGCTTCGCTTTTTCTTGTAAAAAACATCTTTTCGTTTGTTTTGGCGCTGATTTCAATTATCGCCGTTTTCGCCTATCCGCTTGCCCCGTCTCAGCTTACGCTGATTGGTATGCTCACCATCGGGATTCCGTCCTTCTTCCTATCACTTGAACAGAACAAAGACCGGGTGCGCGGTAATTTTATTCTTAATGTTCTTTTTCACGCGATGCCGGCTGCGCTTACCGACCTGTTTATTGTTATCGGCGCGATATTATTTGATAAGGCTTTTTCGATAGCCCCCAAGGACATTTCCACTGTTACAGCCATTCTTATGACCGCAGTCGGTTTTATGATGATCTGGCGTGTTTGCCGGCCGTTTACCCGCAAGCGAACTGCGCTTCTTGTAGGGCTGATGCTGATGTTTGCGGCAGTTTTGATTTTTGTACCCGGGTTGTTTTCGATTTTGTCTATCGGCTTCGGCAGTTCGATTATATTGGCTGTATTGCTTTTGCTGATTCCTTCCGTAATATTGACATTCTCGTTTGGACTCGATAAGTTTGCTGAGTTCCTCCGTTTCAGTGCCGTAAAATTGGGTTTGCTGAAGGTTTTCCTTGGCAGACTGGCTGTGATATTCCGTATCTATGTTAAAAAGTGGATTTCGTCAGAGCTGCGCAAATAGCATGACAATCTCATTTTAATTTAAAACTCAATAAAACGCCTGTCATATCTTTCAAAATGTGACAGGCGTTTTATTAATACCGCTATACTTTACTCTCGACAAACCACTTGTCATTCTCAAAAAAAAGAAAAGTCTCTTTGCTTTGGATTTGGCAGGTATACCTTGTGCCCGCGCCGCCCGCTTTTAGCGATGCAGCCCTGCAGACCCCTGTCACCTTGTCAATCTCATATATCTCGCCATCTTCCCAAGTCACCGCCAACGGCGTTATTTTGCCTTCCTTGTCCTGTTTGATAAGCACATCAACATATACTTTGCGGCACATATTCACACCCCCTTTCATTGCGGTTTAAAGTACGATATCGGATGAATCGTATTATCATTGTAAGGGTTGAATCCTGACAGCTTCCTGTCCGAAAGCATCAGCCCTCTTTGAATGCAAAAGTTTCCGAACCGCGATTTAAGGCTGTCGACAGTGCCGTCAAGCATCTCCATCTTCACGCGTTTTTCATAGTCATCAAAAAAATCCAATTGAACAAAATTATTTTCATGCTCAAAATCAGTGCAGCTTATGCCAATACTTCGAACCGGTTTGAGCCAGTTGTAATTTTGCCTGAACAGCGCCAGCGCCCTTTCCGCGATTTCTTTTGCGTTCGCGGTATATTTCGGCATTTTGCATTGGCGCGTGAACCATAAAAGTTCCTTGTCCCGAACGTTGATGCAAACGGTTTTACAGCGGAAACCCTGCTCGCGCATTCGCCTTGTAACGCTCTCGGTCAGCACATAAAGCAATATCTTAACATCGTTTTCATCCTCCAAGTCGCGCGGCGCGGTTGAGCTGTTGCCGATGGACTTGATAACCGTTGTGTTGCCGGCGCAAGACACAGACTCGTTGTCCAGTCCGTTGGCGAAAGAGTAAAACATATAACCCAGCTTGCCTAATAAGGTATGCAGATATTCGGGGGTACAGTTGGCAACATCGCCTATGGTATTAATTCCGCAATTCCTGAATTTTTTTGTTGTTGAACGCCCCACATAAAGCAAATCGGATGCCGGCAGCGGCCAAACCATTTCCTTAAAGTTTTGCTTGGTGAATTGTGTAACCGCATCCGGTTTTTTATAATCACTGCCGAGCTTCGCGAAGATCTTGTTGTAGCTGACGCCGATACTTACGGTTATGCCAAGTTCAAACTTAATCCGCTTTCTTATCTCCTGGGCAATCTGCATGCCGTCGCCAAAAATCCCGCTCCCTGTTACATCAAGCCAGCACTCGTCAAGCCCGAAAGGCTCGATTTGGTCGGTGTAATCGCCGTAAATATCCCGCGCGAGCTTTGAAAACCGCAGGTACAGGGGGAAATTTGGTTTCACAACCACCAACCCCGGGCATTTTTGCTTTGCCTGCCATATGGCCTCGCCTGTTTTTATTTCATACTTGGATGCAATATCGTTTTTTGTCAGCACAATCCCGTGGCGCAGCTCGACATCTCCGCCCACAACAACCGGCAGGTTGCGTATCTCCGGCCGGTGCAGGCATTCCACCGATGCATAAAATTTGTTGCAGTCCACATGCAGAATTGAGCGTTCCATTTTGCCGCCGCCTTATCGAACAAATGTTCGTTTATGCCTTTCATTTTAGTCACCGATTGGGCATTTGTCAAGACAAAAATCGGACTTATAAAACTATTTTTTCGTGAGTCTGCATGTTGTGTACCCGGCGCAACAATGGCACAATATTTGCCATACGGCCTTCGGCTTTAAAAAGACAGCCTCACCGAAAATGTGGAGCTGTCTTTTTTAAATAGTTCTATACGCTGCAAAAAATTCTGCAAGGATTTACATTGCTGAAATTTATTCTTTCCCGTTCCAGCAATAGGTGCAGACTTTATCCGCGCCTATGCTGATAGCATCAATCATATCATGTATATTTTGATATTTAAGTGTTGAAAAGTTGAGCTTCTTATTGATACATTCCACCATGCTGTTGTACTTTTCGGTTGAAGGGTCGCTGTAATCATCAAGGGAGCCCGGCACTTTACCTTCAAGCTCCTTTATTGCCTGCCTGGCGGCTAAGTCCATCACCGAGCGGGACGCCGAGAAGTTTAAGAATTTACAGCCGTATATAAGCGGCGGGCACGCTGGCCGGATATGCACCGCCTTGGCATTGCATTTATAAAGCAAGTCCACCGTTTCTCTCATCTGCGTACCGCGTACAATAGAATCATCGCAGAAAAGAAGGCTCTTGTTTGCAACAAGCTCGGGGATTGGCATCAGTTTCATTCTTGCAACAAGATTTCTGATATCCTGGTCCTGCGGCATAAAGCTCCTTGCCCAGGTTGGAGTGTATTTTACAAAGGGACGGCCAAACGGCACTTTTGCTTCGTTTGAGTAACCGATGGCATGCGCAACACCGGAGTCCGGTATGCCGGCTACCATATCAATCTCCACATTGTCGTTTTTGGCCAAAGAAGCGCCATTTCTGTAACGCATAACTTCAACATTCATGCCTTCATAGGTTGAGGCGGGATAGCCGTAATAAACCCATAAAAATGAGCATATACGCATTTTTTCCCTCGGCGGCGAAATCTTTTCAATACCATCCGCTGTCATAAGGATAATTTCCCCCGGACCGAGTTCGTAAAACATTTTATAGCCGAGATTAGCAAAAGTACAGGATTCAAACGAAACACAGTAGGCATCGTCTTTTTTGCCAACCATCAAAGGCGTTCTGCCGAATTTATCTCTTGAAGCGTAAATCCCCTGCGGGGTTAAAAGCAGAATTGAACTTGACCCGTCAATTAAATCCTGCGCTGCCAGCAAACCGGCCTTGAAGGATTCTTCCTTGTCAATTATTACAGACACAATCTCGGTGGGGTTGATGTTACCCCTGTTCATCTCCAAAAAATGAACATTTGGATTGGCGAATGCCTTTTCGATTATTTCATCTGCATTGTTAATTTTGCCTACTGTGCTGATAGCGTAGTGCCCGAGGTGGGAGCGCACGGTTAATGGCTGAGGCTCCGTATCGCTTATGCAGCCTATGCCCATATTCCCCTTTATTTTTGGCATTTCGGCTTCAAACTTTGCTCTGAACTGGGTATTTTCGATGTTATGAATTGACCTGTTAAACCCGTTTCCTGTCCAAATCGCCATGCCACCCTTGCTGGTACCAAGATGTGAATGGTAATCGGTCCCAAAAAACACATCCATCACGCAATCTTGCTTTGAAGCAACGCCAAAAAATCCACCCATATCAACAACACCCCTTAAATATATTTCTTAATTATTATAACATTAAAATGCGTGAATATCTATACAAAATATCGTAATTTCAAAAGTTTTTCGAGTATGTAATTTTCATTTTCAACTGACTAAACTAACATTTCATAAAGTTGCTCTGTTCAATTTGACGGAAAATGTTATATATGCTATTATTCATTTGAATAACACAATTAAATTCAAAAGTTCTGTTGTTCGGCCATAAGCTAGACGCAATCACGCGAAAGCGTCAGGGAGGGTTACTATGCGTTTCATACGATTATTTTCCGCAGTACTTGCCGCCGTGTTGGTTTTCAACACACTTACCTTCGGTGTTTCCGCTGTATCCGCAGGGGACAAACCTTCTGTTTTTGAAATTGACCCATCTGTTGTTGATATGACAAATACCAGAAAGACATCTGAAATAATCATCAGAGACCCGTTTGTCTTGGTTTACGGGCAGAAATATTTTATGTACGGTACAGGAGCATCCTCCGGGCCGGGCTACGGTTGTTATGTCAGTGAGGATTTGGAAAATTGGACCGGTCCCGTTAATGTTTTCTCCGCTCCAGCCGAATTTGACGGCATAAACTGTTTTTGGGCACCCGAATGTCACTTTTACCAGGGCCGTTTTTATCTGTTTGCTACTTACTTTTCGCAGGCAACACAGCACAGAGGTGTTTCTGTTTTTAAATCGGAAAGTCCGCTCGGGCCTTTTGAGGAAATATCCGCCGGGCATATAACGCCGCATGATTGGGACAGCATTGACGGCACCCTGTATATCGACAATGACGGGCAGCCGTGGATGGTTTTTGTGCATGAGTGGACAAGTATGCCTGACCATACCGGTGCAATGGCTGCAGCTAAACTGAGCGATGATTTATCACGATTTATAAGCGATCCAATTCAGCTTTTCAAGGCAAAAGACCCCATTTGGACTGACAAAGGGGTTACCGATGGTCCATTTATGTACCGGACAAAAACAGGGAAACTGCTTATGTTGTGGTCAAACGGCGATGTGAATGGCAATTACTGTGTTGGAATAGCCAAATCAAGAAACAGTGAGATAACCGGGACATGGGCTCACGGGTTTGAGCCCTTCTATTCGGTTAACAGATATTTCGACACTGACGGCGGTCACGCTATGATGTTCACCGATTTAAACGGAAGGCTGCTGCTGTGCATGCATTCCCCAAACAGAAGCGACGCGACAACCCACGAAACGGCAACCTTCTTAGAGATTGTTGATAAAGGCGATATGCTTGAATTAAAGCAGGTGCAGGATATAAGGGCACAGGAAACGGATAAAATCAAACTGACGTTCAGTGATATCTCAACATTTTTCAATGAGCTCCTCAGCTATATGAAATCCGTATTAAGACCGGTTGGCCAATATATACAGACGATATTCAGCTGAATGATTTAAGATTTAGCATAAAAATAACATAAACAGGTGAGAAAATGAAAAACGAGATTTTGGAAGCAACAAGAGACAGACTCCTGATAGCGGCGCATAGGGGGACGGCAGGCGGAAATATTCCATGCAATTCAATGGCTTCTTATGAAACAGCGCTTTTTCAAGGCGCGGATATCCTCGAAATCGACATCACAAAAAGCAAAGACGGGGAACTGTTTGTTTTTCACCCCGGCTTGGAGCCCGTTCATCTGCGCAGTGAAAGATTTATTGGCGATATGACTACCGCCGAGGTCAGGGAACTTCGCTACTGCAACGGTGACGGCACCAGAACAATGCAGAGTGTCAGCACGCTCGACGAGATTTTCGAGAGTTTCGGGCACAGATGCTTTATCAATCTTGATAAGTTTTGGGATAATATTTCCGAAATTTCCGGTTGCGTGCGCAGACACAATATGCAGGACAGGGTGATAGCCAAATCGTTCCCCGCCGATGAATGTATTGACCTTCTTGAGCAGTTTGCACCGGACATCCCCTATTTGCCGTTTGTCTGGAACGAGGACGATTGCACGGAGGATTTGCTGAAAAGAGACATCCGTTTCATCGGCACCGAGGTGCATTTCGGACAAGATGATAGCCCTGTCGCCGGCGAAGAATATCTTGAAAGCATGCACAAGAAAGATCTGATTATATGGGCAAATGCAATCGTATATAATTACAAAACTGTTGAATCCGCAGGACATACCGATGATATTTCCGTAACCGGCAACCCCGATGACGGCTGGGGTTGGCTTGCAAAGAGGAACTTTAACATTCTTCAAACAGACTGGGTGTTGCCGATGAGAATGTATCTTAAAGATAAAGGCTTTCTAAAATAATTCTTTATCATCTGACATATAAAAGAGAGCTGTACCGCTTTTCAGTGATACAGCTCTCTTTTGTTAATTTTTAATTTTGTTAAGCCAAGCCGGTGCTTTGATTGATAGTTCTCATGCCGTTTTCCACATCAACGACTATTCCGGCGTCAATACTGTCCACAGTGATGCCATCGTTTAAATTGCCGGCTTTATATAAGACGGCATCCGTTAATACATCCCAATGAGCCATGTTGTTTTCAACGTCAACCATCGTTCCCGCATCCATACTGTCAACATTTCCGTCACCGTTTACATCACCGAAAATTACGATTTTATAGGTCTTCAAAACCAATCCCGTCACATTGTCAATCAGTCTAACCTCTGTGCCTGTTCCGAATGCCTCACTGCCGGGCAGTGTATATTCCAGTCTGCCGTTGCCGGCAATTCCGACAAATCCACTTTCAAAAGAAGCTTGCGTTATTGCCGGGGCAAGGCCGTATATAAAATGTTCGTTGTCATTTATGACAGTTGATGCTCCGGCCAAGGCATTAAGGCTGACCGGCACTCTTCTCCAAACAGCGTAAAGTTTTGCGTTGGCGGTTTGCATTGTATAACTTTCAAGCGGAATCGTCGCGGTGGCGGTCAGCGCCCAGCCCAAAAAGGTGTAATACTGCCTTGTGATATTGCCTTGAGCCGGCAGTGTTACGATAGTGCCCGTATGTGCCGTCTGAGTAAAGGGCAGTCTGCCTGTTCCGCCGTTAAGGCTGAAACTGACTGTTATAACAAGTATGTAATTTAAACTATTTACAATCGCATATTCCTCCGTGTAAGAGTTTGGGTAACAATAAACAGTCAAATTTGAGCAATTTTTAAAACAATCTGCCCCGATCATCCCAACTCTTTCCGGAATTGTAATGCTTGTCAACCCAGTGCAATTGTAAAAAGCTCGGGAGCCGATGGTTGTAATACTTGTCGGCAAGGTTATCTTTACCAACCCGCTGCAGCTTGTAAACGCACCGCCTGCTATACCCAAAGTGCCGGATATAATTTCAACAGTTGTGTCGACCGGCATTGTACCTTTATACTTGTAAAAAATCTTGCCAAGATAGACGAGTCCGTCAGGCTTGGCATTTAGCCATGCTGTATTGAAAAACGCGGTGCCGCCGATATCCGTCAAGCTTTCCGGAAGATTTATTTCTGCTAACGTTGTACAATTTTGAAACGAGCCATTGCCGATGCTTGTGACACTGCTTGGTATTGTTATCGCTGTTAACCCGGTACAGCCGTCAAAAGCGCGGACATCAATAAAAGTGACGCTGCCGGGTATTGTAACCGCGGTTATTCCGATGCAGTCTTTAAATGAGTTGTACCCGATAATTTTCACGGGATACCCGTCCAAAACAGCCGGAATATTTAAAGCGCCCGTTACCAATGAGCTGCAGTCCGTTATGGTTGCTTCTCCGCCTGAGACTGTATATGTATAGACCGGTGTGTAAAGAGCAGTGTAGGTTGTATCCTGCGCGGGAACGGTTGCGGGAACCGTTGGAGACCATCCGGTAAAAATATTCAAGTCATCCGGATGGAAAGGAACCGGCTGAGCCGGCACTGGATCGCCATAATTTAAATTATAGGTTGTAACAGCACTGCCGTATTTAAATGTAATTGTATACTTATTAACCGTCCATTGTGCAGTATAAGTTGTGTCCGCTGTCGGGGTAACAAAAGGTACCGCAGGAAGCCAGCCGGTAAAAGTGTAGCCGGTTCTTGTTACTGCAGGCGCGGTTAAAGCCGTGCCGCAGTATTGAAACCCGCTTATACCGCCTGAACCGCCGCCGCCGTTAAAGGTTATCAGATAAGATACACGGTATATATAAGGTATGCCTTTTGCATTGGCATATGTCTCAATTACAGCTCCCGGATTGCCGTAAATTTTCAAATTCGGACACTCGGTAAAAACATCCGTGCCGAAATTAACAACGCTATTCGGAACGGTCAAGCTGAGAAGGTTGCCGCAAGATTGAAACATTCTATCCGGCAAAGCCGTTACGGTTGAGGGGACGGAAGCAATCTTCAAATTACCGCATTGTTTAAAAGCATTCATGCCGATGGTTAACAAACCTTCCGGAAGCGTTAAACGGGTAAAATTGCAAAACCAAAATGCATTGCTGCCGATAGAGGACAGATTTGAAGGCCAATTCAGGTCGGCTAATGCAAAGCACCAGCTAAAAGCCGCGTTTCCGATTTTTGTTATCGTATCCGGAATTGACACGCTTGCAAGTTTATAGCAATTTTCAAACATAGAATCGGGAATTTCCGTCAATCCGGATGAAATCGTTGCTGCGGTCAAATTTGAGCAGCCCGAAAACACAGAATCGCCGATGCTCGTGAGTGTGTCCGGCAACGGGGCGCTTACCAGTGAAGTGTCTCTCATAAATACCCATTTGCCTAATGTCAGTAATCCGTAAGGTAATGCGATACTCTCAAGCGAAGTACACTCCAAAAAAGCCAAATCGCCTATTGTTTTTAATGAAGTAGGAATTGATATGTTTTTTAAAACGGAACATCCATCAAATACTCCATATCCGATACTCTTTAAATTTGCAGGCAAATCCACATTTTTCAAGGATGAGCATTTAAGAAAAAGAGAAGAGCCTAAATCAACAATTCCGTCACCTATGACCGCATCCGTCAATTTTACACAATTGTAAAATCCGCCATATCCAAGACTTGTTACGCTATCTGGTATAACAATGCTCTCCAGAGCGGAACAGCCGTAGAATTCATTGTTGCCGATTGTAAGCAAACCGGTGGGCAGGGAAACACTTTTTAACCCCGTGCAGCCCCGAAAAGCTTCATCAGCAATTTCCGTTATTCCAGCCTGAACCGTTACGCTTGTAATATCAAGTTGATTATAGAACAAACTCATCGGAATTTTTATAACAGGATATCCACCCAAAGTTGAGGGTACAACAATAGCTCCGGCGACATACTGATTAAGACCGGTTATCTCCGCATAGTCTGAATTCGAATATTTTTGATAATAATATATCCCCTCGCTGTAAACAGCATGCGCATGGATATCAAAAATTCCTCTGGAACCAAACAGATAATTAGCGGGCGAAACGCCAAATATAATAATCATAGCTAAAAGGAAAGCAAAACATTTTTTCAAGATTTTCATGTGTATTCACCTTTCACCAACATTGCTAAAAATACCACTAATTTTTTAATTATATCACTTTTCATTAAAATATCAATTATTGTCTAACAAAATATCGTTTTTTGTCGTTTTTGTCTTCACCGGTTCTTTATTACCTTAAATTGTTGACTTAACTGCGGCAGTTACTTATAATAGTAACATAAAATTTTAAATTAATTGGAGGATGTCATAATGGCAACAAAATTACTTTTGATGGTTCACTGCTATGTCTAATATTACAGAGAAAGTTCTACACGATTCGGATATTGAAACGGCAACTAATGATTTTAAACCTATTTTGAGGTTTACGGTTGTGAGCGATGTCCACATTCAGCGTTACAACGACATAAGAAGCCGGAGAATGACGAAGATGTTCAAAACAAGCTATGCCATCGCGCAGGCTGATGAGAATTACAAAAAGCTTGACGGTGTTATATTCGCGGGCGACAGCGCAGACACGGGTGCAGGCTCCCAATTTATGACGTTTCAGTCGGTTTTAAGCGCCAACATCAAAAAAGGAACACAGCCGATGGTAATCATCGCAAAATCCCATGACTGCGGTTCTTACAAAAAAAGCACGCTGACATTTTTTGAAACGCTTTCGGGGCTTACCACCGATTATCATCACGTGCTCAAAGGCTTCCATTTCATCGGCATATCGACAACGCGTGACCAAGATACCGATGTGAAATATACCGGAAAACAGCTTGCCTGGCTTGATACCCAGCTAGCCAAGGCTGCCGCTGTTGCCCCAGGAAAGCCGATTTTTGTCGCTCACCATGAACATGTTGCCGATACGGTTTACGGCAGCAGAGAAAGTTTGGGCGAAGGTTGGGGAACGCCGATTTTTAATGAGATTTTATCCAAATATCCGCAGATAATTGACTTTTCGGGGCATTCGCATTATCCCATTAATGACCCCAGGTCGATTTGGCAAGGTGACTTTACAGCACTCGGCACTGCGTCGCTTGATTATTTTGAGTTTACGGTTGACGATGTCAGAACGGTTCACCCCAAAAACAATTCGAACGCTGCTCAGATGTGGCTTGTTGAGGCTGACGCTAATTACAGGGTAAGACTGCGCGGCTATGATTTGATTTCGGATAATTATATCTGTGAGTATATGATTGAAAAACCGTCGGATAAAAGCACTTTTGCTTATACGCCCGAAAAGATAGCGGCAAGTTCATCCGCTCCCGTTTTTGCTGTCGATACAGCTGTTGAGATAAGTCAAAATATTACCGATAAAACATACAGCGTAAAAATTCCCGCCGCACACTCAACGGACGGCAAGATTGTATTTATTTACAGAGTGTATGTTAACGACACAGCCGGAACCCCTGCAGGCAACTTCTGGGAGCTTTCGGGTTATTATTTTACCCCTTCACCCGAAACAGTCAGCGTCAACATCGGTAAGCTGAAAAACGGTACCTATAACCTAAAAATTGTTGCTGAAAATGCATATGGAATGCAGTCCGAACCGATAACACAAAATATAACGGTTAAATAGTCTTGAATCTGAATATTGACGAAAGAATCGTTTAAAATGCTTTAACCTTGCAAAAGGACACAGATTTTATGATAAAAAAACTTATCAGCGTTATAATGGCAATCATTTTGGCCGGACTTTGTGCAGTCCCGTCCTTCGCAGCCAATGCTTTGCCGGTTGCACAAAAAAATCAAAGTGAAAAGCTGCCGCTGGTCATTATCCGCGGCATGGATGCGGATGACCTTATCGTCGATTACGGCAATGGCGAAACAGGTCCGCCGATAAAACCGGTTAATAATACAGATGTAGTAAAAACCATCTTCAAAGCTGTTGGCGTTGGTTTGGTTAATTTCAGCGCCGATAAAGGGCTTGATGTTGTCTTTGACTACGCAAAAAGAATCCTCGGTTCCATGGCGTGTGACAAAACCGGTACTCCGGTTTGCAAAGCAGCTATACCCACCTATCCGCTTGCCGCAAGCAATTATGAAAAGCTTTTGACCGGCACCGATTACAGCGAGGGGCAACTAGTCAAGTCCTCCATCGAGCATTTCGGCGCCGATTACACCTATTATTTTGCCTATGACTGGCGGGTAAATCCGTTTGAAAACTGCGACAAAATTGCCGCTTTGATTGACCTGGCGTTAGATGACAGCGGCTGTAGCAAGGTCAACCTTGTCTGCGCAAGTCTTGGCGGAATTCAGACCGTTGCGTACCTGACAAAATACGGTTATGAAAAGCTCAACAAAATTGTCTTTGTTTCTTCAACCTTTTACGGCTCCTTCTTTGCCACGGATCTTTTCAACGGCAACCTTTCCATTAACCCCGAGGTTCTTTACAACTCCGTGGCTGTTGACCCAAGCGAAGACAAGGTTACATCTGTTCTGTTAAAAGTGCTTTATAAAATCGGTGTTTTTAACGGTATTTCATGGCTAGCAAACGGAATAGTCGAAAAATATAAAGACAAAATTTTTGAAGAGGTTTTGGTTGGCGCAATGGGTTATATCCCCTCCTACTGGGCACTGGTTCTGCCTGAAGGCTACGACAGCGCAATTCAATATATGTTCGGTGATGATCTTGAAGGCAACGCCGATTTCATTGCTTTAACGGCCAAACTTCAAAAAATGGTTGCCGGACGGGACGCTTTGCTTTTGAAAGCCGCAGCCGCGGGCGTTGATATCTCTGTTATCGCAGGCTATAACTCTGCATCGATACCCGTCGGCAAATGGGGCGGTTCAAACGGTGACGGAACGCTGGAAACGGCACTTATGGCCGGCGGCGCGACGGCTGCAAAATTCGGCAAAACCCTCGGTGATGATTATACCGCCGCCAATCCTGCCTGTCTTTCGCCCGACAGAATTGTTGACACTTCCGCCTGTCTGTTTCCAAACAGTACTTGGGTAATAAAAGACGCGCCTCATGTCGGTTGCCGCAACGGCTCGGAATATTCCGATTTTTTGTTTTGGATGCTGAACTTTGACGGGCAGCCTACAGTAACAAGCAACCCGAAATATCCCCGTTTTATGCAGACAAATGACAATCAGGATCTTTCCCCTTTGCAATAGAACAAATAATATCAACGGAGGTTATTATTATGCTGTTGGATTTATTGATAAAAGCACGGAGTTATCGTAATTTTGACTCATCTGTCACTTACACAGCAGCCGACCTGACAGAGCTTATTAATCTGTGCCGTTTTGCGCCATCCTCGGTCAACAGGCAACCCATACGTTTCGCTTATGCTTACAAAAAACAAGACTGCACACGTATTTTCCCTTATCTCGGCTGGGCGGCAATGATTAAAGAAAACAAGCCGCCTTATCCCGGCAACGAACCCACGGCTTATATTCTTATCTGCTATGATACGGATTTTACGCCCAATTCCCCGGATACCGATGTCGGTATCTATGCCCAGACGATTGTGCTCGGTGCAATGGAAAAAGGCATCGGTGCCTGCATGATTGGCAGCATCAGCAAGCCCGCTCTATCTGAAATTTTTGCCCTTCCGGCGAATATTGTTCCGAGGCTCATCATCGCACTCGGCGCACCCAACGAAAAAATTGTGCTGACCGAGGCGAAAAACGGTGAAACAAAATATTACAGGGATGAAGAAAAAACACACTATGTGCCAAAGCTGCCTTTAAACGAAATACTACTGCCGGAAATAAAATAAGCCTGACACCAAAAGATTTAAACTTATTCCAATATATATTCTATGAAAGAAGATGTCAAATATGATAACAACATTTTTTATTAAAGTCATCGCGTTTCTTGTCTCCATCGTTATGTCCATTTCAGCTTGGCTATGTCCTGTTCCCGCAAAATCGGTAACCGTTGCGTTTGAATCCAACCCTTCAACCGGTTACAGTTGGGTTTGCGAAATGGCACCCAAAGGTATTGCCAAAATTTCGCATGAATTCTATACGCAGCCGGTATCGCTTACGCCGATTGTCGGCGCACCTGGGACCTATACCTATGTTATTGTGCCCGTAACCGATGGTAAAACCAAATTGACCTTTTACTACATGAGAGTATGGGAAGGCAAGGACAAAGCAGCACAAATCGCAAATTACGACATTACCGTTACAAAAGGTATCCTCACCATGGAAAAACAGGTTAACGGATAACCGGCAGAGATATATGCTTTAAGACCGCATTTTAAAAAATGCGGTCTTGTTTTTATGCAAATTGACTGCTTTTACGTT
The DNA here is from genome assembly GCA_964398395.1 of uncultured Eubacteriales bacterium. Classification (GTDB taxonomy): domain Bacteria; phylum Bacillota; class Clostridia; order Oscillospirales; family Acutalibacteraceae; genus UBA1447. The sequence continues at coordinate 14,807 of CAYNMU010000046.1, forward strand.
TGTGAAAATGAGCAAACTTTATAGTTTTTTGTCTTTATTTTTCACGCCGACTTCCATTTGCTCAGTGGCCACTCTTGCCATTGTTTCCGAGTCACCCTCTGATGCGTTTTTGGACATGTTTGAACGGCGCTCAAGCAGCTCGGCATACATTTTTTCGCGTTTTTTACCGGATAAGTCATAAAACAACATTGGTATAATACCGAGAAAGCCCGTTAACAAAGGAAAAATTGCATAAGAAGCAAACAGCCAATACTTCGTACTGTCGCTCTGCGCAGCGCCCCTTATATAAGCGGTCTGATCATAATTGATCCAACGCTTGATTTGAAGCGACAGCAAATTTGTATAAATACCGGCAAGTTTTCCGGCTAGTCCCTTCGCAACGGATGTCATCGCCTCCGTGCGATAGCCGTTTTTCCACTCGCAGTAATCCATTGATTCGTTGTACATCTCAGTGGGAATAACCTTTCTGACACCGTAAAAAACAGCGATAATCGTTTCATAAATTGTCAGGGCGATCCCCATAACCATTTTGTTTTTATAAAGCCCGTTTTTCTTCCCGCCTAACGTCCCCACAAGGAATACTGGGATCATTAAAACCTGCCCGATATACCCGCTAACCAAATAAATGGTTCTGGATTGGAAATGGCGGCGGAACCATGGAACAATCATAAAGGGCAGCGGTCCGAGCAGCCCTCCCGGGATGCCGGTGATATATCCTAACGTCGCGAAGTTGAGCACATCAATAAAATAATCCGATTTGCTCCCGCCGACGGAGAATGAACTCAAGATCTGCGAAAGCGTCATCAGAAGCACAGGCTTGTTGTTTGTTATCGATTTTATCCCCTGGAGAATACTCGGTGTTTTGATAGACTGCGCTACCCTTTCCCGCATGATGGTGTTGAACCATAGTGAAACAAGGCCGGCGACAATGCTTGTAAAGGTTCCCATCCCAACAAATAATTTTAAGTATAATCCGCTGACCGGACCTTTTTTTGGCTTGATGATATTGTTGCCGATCAAGTCTATTAAAATAGTCATAATCTGCTCGGGCAATTTTTCGCCAAACAAACCGGAAAAATAATTTGCTATTGTCAGCATCCGTGTTCTTTCAACCGGATGCGGCGTGATGGTTGTAATAATCCCGCCCTGCGCAATGCCTAAAAATGTTCCGATTCCCTCGCGGACGATGGCAAGAATCGAATATACAATAAATTTGTTGAGATCCTCCGGACCCGCACCTCCAAAGAACAGCGGCAGGAGCCAGTAAAGACAGGTGCCAATAGTGCCGGGAATAGCCAGCAGTACAAGGTACGGTTTGAACTTGCCCCAGCGCGTTCTGGTTTTATCCACAATCGCGGCGGTAAAGATATCGTTGACAATGTCCCATATGCCATTGATAACAGAAAGAATCTGCTGATATCTAAAACTGACCTGAAGAATGGTGTTGACAAAGCGCTGCGAATAAGTATTGATATTAAAGCTTTGAGCCATATCCCAAAGCACATATCCGACAACCTCTTTGTTCCCAACATACCTACGATTTTGATAAACATAATCAACCTGTTCTTTTGTGAACTGCTCCTCAGGCTGAGCATTAACCTCATCTTTTTTGTCCTTTGCCAAATCATCACGCCTTTCATAACTTTGGGAGATGCGGCTTTGCTTCAGCTCCATGAGCGGAATTCTGCTGAATCCCGATAGTGCATTTGCTTAGATTACTACCTGAATCCGGAGTAACGTCGGAAAACGAAGGGTTCATTTGCTTTTGATTTAAACTTTAGTTTCCCCACAATGCTTATATTTATATCACTAATATATTATCATACTTAGA
>CAYNMU010000046.1:16737-17922 GCA_964398395.1 uncultured Eubacteriales bacterium
TTACTTTATGCTTGCAAGCTGTTCCAAAAACCAGCTCCAGCTGTGCGCTGCCGAATCGCTTAAGAGAATGGCAGTACCTTTGAAAAACCTGCTGATCAGTTCAAACGGGTTTTCAAAGGTATATTTGCCCGCAACACCCGGACCTTCATAACAGCCGATGTTGTGGGTGCTTGTCAAGGGGTTACCAAACAAATCATGCGTTCCCATATTTTCCTCTGCCTGCGTCCCTGCGCCAATGCAGCGTGAACAGCTTTTGAGGACAAAACTATTTTTATCCGAATAATCAGTCCCCGCGAACTGCGGGTTGGCGTAAATCGATTTGATATCCATCAGCGGCTTAAAGGTGTTGTAATAGCAATTGTTGCCAAGCGTGTTGTTGTTCTTTAAAGTAAAATTCACCGAATACCCCGGAAGAAGGCTAAAAATGTTATTTACTATTGTGCTGTCGTCATTAAACTCAAACAAAAAGTTATGGCCGTTTATAATTGTATTGTTATAAAACTTGAAATTATACTCCATACTACCGCTGCCGCCCCTGTTTCTGCCTTTATTATCGTTGACAGAAAGGCAATAACGCACAGTGTTGTTGAACTGACCGCTGTAATTCGGGCAGTTGCACATAAATCGGATGTTGTCGTGCGAATAAATATACTGGTATGTGCTGTTGTTGGTGTGGGAATCAAAGTCAACCGACATTCCGTCACCCAAACACTTCTGCCCGGCGATTTCACAGTTTTCAAACATGCTGCTTTCACTGCCCCAAAACCACATCGCCGCATTGCAGTAGTCACCGGCGGTCCCGCCCTGGCAGCAGTTGATGGCCGAACAGTTGCGAACCACTGCACCATCGCAAATACCCACAATAATCGCCTCGGCGTCAAAATTCGTAAAACTGCAATTTTCAACCAATACACCTTTATTGTAAATAGGGTCGATTTGGCTTTCAAGCTCGCACCAAGGATTCTGCTGGTCATTCCATGATCCCCAAATGCTTATCCCGTTGGCGCAGTCATAAAACTCGCAATCGGAGATTGTCAGGTTGTTGACGGCAAATCGTGAACGTGCCGGTAAGCCCTTTATCATCACACCCGCTCTCGCAGCGGCAGCACCGGCTGAAAGGTTGTCGCGCCCCGAGCCGGTGTAATTTTGAATATTATGAATTGTCAGGTTTTGCAAGGTGATTCC
>CAYNMU010000047.1:0-17822 GCA_964398395.1 uncultured Eubacteriales bacterium
TAAGCTTTTTTGCCTTTAGAATGAAGAATGAAACAGTCATAATCAAAACAAGAAATAGAATGTGTTTAAATGGCGGAAACCAATTTACATTCATATTGTATGAATGCGGGAAGAACCTGTCGATTAAATTCTGAAACTGAGCATCAAGCAAAAATGTAAGACCCAGAAGAGCTAAGCCAAAGACCGGTATTGCTATCCCCGTTAATATTGTTTTTACACTTTTATCCATTTTAATCACTCTTTTTGTAAATCAATCACTTATAAATAGACTGTGAAGCAGAAGGAATACTATAGTACATAAACCTATAAAAACAGAAAGATAAACCGAAAGCGAACGGTCTTTTTTTGCTAATGCAATAATTCCGGTGATAAATGAGGCAGGGCTTAGGATAACTAATATAAATACGGTTGCATCCCACCATGTCAAGCTGGTTTCGCCCATGAAGCTAAATGTCGGTGCAATGTCAAAAGACAGCACCTTAACCCCAAAAACAAGGAAAAGTGAAACAGCCACAATGGCAAGAAAAACTGTTTGCAGCCAAACGGACCATTTGCCTGTTTTGGTTTTGGGTAAAAAAGTGTTTTTCATATTATTACTTCCTTTCAAAGCAAATTAAGATATCAAGACAAAAACCGACCTTGTCCGGCCGGTTTACTGTTTATTATATGCGAGGAAAACGGCCAAATGCAACCTCGCACTCAACTTTTTATCTGCTCGCTTAATTCATGCTGTTTTGAAAATTCTGCTAATAAGAAATGATTTTAACGCTTTAAACAGTTAAATGTCTCTACATTTATTATACGCCTGAATTTCAACAATTTCAATACCAAAATCATGTCTGATATTTAATTTTGATTCAATGCTCCGCAGTCAGATTCTTAACATCCCAAAAAATTAATTTTCGCTTCATTGAATATGCAGGGGGCTTCACATTGAAGTTTTCAATTGTTAAACCGTCAGTATGTCTGGCCCAGATTCCGTAAGCGGAAAGGTTAAAGAAGCGTCCGCTGTCCGGGTATACATTTTCATATTCCGGCAGAAATGGTACATATAACGGGGATTCTATCGAAGCAACGGTATAGGTTAATGAAAAGTTTTTAAGCGAGACATTTTTGACATAATTCGTGCCTTTATCCTTATTTTTCACACCGGTTATGATTGCGGAACGCTCGACATTCGTCGCGGTGATATTTTCAACAGTTACACCGTTTATGGTGCCCGAAAAGTCGGATGTTGCATCGGGGTACCTGTTTCTGTTACCCAAGCGTATAAACAAAGGGCATGCAACCCTGTCCATGGTGATATTGCGAACCGTAACATTCGTCAGTTTAGTGCCGTCCACGGACTCAATTGCGATACCGGCACCCGTACCGGGATAAATCTCACGCATAAAAAACGAACAGTTTTCAACCAAAATATTCCGAATATCTCCCCGTGTTTCGGTTCCGATTTTAAACGAGTTCGTGCAGGACATAACCTCACAATTTAAGACATGAACATTTTCAACGATTTTATCGGCTGACCAGTTTTTTAAAACAATTCCGTCGTCCGCAGTGCTGATAAAAGTGTTGCTTATTTCGACATTCCTGCTGTACAAAACATCTATTCCGTCCGTATTTTCAATATGCCTGTTGTTATTAACAATAAACTTATTAACCAAAATTTCGCTGCAATCCTCCAGCTTGAGTGTCCAGTGGGCTGAGTTTTCAAAAACGATGTTTTCAATCTTTACATTCTCGCATCCGGAAAGGACTGCAATACCGCCGTACCGGCTTGAGTGGCCGTCACGAACCCGATTTGTATATGCCGAGCCCATCACAGCAATGTCAGAAAACTTAGGCGCTTTAAGAAGCGGTTTTTCGAAAGGTTTGCGGGAATAGTAATTCCCCTCACCGCAGATTTTTCCCGGTCCTGTAATTGTTATATTTTCGCAGTCTTTCGCATATATTACACTGCCCAAGTTCATATCTGCACCGGTGTGGGATGCGACAAGAGACGAATCTTTCGCAATTTTAAGCGTTACATTGCTTTTCATTTCAACGGAGCCTGTACGATAATTGCCGCCGTCAACAAGAACAGTACCGCCGCCGTTTTGCGAACAGGTGTTGATAGCCGTATTTATTGCGCCGCTGTTCAGGACCGTGTTATCATTCGGAACTGCACCGTAATCCCTAATATCATAAACTGTTCCCTGCTGAACAACATTGCCATAGTCCAAATACTTGTCATACGGAACATCTTTGTAAAAATCGCCTTCATAGACTTCCGGGAAGACTGCATCCCCAATATTTTTCTTATACTGTTCGTTTTGTACAGCGCCGACTGCCGCAACACAAAGAGCTATAAAGTAACTGAAAGGTTTAATCAATAATGAATACATAAAAATGCTCACTTGCCTTTTTAGATTTTTTAAAATTTACTTTGGTCTTGCTTAATCAAGTCTGCGGCTTCGAAGTGCCTGTATTTTCTTTCCGTAAGGCATGGCTTCCATGGTGCCTGCAAAAAGCCATTCAAGTTGTCGGGCAGGATAATGTATCAATTTTTTACATTTGCTTCGTTATCGTAACCGCGCTGCTCCCAGTAACCTTGATAATTTACATCGTTGGAAAGCTCGATTCTGTCAATCCACTTTGCCCATTTGTAACCAAGTTTATCTTCGGCAACCAGCTGAAAAGGATAACCTCTTTCGGGCGGGAGAACAACCTCATTCATTTTATAGGCTAATATCATATTCTTATCAAGGATAGTTTTTAATGGCAGTGAAGTTGTATAACCGTCAACCGAGTGGAAAATAACCGTGTTTGCTGAGCTATCGACCTTCACCTTGTTAAAAATATCCTTTAACAAAATGCCTTCCCAGAGAAGCTTAACATCCCAACCCTCAACGCAGTAAAGAGTGACAACTTTGGTATATTTCCGGTTGGAAAGCACTTCATCGTAAGTATAAGATGCCGGTTTTTCAACCAGCCCGTTAACGATAAGCTTGTAAGTTTTTATATCAACATTTTGAGGACCCTTAATTGAATTTTCTCTGAAATCATTGATTGAACCCAGCTTTTCACCATTGTATTCTTTAATTTCAACCGCTGCTAAACTGTTCAAACTGTCATTGTTATTCGAAGTGCAGCCAAAAAGACTCAAAATTAAAAAAGCACTGAAGGCAATGCAAAAAAAACGTTTAATAAACATTTTGACATCATCCTTTCATGGGCTGAAAAAATCTTTCAGCCGGACAATTTTGCGTCGAGCAAAGTGCCGCCAAGTTTACCGAGCAAACCGCTGCACGCAAAACAAACAAAACTTAAGGCAATAACACTAATCCTTCCGCCAAAACTGAAAAGTTCAAGATTAATCAAAACCGCATCGGTAACCGATAACACAAGGAAGACCGCACCGATAATAATTTTCTGTTTCAAGCGGGGGCCGAATTTTTTCTTAAAGCGTGCTTTTGCGTCAAAAACACCAGCCGCCGCAGCTGCAAAAACCGATACAGGCAAAAGGATTGACAATAACTTTTCAATAATTATCAAATGATCGCGCACTGTCCCCTTCGTTGCAAAGGCAATACTAATAAATATAAGTGAAAGAAAGGCTATGCTCTGTGGGAAGTGGACAATAATCGGATGAAGGTGGAAGTTAAGCATTGTCAGACGTTTATCGCTGATATTGTAACTATAACTTTCGAAGGCAGTTGCCGGCACACCACAGGCAGGGCAGACGGTTTTCATCTCCTTTTCTTCGCCGATAAAACCGCACACTTTACATCTTACATGTTTTTTCATTTTAATGCTCATCCCTTTCTCATATTAAATTGTACATTTCGTCTAACAGTTTCCTGCCTGATACTGTCCTGAAAATCATTTGTTTTATATTATTAATTGCTTCAACAGATAACTCATCTTCAAATACATTTACTAGAAAATCTGCTTCAACCAGTATTTCGCAGTCGATGTCGGTAATATCATCATAGGTGTGGTGGTGTGCAATCAGCCAGCAGACCCTGTCAATTAAATCCGAATCAAAGTACAACTCTTCAAGCAGCTCTTTTGCTTCGGGCGGGCCTTCCGTCTGCTGATAACAGCCTGCCGTGCTGTTATACTTTATTTCGCTGTTTTTTATGCCGATATCATGCGTAACGGCCGCAACTTCAAGGATTTGCTGTGTTCTTATGTCAAGCTGTTCCATTTCACCGATAGTCTTGGCTAAAGCATACACTTTCAGGAAGTGGTTTATCCGCCGGGTATCACCAGAATAATAACTTATCATAGCATTTATAACTTCGCTTATATTAATCATCATTTTTCTCCTGTATATCATCCGGTACATTGTTGTTTTCTCTGCAGACAAAGCTGCCGCTTTTAAAAATATAAAAGCCTTCTTCTCCGACATTGAACGATTGAGCAATATTGCCTGTGCTGAGCGTAAATGTTTTCCCGGTAACGGTAATATCAAATGCTTTGCCCTTAATTTTCAGTCCTTTGAGTGAAATATCTCTTGAAAAAGAAGGTGGATTCGGCTTAAATATAATATTTCCGTCCTGCATAACGCTTACCCCGAACATCCCGAAGATGATCATCTGTGCGCCTACTACGCCGCCAATGGTGCACTGTAAAGGTGTATCACTGCGGTAATCGATATGGTCGGCAACGAACGAATCTCCCCAATACGGCACTCTTTCGCCCCACCATAGAATTCTTTTCAATATGTCTTCAGCGTATTCCGGCAACCCGGCCTTATAAAGACGTTCAACAATTTGCGGCGGAAAAACCGAACAGCTCCCCGGACCACCGTTGTCGATATCGGCAGGGTCATATGCCTGGTCTTTTTTGGAAAGGCTGTTTAAGCCGAAGCGGGAAAGAAACTCATCTTCGGTCAAATGGCTTAAAAGACCGTTCAGTTCTTCCGTGTCAAGAATGCCGCTGCCAATAAGTTTAAACATCTGAACGGTATAACGCTTATCGCGCTTGCCTTCCGAAATAAAATCAAACCATTTCCCCTGACTGTCCCATAGTCCTTCTTTAACAAGCGCTTTCAATTTCTCCGCCCGCTCGCACAGATACTGTGCCTTGCGGCCTGCTATACCGGCAAGCTCATACGCCCACATATAGCCTTGATACCGCCTCGCATTTAAATCGGGCATAACGCCGTTGTACGGGTAGCCTCTTCTTAGTTCAAGATGGTGCTCACCTTCAAGCCCGTAGTCGTAGAGTTCTGCTTCGCTGCTTTCTTTATCCCAAAAGGCCGCGTGGTAAACTGCCCAATCCAACACAGTTTTCCCATTGACATTTTCGTTTAAAAATGCGGCGTCTCCTGTAAGCAAAATATAGTAATATATCAGCCCAATGATTTTTTCCTGGTTGACGGGGTACCATGGGCCGACCGCATCACCTAAAATAGGGTCAAAACTAAAGCAGGACGTTATATCAATCTTCAAATATTGTTTCATATGTTCTTTCAAAGCCGTCGGGTCAAACAAAGGGTGCAACTCCCAGCCTTCGGAAAAATCCCACAAATAGCTTAAAAGACAGCCGCCCTTTATGCTGCCGGTCGAGTAGTAAGGATTAAGCGCAAATTCCGGCACCCGCCATCGGTTTGTCAGGTAGTGGACAAGGGAACGGTTATAAAAGGATACAAGTCTTTTGTCAGAGGCATCAAATTCCGGCAGTTTTTGAAACAAATCCTCCGCCCTGTATTCAAAATCCTTTCGAGCTTGCCGGATTGCTTTTTGCGGGTCGCAGGCTATTTTTTCATAGTCTTCCGGGGTATTCTTCCTGTCCCCGAGAACAACAATAATATGAAACTTTTTATTGCCGTCAGCCGCCAATATGATACCGGTGCTGCAATAAGCATCAGGGGCAAACCAAGTCAATTCAACAAGGTCTGTTCCCGTTATTAAGCAGCAATCTTTTGTTTTTTTTATCAGTATATTTTTATCAACAGATGAATCTGTTTCGACTTCGCCCACCGGGCGTTGGAAATCCCATTTTTCAACAATATCCAGACCGCCATTTATAGATATTTTAACCGGCATGGTCACTGCTTCGTTTGTACGGTTCTCAAGTTTTATTTCTGTCACAATCGCCCGTTGACCGGGCACTAAAACCGTTGAGGATGTTATGTTTACGCCTCGAACCTCACCTTTGATTGTAACCGCATAAGGATACCATTCATATTCGCTTGTTTTGACTTTCTCCCCGAAGAGTCTCATCTCAAGCAAAAAATCCGAGCTGACATATGGAGGTGACCATATTCCGCTGACACAAGCCACTTCCGAGTAATTAATTCCGGCAGAAATTCTGTCGTTCACAATACCGAAATCCTTTTCTAAAAGGATGTTTTCTTTACCTCCGAATAAAAACCTCTCCGTATATGTTTCGCCTGTTTTCCTTTTCATCTGCTTTTACCTTTCGGCTCGGTCTTTCTTATTCCGGATTCCCATGCATAGCTAAAGCTGTTTGATGAAATCTATAAACACTTTTTGATATATTTTTTATTAATTTCAAAAAGTTCGTCATTGATCTTTTCAGCTGCATAAGTGCTGTTTATTGTCGGTTCGCACAAGAGCGCCTGAAGTGCCAGCTCTTTAGACCCGTTGACAGCCGCATAAACCGACAGGCGCTGAGGCGAGACCTGCATGCTGAGCATACCGATTACCCCCTCCGGCAAATTATTGACAATTGTCTTATGAACCCCTGCGCCGTCAACCGTTACGGGAATTTCCACCGCAATATCGTCGGGAAGCTGTGGAATCGCGCCGCCGTTATAAACAATAGCCGCAGGGAGATACAGCTTTTCGTTGTAGAAAATCGAAACAACCGTATCAACAGCGTGTTCACCCGATGGTTTGAGCCATTCCTTTGCGTCTTTGCTGCCGTCAATGACCTTCGCAATCTCCTTTTTCATGTGCACTCTGTTCGCAGCATCGCCTTCAAAGTTATACCCTTCCTCTCCCGCTTCATAACCGTATGCCTGGTATTCGCCTAAATGGTCATCGGAGCATGTCGGAAAAAGACCGAAATAATGAAGCAGCTTTCTTGAATACGGGTTGAATTCGGGGTCGAAATCCTTTTCTTTTTCCAGAAATTCCGGGTATAAATCTTCGCCCGTTGCCTTGTCCCGCACGGCTGTAATCCACTGGAAATGGTTCATGCCGGCGCCGAAAACTTCAATGGATTCTGAATCCCTGTCCAAAATGTTTGCGATAGAGTAACGAGCCATATAAATGCCGTGGCAAAGGCCGATGCATTTTATTTTTGAATATTTGTTGACACCGAGAACCAGCCTTGTTTCGGGATTTGAAAAGTTTAAGAACCAAGCATCCGGACAAAGTTCTTCCATATCCCGAACAATTTCAAGAACAAGCGGCAGGGTGCGCATTGTAAAATACAAAGCGCCCGCGCCCCCGTTTTCCCCCATTGTATGCCGAACGCCGTATTTTTTTGGGACGGCAAAATCCTGCTTCCAAAGGTCACAGCGCTCAATTGCGAGGCTGCTGATAACAAAATTCGCACCTGCCAAAACATCCCGGCGCTGTGTGGTTTTTTCAATCGTTATATTCTGCCCGCTGACTTCGTTCATCTTGTTGGCCAGTGCAAACATCCTGTCAAGATTTTCTTCATCAATGTCAACCAGGCAAAGGTGCGCGCCCGCCATTCTCTTTTGTGAAAAAATGTCTTTAAAAGTCGGTACGCCGAAAGACATGCTGCCTGCTCCGATAAAAACTACTTTTGGTGTTCTCATATGAATCCTCCTAAATTTATAATTCAGATGCTGCAGGTTTATCAGCAATCGCGGTCAAATCAGAATGGTCCCGTAATAGAGAAGCTGGAATCAAAGGATCTTTTTTACCGTTCAGCGCTACATTTAAAATATGCGCCTTTTTCGCACCAGATGCAAGCAATATCAGTTTCTTTGAATCGTTCAGTGTGCTCCAACCGATTGTTATGCCTTGTTCAACGGCTGTTATTCTGCCGAAATATTTCGTGCTGACCGCTTTGGTGATTTCATCAAGCGGTACGGTAAAACAGCCTTTGGTTTCGGGGGCGTTCGGCTCATTGAAGCCGATGTGTCCGTTGAGCCCGATACCCAACACCGCTAAACCGATGCCGCGGTGCATCTCTATCCATTCTTCCATTTGCCGGCACTGTGCAACGGTGTCATCACTCAAGCCGTCAAATATATTAATCCGTCCTTCAGGAATACCCGCGGGCAGGTAGTAATTGTCGGCCATCACCTGCCGGCAGGAGCCTTTGTCCTGATAGCCCAGCCCCAGCCATTCATCCAGCTCAGCATAAAAAACGGACGAAAGGTCAACCTCTTTTTTGCGCTGCATTTCAATCAGTTTTTTAAACATACCAAGGGGAGTATCCCCCGCGGCAAAACAAAGCAATGACCGAGGGTTATTATTGATGTATTCGGCTGCTGCCTTTGCTGCTTTTAGGGAAACTGCATTATAACCGGATTCAACATATATATTCAAAACAGCAGTCCTTTCATTTGATAACTTTCGGATTATAGCTCATTTTCATATAGATATTGCCCAGTCGCAGCTCGTCAAGCATCTGTTGCAGCCGTTTCCGGCGGGTTTCATCTAGTTTTGCTCTTGTTATCCAGCCGATATAATCATTCCTTTGATAAGGCGGGCGGCTATCATACGCTTCTAATAAATGGTTATCTGCCAAAGCGTTCCAGATAAAATCGGGCGTCGGATATCTTTCTCTTCTCATAAACTTTGCACCTCAAAAATATGCTGAAATTCATTTCTTCTTTTTTAAGTTTTCTTCCGCTCTGAATTTCACTATCCTGCTGATGAGTTCATAGGGCAGCGGTTTATCCAAAGGGAATTGAATCGAACCTTTTGCCCCTTTGTATACAGATAACTCCGTTTTGAATGCTTCGATACCTCTCGGCGCGGGATAAAAGCCGATATGATGTTTAAATGCCGCAAAATAAACTAAATTCCCGTTCAAATAAAAAGCGGGCATTTGATAACTTATTTTTTCAACTGCCTCAGGTGCGGCTTCTTTAATCACGGCTCTAAACTTTTGAAGTTTTTCCTGGATATCAGCCGGAAATTGAGAAATATATTCATCTATTGATTTAGGTAAAATTTTGTTTACTTCCATCTATCTCTCTCTCACAATCAAACAAATTTGCAGCGTCAATAATATTTCTCCCAATTTTTTACTTCGAGGAGTGTTTTTGCAAACGCAAACACACTCCTCGATAATATTAATTATTCTTGATCCAGCACTTTGAAAATCTCATCAAACGGCATGTCGCTGTCATTGCCATTTTCAACAATTAGCTTATTATATCTCGCCAGCCAGTAAGGCATAATTAAATTATAAGACTCTGTCAGGCTGCGCCCCATATGGCCCTGCCTCGCCTCAAAAAAACTTGCTCCGGTGCTGCCTCTTTCGTCCATTGCAACAGCATAAGGGAGTTGGCTGTCTTTATAAAACAGATAGCCTTCATCCTCGCGCAGGTCGGGGCGTGTGGTGTTATCGGTAAAAAATTCGCGGGAATTGACGGGATAGCGGTTTATCTGCCACTTCAGCATATCAATACACGAGCGTCCGAAACCGTCAAACTGTTCTTTTTCGTTGTTGATGACCTGGTACATCAGCGACCATTCAATATCTCTCGCATATTTTTCAAGTTCCCACCAAGAATCGGCGCCCTGCCGGTATTTATCCATTAAAACCGGATCCGTTTCAAGCTGCGTGAGGGTATAGTATGAAATAGCAGCCATGCGGACATCGGAGTAATTCATAATTTTTACAACACGGTTGAATATCTCCTCATCGGAATCTTCGTCTTCGACAAGGTCTTTTGCTATCATACGATAGCGCTCAAAATGTTCTCTGAGCAGGTCGGCAAAACGGTATGGCTCATCCAAAGCGAGTTTGCGATATTCTGTGTTCCACTGTTCATCGCCGGTGATATGATGGGCAACCTTGTAAAGCTGTAATAAAATTGACAAGCCGAGCGGAGCGTCGGGGAAGCCGTCGCTGTATTCGTTGACATAATACTCGCGGTTCATCCTCGCCCAGGATGTCGGCTGTCCGCCGGCGTCTGTGTGGCAATAATCGTTATCCGTAAAGTGTTTCGCGTGCCTCTGTGTAATTGTTTTGATGATTTCGGCAAGCTCTGGGTCTTCCGGGCCCAAAATATCGTAGGCAAGGTGCCAGATGGCGTAATGGCCGACAAGCTCGTCGTTCGATGTGTCGCATTTATAAATGATATCGTCATCGCCCCAATGTTTGCCTGTTTTGGGATTGACTTCATCCGTGTAGAGTTTTCTCAGCCTCTCTGGAATTTCCTTGGAACTGTCAATTGTCAGCAGGGCGGGAAGGTCATCCCCCTTATCCGAACTCGTTGGTATACGTACGGAAACCAGCTTGCCGTCCGAATTGAACTTTTTGCGGAAAAATACGCCGTCGCCAAACGGAACCGGGTCATTTTCCGGGTCATTGACATGGTAAGAACGGGCGATATACCCTTCGACATTGCGGAAAACGATTTCCGGCATACCTTCGGTTGCCCAATCCTCCGGATTGGTTGGACCGACTTTCGATACTTTATAGTCAACCGGCCCGGTTTCCGGCATGTTGATTTTATATTCCCTGCCCTCAAGTAAAAATTCTTTGCTTGCTCTGTTGGTGCCGGGTTGATTGTAGCGCACAAAGGAGGCTACATTGCCGTTCCAGCTCGGGATATAAGCCAGTAATAGTATTGCTTCGGTCCAACGCGTTGCAACCTCTCTTGCGTATTCAACTTCTTCTTTTGTCGCTGTCGGGTCGTCACGCAGCACAGCATAACGGCAGATGTCGCCCATTGCGACAAGCGAAGTCCAAAGCCCGTCATTATCCGATTCTCTGCCAACCCAGCGGTTATTCTTTTTGTCCCACCGTGCTCCGCTAAGCATGCCTCTGCGCTGCACATATTTGCGGTCAACCTCCGAAAGGAAAATGGCTTTTTCCTTGGCGGACATGAATTTCATTGCTATATGGGCTACGCTTGTTTTAGTAAGCACAAAAACGCCGTTATCACCGTCGCCGTCAACTGCCTCAACCTCGTTGTCGAGCATATAGGAAGCAGCCCTGAAACATTGGACTCTGTCAAGCGGTTCGGGTTCTTTTTCGTTTATTCGCCATAACCCTTCGCTGCTGCCGAGCCAAAGCACTGCTTTGTCATCTTCAAAAACGCAGGTAATCATTCCGGCTGTTAAAAAATCCGGCAGACGTTTAATCTGTTCCGCGTTTAACTCTGTCTTTGGCAGACCTGCTAAAGCTTTCACTCTTTCCGGATTTTCCTCACGTATTTGCCTGATGGCAAGACGCTGCAGCGTTTCCTTCATTTCGACGGGAGTTCCTAAATAGTCTCTTTTTGCCATTGATGTTTCCTCACAATCTATCAATAAAATTTAAAAATCAAAGTGTTTAAAAGGGCTTCAGCGGATTCCCTTTCAAAATAGTTTCCACTTCTTCAAACCCTGTCAAAAACGAATAGTTGTAGCGCGCCGGCAGCGCAAAGACATATTTGGCGTTGCGGGCAATTTCGCTCGGCGGCATTGGCGCCGCGCCGACACTGAACTCTTCCCTTTGCAGCGATTCCCACTGTGCGATCGTAAACACCATAATCGGTATATCCTGCCGCGGGTCAGCAGATGTCCAAAGGGGATGCCGAATGCTGATTATCGGACCGGTTTCCACACCCTGCCGGCTGGCAGAATCCAACAAACCGACACCTTCCCATTTACCGGTAATAATTTTATAACCTTTCCAGCTTTCCGGTAAAGTAAAGCTGAAACCGTATTGGGTATTTTGGTAGACATTGGCGGCGGCTGTCACTGCGGCTGCGGTGGTTGGCGGCGTTGTCTCTTTTACTGTGGTCAAAACTGCTGTTGATGCAGCTGTTGTGCCGGTTGTTGTAACCGTTTCAACGGTTTTCTTTGCGCAGCCCGAAAAAATGACGATTATGATAATACTTGCTGCCAGCAGCGGAAGAAATATTCTGCTTTTTTCCATAGATCTTCCCTCCAAAAAATTCGGCGGCAATCCAATGCTTTACATAAAATTATTGATTATTTAAACAGCTTTCTTAACCCACGCGGCGGGCTGATATTCTCAAGCGTAACGGGCCTGTGAATACAGTCGTCATTTGCTTTGAAAGTAATTGTTTCACTGTTGTTTTTGGAAACCCATAAAGCACCGTTTTCAATTATTTTCTTGATATTATCATTGTAATAAATCGGGAATGTTTCGTGACCCGGTTGGAAGTAAAAAATTCTGCCCTGCCCGCGGGTGAAAGTGCAGCCGCTCCTGAAAACTTCTCCGCCGGAAAACCATCCGGTAAAAATAACATCATCCGGTTTCGGAATATCAAAATACTCTCCGTACATTTCTTCGCCGTCGAGTCTGAAGCCTTCTTTTACCCCTTGCGCAATCGGATGGTACGGGTTGGTTATCCAAATTCTTTCGCCTTCACCTTTTTTCTCGCGCCAGCTGAGACCGCAGGATGTGCCCATTAAACGGGTAAAGGGCTTTGAATAGTGTGCGGAGTGGAGAAAGACAGCCCCCATACCCGCCTCTACTCTTTTACAAATTCTGTCAACCAACTCGTCCTTTACTTCACCGTGTCTGCAGTGTCCCCACCAAAATAAAACATCCGTGCTGTTGAGCACATCATCGGGCAGACCCTGGTCCTGGTCATCGAGCAGAGCACAGGTAACGGAATATTCCCCTTTGCCGGCAAAGATTTCTTTGATTGCCGCGTTCATTCCTTCGGGGTATGCTTTTCCTCTCTCATTTTTATGGGTGCTTTCGTTCCAAACAGTAATGTTAATCATATTACTCCCGCTTTCTATTTATAATAAAATATTGCATTTTTATTTTTTGCTGTTCGCTGTATATGATCAGATCATCCGAAAATACCGTTTGTGTCTGCTAACCGATTTTGCGGATTGACAATATGCAATCCTGTTCAAGTTTACCGACACGCCATATAATAGTCAACACAATTTTTCTACAAAAACCGGTCGTTTTCTTAAACATCCGCCAAAGATGTAGACGAATAAAGCGCTGTGCTTTTGAAAACTGTCCAGTTCATTACCGAACTGTCATGCGCCCAGGTGTCATACACTTCAACATATTCCTTGTATAATTTATATACGGTTTTGCTACCGATTTTAACATCACTTTCCATTTTATAATAACCCACGCCCGCAAAGTAGTGGTTGGAATACCAGTTGCAGCCGATTGCCGCCAGAGAACCGATAACCACCGGCTCACCCTTTTTCAAAGTGTTAATAATTATGTCATCTGTCTTTGATTTTACAGCGGTTATAAACGTAAGCTTTCCGTATGTTTTATCATGAAGCCATTTTGACATGGCAACTTTCAGTATAGTCATCAGTGTGTTACTGAGAGCGTCCGGCACCATCGTGATGCTGAAACAAGCATTGTCAATCACATTTTTCGCTGCATCAACATACCCTTTGCTGTAAAGGTAATAGGCTAACCCCATATCCAGCGTTCCCATCATTTCATAGCTTTCGCTGAGACCGATTTCATCTTTCACATAGGTGTTGTCGAAGAAAAACGAAAAGTACTGCGTCATATCATCATATATTGCACTCAGCTCGGCGTACATCGTATGATCATCCGGCAAATTAGAAAACCCTCTGCCGTCCCTGTAAAAAGCCAACGCCATCATAGAAGAAGCCTTGCCGCAAATTCCGTCTCCGACATTTGTTTCATAATAGGACTGGTATTGAGGAACCATGAAGTTTTTATCTACCACAGAAGCAAAGCTGACCGAATAGCCTGCACCTGCATGATTTTTAATAATTTCTTCAACTGCGGCGTTAATCTGCGCAATGTTCCCGGTATGCCAGACACTGTCAATAAAGTAATTCAGTATAACAAGAAGGTAGTCATTAATCTTTTCAAAGCTGAGATTAGACCAAAAGTCTGCTGTTTTTATGTCGTTTATTGCCGTAAGCGTCTGAATGTTTTCGGCAGCAACCCCTTGAATAAACGCTGGGTTTTGCGTAAATAAATCCGCCCGATACTGATTATAGTCGTTAAAACTGTTTTCAACCTGACCGATATCAGCCTTCTCACCGGACTGGTTCACATATGTTCCGTCAGCCATTTTGTTAAAATACAGCAATGGGCTGATGTAATAAGTTTTCGCAATATTTGTATCATCAAAGGGTGACGGCGAAAGCTTGTTATCCATCACATAAGGCAGATCGGAGTTGACGGAAACCGTAATGTATCCTTTTAAATTTTCCTGAGCAGTGCTTTCATAATTAAAATTGTAAAAAGCCGCTTCATCTTTTGCGTTGTAAAATGTTTTTGTATCAAGCAATTTGAAATTGCTGCCAAGCTTGACCGTATCTTTTTCACCGGCAGATAAAGCCAGCCGCGCTTTATCGCTACCACTCTCGGAATTAGCAAAAATTGAAATCGGTTCGAGCGTTGCCAAATAAAATGTTGCGATATCTCTTGCTGTCTTCAGGTTTATTTGTGTAAATACACTGGATTTAGCGCTTGCGGCAAGTGTGAAGTTTCCTATTAGAAGTGAGCTCACCAAAACAAAGGAGATTAACTTTTTTAACATATACTATACTTCCTTTCAAACGGTGATGTTTTTGAAATATTTACCTGTGAGTTCAATTGTATATCAATCATTTAAAAAAGTAAATAATAATACATGCATTCTCCTTATATTCTTTGCCCTGACATTTCAATAAACCATTTTCACTATCAAAGACAAGTTGATGCATTTACAATGCATAACCTTATCGGCTCTTAACGCCCCGAATAATGTTACTCGGCTTTAAGGACCGAACCCCAAAAACGGACATTGAGAAAAAGCGCCCCCTGTTGTAGAATTATAACTACACCAGGGGGTAAAACTTTATAAAACTATTTCAAAATCAGAACTGCAATTTTTAATTTGCTGCTTGGCAGTAATAGTTGACAATGTAATGCAACATCAAGAATATACTTATTCTTTTATTTATCAAAATGTGTTATTCTTCCTGCCACAAACTGCAATGCCATAAGAGCGTCAATACCTGTAATGGTGCCGCTTCGGTTAACATCAGCAGCCAACGTTTGAACATTGGTTAATGTTATTTTAGCCGACGCTGTTTGCAAAATCATCAGAACATCAAGGACCGTACGCTCGCTGTCAAGATTTGTATCCGCAAGCGCAACCCATTCAGCTGTAATCGTAAGATCTCCAACCGGGATTGCCGGAGGAATTGCAGGGTCCCACTCGACAAAAGCGAAGTCAAATTTTGTCGGGTTTGCCAAAGCCGAAATCGTTGAACCATAATCGCCTGTAATGGTCTCAACCGGAGAACCGTCTACTGTGTTAAAGGTTATCGTATAGCTGTTTATTGTCCACTGTGCATAGAGTGTTTGTGCTTCTGTTATCGCAACCGTTGTTGAGGATGTGATTTCTGTTCCGCCCAAAGCATCCGTCCACCAGCCGGTAAAAGTGTAACCGGGTAACGAAGTTGTCGCAAGGGTTCCGTATGTGTCGTCATATGTGACGGATTTCGATTCAGGCGAAGGCGTGCCGCCTCCGTTGGCATCAAAGGTTACTTCATAGTGGTTCGCTGACCAATGTGCGTAAAGTGTTTGTGGTCCTGTTATTGCAACCGTTGTTGAGGATGTGATTTCTGTTCCACCTAAAGCATCCGTCCACCACCCCGTAAAAGTATAGCCGGTTAACGATGTTGTTGCCAAGGTGCCGTATGTGTTGTCATATGTGACGGATTTCGATTCGGGTGTAGGCGTGCTGCCTCCGTTGGCATCAAAGGTTACCGTATAGCTGTTCGCTACCCATGTTGCTGTATAGGTTTTATCCCCTGTTACCTCGACTATTGTCGGTGTCCAGGCAACAAAATGATACCCTGTGTCCGCGGTCACCGTCATCGGCGTAGGTGTTGCGAAATGGTTACACGAGTTTTCTCCTCCGCCACTGCCGTGGGTACCCGGTGCCCATGTTATTGTATAGCTGTTTATTGCCCATGTTGCTGTATAGGTTTTATCCCCTGTTGCCTCGACTATTGTCGGCGTCCAGGCAACAAAATGATACCCTGTGTCCGCGGTCACCGTCATCGGCGTGGGTGTTGCGAAATGGTCACACGAGTTTTCTCCTCCGCCACTGCCGTGGGTACCCGGTGCCCATGTTATTGTATAGCTGTTTATTGCCCATGTTGCTGTATAGGTTTTATCCCCTGTTGCCGCAACTATTGTTGGCGTCCATGCAACAAAATGATAACCTGTGTTCGGGGTCACTGTCATCTGCGTGGGTGTTGCAAAATGGTTGCATGTATTTTGTCCACCGCCCGTGCCGTGGGCACCCGGATCCCATGTGATTGTATAGCTGTTTAAAGACCACTGCGCTGTTAAAGTTGCCGTTGAACCTGCAGTAGGTCCGAATGTATATGTCGGTGAACTCCATGACCCTTGACCGGACAAAATCCAACCGGTGAAGGCGTAGCCCGTCCTTGCGTCAGGGGCGCCTATCGTTTTTGTAGACTCGTAATTCTGTGTAAAGTCTTGCGTGCTTCCTGATCCCGACCATACGCCTCCGTTTGGATCTACCGTCAACTTATGTGAATTTTTGGTCCACTGTGCCGTCAAAGTTGCAGTTGAAGCGTTGGTAGGTCCGTATGTATATGTCGATCCGTCCCATGACCCTTGCCCCGACAAACTCCAGCCGGTAAAGATATATCCCGTCCTCGCGTCAGGGGAGCCTATTGTTTTGGTTGTGTTGAAATTCTGCGTAAAGTTTTGAGAACTTCCTGAGCCCGACCATACGCCGCCATTTGGATCTACCGTCAACTGATGTGAGTTGGTGGTCCATTGCGCTGTTAAAGTAGCCGTCGAGCCGGCGGTTGGTCCGTATGTATATGTCGGTGAACTCCATGTACCTTGACCGGACAAACTCCAGCCAGTGAAGGTATAGCCCGTCCTTGCGTCAGGGGAACCTATTGTTTTGGTTGTATTGTAATTCTGTGTAAAGCCTTGCGGACTGCCCGACCCCGACCATACGCCGCCATTTGGATTAACGGTTAACTGATGGGAGTTGGTGGTCCACTGCGCCGTCAAAGTTGCTGTCGAAGAGTTGGTTGGCCCGTATGTATAGGTCGGTGAACTCCATGTACCTTGACCGGACAAACTCCAACCGGTGAAGGCATAGCCAGTTCTTGCGTCAGGGGAACCTATTGTTTTGGTTGTATTGTAATTCTGTGTAAAGCCTTGCGGACTGCCCGACCCCGACCATACGCCCCCGTTGGGATCTACCGTCAACTGATGTGAGTTGGTGGCCCACAGAGCTGTATAGGTAGTGTCGACTGCCGGTACTGTAGATGGAACAGACGGGGACCAGCTTATGAAGGTATAGCCTGTTTTTGTGCCCGGCGATGGTGCCGAAAGTGCTCCGCCGTAAATCATTGATGTTGCGGCTGCACCGCCGGTGCCGCCGTCAGCGTTAAATGTAATGTTGTAGAAGTTTCTACGATAATATTGTGTCAGAACAGTACTACCATTTCCATTTATAGTCCCAGAATCACTGCCTCCACCATCCGTGGAAGCGTAGAACCCCGTGTAAGCTTTGTGCGAAGCGGTTACTGACGTGTCGGTAGTACCATATAATGTTTCTTGCTCGGCAAGATCCCAATTATCTTGGGCTACATTTAGTTTCATATGGTTTACTTTGTAAACGGTGTTGGTGTTTGCTGTCCATGAAGTCCAATATGTTGGTGAACTGTTCGGCATTCTGTACGGCA
>CAYNMU010000048.1:0-1922 GCA_964398395.1 uncultured Eubacteriales bacterium
TCATATTGACTTCCGGCGGCGGAGATTCGAGCAAAAGCGCAGCCAAGACAAAAGCACTTGTCGCAAAGCAAGGGTGCAATGTTGTCGGGTATATTGATATTAAAAGCCGATAAATTATTTTCTGAGATAAGTGGTCAAAATATAATGAAGAACCATCCGCTAAAGCAATAATGCTTTAGCGGATGGTTCTCTTATTCAGTCTGTTTTCTACCGAAAAATCACAAAATGTGATCTACATATCAAATTTGGTAGTAGTAATCAACACTCGAAACCTATCTTTGTGATTGTAAACCCGTGATCTGGTCGATGTTAATCATTTCATTTTCAAAATCAACCGCAATGCCGGCGTCTAAACTGTCCACATTGACATCCCCATTTACATTGCCCGCTTTAATAAATGCTGCATCTGCCGAAGGGTTCCAAGTTATGGATTTGTTTTCAACATCAACCATAGTTCCCGCATCGATACTGTCAATATTTCCATCTCCGTTTACATCACCGAAAATAACAATATAATAAGTCTCTTTCACTTCATTTGTAACATTGTCAACGATGTCCACTTTTGTTCCAGTTCCAAAACTGCCAGATGGATAAGTAAAGACTATGTCTCCGTCACCGTTAACCTGAACAAACTCGTTTTCAAACTCGCTCGTTTTCATTCCCGGTGTAAGACCATAGATGTAATGACCGTTTCGGTCGATTATTGTTGTTTCGCCGTCTTTAACTGAAAAAGTAACCGGCACTCTTTCCCAAACAGCATACAGAGTAACATCGACTGCGGGAATATTAAAATAAGCTAGAGCGGTTGTTGCATCTGGCGAAGTGTTCCATCCTAAAAAAGTAAACCATGTTCTAGTAAAACCTTCCATTGGCAAAACAACATTGCTTCCATAGTCCTGCGATATAGCGTTAGCAAAACCAATGCCACCGTTAGCGTCGAATCTAACTGTGTAACTATTAATGCTCCACTGCGCAGTATAAGTTGAATCTTCCCCGGGTACTGTACCGGGAACCTCCGGCAACCAACCCGTAAATGTATATCCTTCTCTTGCAACCTCAGGTGCTACTAAAGCCGCTCCTTGATTCATTGAACCGATTATTCCGCCAATTCCCCCATTTGCATCAAATTTTATTGTATAAACCGGCAAAGGAACGGATACGCCGCCCTGCAAAATGACATGGGAAATATTTCCGGCATTAGCATTTTTAAAGGATTCAAATGTTAAAGATAAATTTGTTGTTCCAAACCAGCCTGATTTAACAGTAAACTTGACATTCATCAATACTCCGGCTTGCGTTATACATGTATCTGCGTCAGCGTCTTCATCAAAAAAAGCATAGCCTGCCTTAATGGTTGTATTGTTGCCATCCACCGCAAAAGTTAAATTTGAAAACAGCATACCTTCGGCTATTGGTCCCTTAGTTGCACTTGAGCACGTTAACTTTGTGTTATCATACTTCAGCAGCATCCCCGCTGACGCAAGACTTGAATCAGCAGGAATACTTATCGAAACGGTAACGATGTCGCCTGCTGCTCCCGTTGCGTTGCTGACAGTAACCTGCAACGGGTCTGTTGCGTACACTGTTGAAGAAAACGGTATAATACTTGCAAACATTACTATTGCCAAAAAGCAACTAGCAATTTTTTTTATTCCAATCAAAGGGTTCATTTTTTCCTCCGTAAATTGCTTTTCCTACTTGACCAAAAAGCAGGGATACACGACTTTCTTAAGTAATTCCGATGATTTTTGCGTATCAAAATACAAATAGTTTTATTTTTTTACCAAATTGAACCTAAAACGATAGTCTCGACCCAACATAATACTGTAATATATACGAGGAATCAGTTGGGCTTATTATCCCATCTTTGTCGACATCTGCAGCTGCTATTTGACTTTCGGTCAAAACAATATTCCCGACAT
>CAYNMU010000048.1:2022-16452 GCA_964398395.1 uncultured Eubacteriales bacterium
TTGTCGACATCTGCAGCTGCTATTTGACTTTCGGTCAAAACAATATTCCCGACATAGGCTTGCATGACCAGCATTGCATCGGTTGGGCTTATTATGCCGTCACCGTTTACATCGCCAAGCATAACTCCCGTTGTAATAGTACCTTGATATATGGAATATGTTAATTTTTCACCGCTTATTTTTGATAAATCATCCACTTTAAAATCCGTATTGATCGTTTTATTTGCAGCTGCCTCTTTGATTTTAAAACTTACCGTTAAAATGTTGCCTCCGGCTATTAACGGTTCTTGGTCCGCATTGAAAAATCCCAAAGTTATTATTCCCGGTGTGTTTGTGTTAACCATAACAGTTTCATCTGTAAAAACTTCGCCTTTCACATAAGAACCGGGAACATATTCAAGTAAATTTGAATCATAGGGTAACTTGAACCCGCCCGCACCGACATTCGAATTCTCCGATATTACAACAGTTAAAGTAATAATTTCTCCTACAAACCCCGTTACATTGTTTACAGAAAAATTAACTGTTGCAAGCGTACTCCACTGAGCTGTATACGTTGCATTTTCAGCAGGTACTGTTGACGGCACGGATGGAGACCAACCGGTGAATGAGCAACCTGATTTTGTAACTGTTGGAGGGATTAGTTCAGAGCCAAATTCCATTGATGTAATTGTCCCGCCCATGCCACCATTGTCATCGAAAATGATTGTGTAGCTGTTTTTGCTCCATTGAGCAACATAAGTCGTACTGAAATCTGGCACAGTCGCCGGCACCAAGGGCAGCCATCCGGTGAAAGTATAGCCTGTTCTAGTAACCGTTGGTGCTGTAAGCGGGTCACCTTTATTCATTGCAGCGCTCATTCCATCCTTGCCGCCGTTCGCATCAAAAGTCACCATAATTTGAGTTTCTGACCAAGACGCATAAAGGGTAGCATCGCCGGCTCCAATGGTATATGGCCACATAACTAATTCTGAAAAATAAGAATCAGAATACCACCCGCCAAATATATACCCCGCCTTTATTGGCACTGCCGGCTGATTCACCAATGTGTTGTAGTCTTGTTTAATAGCTTCAGTTGGAGAACCACCGTTGGAATTAAAGATTACAGAGTATTGTCTAATAGTCCAAATCGCATAAAGTGTAATAGTTTCTCCGTTTGTAGATGTAAGATTAATCACACTTTGTCCAAAAGTAAATGATGTACCGCTTCCATCAGCAGCGGTATTCCAACCTGAAAAGCTGTATCCAGTCTTGAAATAGCCGTTGGTTCTCAAATTCATTGCTAAATCATATATATGCGAAGTGCTTAAGGTTGAACCGCCCGTGGCACCATTACCATTATACACTATCGTATAGCTGATTGCTGCCCACTTTGCGTAAAGTATTGTATTACCTGTTCCCATTATGTAGGTAGCGCCATTTGCATAAGCAACAGCTCCACCGGATGTTGTTGCCCAACCTGCAAAAGTGTATCCAACTTTTGAAAATGTGTTCAAAGAAAGTGCAGCAGAATAACTTGATTGTATTAATTGATCTGCCATTGTCCCACTGCCGCCATTGGCGTCAAATTTTATAGAATAAATATTTTTATCCTGCCACCTTGCATAAAGTGTTTGCGCTGCTGTTATTGTTACGGTAGTTGTGCTTAAAACTTTTGTACCACCGGACAAAAGTGTATACCAACCCAAAAAAGCATAACCTGATTTTGTCGGCGTTGGCAAATCACCGTATTTTGCAGCATAAGTGACTGTTACTGTTGTCGGCGAGACCAAACCGCCCTGAGAGTCAAAAGTGACGGTATAGGTTTTCGCAGTCCATTGTGCGGTATATGTAGTATTTGCTTCCGGTACAATTGCCGGAACGGTTGGCAACCAACCGGCAAACGTATAGCCGGTTCTAGTGACCGTTGGAGCAGTCAGTGCCGCTCCGGGGGTCATTGAAGTACTGGTTCCGCCCGTACCGCCGTTAGCATTAAATGTAATCGTGTAACTGTTGCTCCACTTTGCATAAAGCGTCACAATTGAACTGTTTGTTGCTGACAGATTGCTGACGCTCTGCATATCTGCATAAACAACAGAACCTGCTGCGCTGGTTGCCCACCCAGTAAAACGATAGCTGGTCTTGGTAAAGCCGTTGGCCGTAAGTGCTTTTGAAACACCGTATGTGTGCAAAGAGTTCTCTGTTGAGCCGCCTGTTGAGCCATTTCCGTCATAAACAATTGTATATGTATTTACTGCCCATTGTGCTGTATAGGTTGTGTTTTCGGAAGGCACCTTTTCAGGCACAATTGGCGACCACCCGGAAAAAGTATAGCCAGTTCTCGTAACAACCGGTGCAGTCAGGTTCTCCCCGCAAATCATTAAAGCACTATTGCCGCCCGTTCCTCCGTTTGCACTAAATGTTATCAAATATTGATTAGGACTCCATACAGCATAAAGAGTAATATCACTCGCACCCATTGTTAAGTTTGCGCCATCTATATAGTCTTTATCACCGGCATCAGCAGTCGCTTTTAATGCTGCCCATCCTAAAAATGTGTAACCTGTTCTTGAAAAAATGTTGCCTGCAAGAGCTGCAGTTTGGCCGAATACTATACTTTGTGATGGTGGAATTCCGATGCCGCCATTGGGGTCAAATATAACATTATAAGTGTTTTCATTCAGTTCACCGTCTTTAAGCCAAATTGCGGTATATGTCCTGTCCGAAATTGGAACCGTTGACGGAACTGAAGGTGACCAGGCAATAAATGTATACCCTTCTCTTGTAACCAACGGCGCGGTTAGTTGAGAACCTATAGTCATTGAAACCGGTCCGGTACCGCCCGCTCCTCCGTTTGCATCAAATTTAATCGTTGAAACTAACGGTGTCCACTGAGCAGTATAAGTTGTATTTGAATTAGGCATTCTTACCGGAACTGAAGGTGACCAGCTTGCAAAAGCATATCCTTGCCTTGTTACTGTGGGGGCTGAAATAGTTTGCCCGGCAATCGCATCCCAGGTACCGCCGCCGCTGCCACCGTTTGGGTTAAATGTAAGCGTCTTAACATAAGTGCTTGTAAAAGCATTGCCCAGTGTCCATGTGCCAGTCCAGCCTGCGCTGGATACCTGCACCGTACCACCGCTGGTTAATGCTACCCAGCTGCCTGAGCTGCCATCGGTCGAATAATAAAGAATAACATTGTTAAAAGTCCAGTCGTCTGTAGAGGTTGTACAAACAAGCTGAACCTGAGTTACTGTTTTATTGATAGCCAAACTGGCAAGCGATGGCACAGCAACATTAACATTTGCTCCGGTTGCTGCTCCGTTAAAAGTGAATGATGTGGTTGTATTGGCTTCCAAAGAATTTGTTCCGCCAATGCCTGCAGTGGCGCCGCCTGTTATTGCGCCGTCTGGGGTTGCGCTAACCACACCGCCAGCAGCATTCAAGAGTTGCAACCTGAAAGCAGAGTCTGTACCCTTTGAATTGTTTCCGCTGCAACTGTTATCATTTGCGGCTATTTGAATATCTAAACGAAAAACACCTGTACCGTTTGCATCCGTTGCTGCCCCTGCTTTTACCTGCCCAAATCCCAGGCTGAAACTTGAAATTACCAATGTTAACACTAAAAGCCAGCTAAGTTCCTTCTTAAGTCTTTTAATAATGATACCTCCTAAATAATCAAAGATCCATTATATTAAAATTTCATTTTGCCAAAATAAATATATCACTATAAATCAAAATAGTCAATATATATTCTATAAAAAGCTTTATTTTTTACACTTTTTTGTAACATTTGCTATGTAATAAACGAAATTCATGGCACTAACCCGTTAATGACCCGATTTTAAATCTGTCAACTCATTCCGCTTGATTTGTTTAAAACTGATCATCCCACATTTCGAATTTTTTAGACTTCCAGTACTGTTTGGTCATTTAATATTGTAACCCTTCCGCCAAGAATTGCTTTGATTTCTTGATTAACTTTATTGAAATTATCGAGAATTTGCCGCCCGTGATGAATAAAAAGCACTTGCCCGGGGCAGTCCGATCTTTTTGATATTTCCTCAACAAAGGCAACAGGATTATGGTGCCCTGTTTCCATTAGAAGTATATCGCATTTCGGCATGAGTAAAGGCGCAAAGTCTTCAATACCGCCCGTGTCGCCGGAATAAACGATTGATTTGCCTTCAGCCTGGATTAAGAACCCGAACGAACGCCACCGGTCACCCGCAGAGCGTTGCTTTTGCATATGCCGGTTGTGCAGAGCTGTTACCTTAAAGCCGTTTTCTTCAAAAAGAACGCCATCGCCGTACTCCTGTGCGTTTATATGATAATTGCATTTGAAGCCTTCTTCGGAAAATGACAGCATTTGCCGCAAGCCGTTCCAAGCTTCTATTTGCGGGATAAACACATCCAAATCGTGGTTTTTGAATTTCCCTGTAATTTCGTTCATTTTTCGGATGTTCCACATGAGATTACCAAGCCCACCGACGTGGTCCATGTGCGTGTGTGAAATGACAATCTTCCTGCTTTTCATCAAATCGATGCCCATGCAGCAAGCTGTGTAGGAACAGTTTTCACCCGCGTCAAACCAATATAAATTATCTTTGTAGTCAATCACAAAGGAAGTGTGATGCCTGCCCGGATAAGGTTCCGTACCGGAGCAGGTTCCTAAAATGGTAAGTTTCATGACAAAAACCCTCTTGTTAATTAGTTCTGTTTATTCTGCAATTCCTCGTGTAACAACAACTGAGGAAGCATTGATATTGAATGCAGGTCTAATGCCAAAGGCTTCATCAATTATTGCAGAGTGTGTGCAGTCAGGCACCCCATCTGCACCGACAACACTGCCTTTACTCTCTGTGTTGCCGACCGTTCTCAACCACCAAACACTATAACCAATGTTTGGGTCTCCTGCATATGTCTCAACCCAAATCCCTTGACTTTTTGAATAGTCGGTTCCCTTTGCTTGAAGCAGACTGTTCGGAGAACTGCTAACTAATCCGCCGTCATTAAAAGCCAATATTGCTTCACTAAACGATAAGACAAACAACTTATCCTTTGTATCATTTCCGCCTTCGGTACTTAAAATTGGGTTGTCTTCATTAACAACAACGCTCTCATTAATCAGAGCCTTTTCCACGGATGTAAAAACAGCATTGTAAAAATCATTATTAAGCCAAGAGCGCAAAGAAGATGTCTCCCATGTTGTAGGCGCAGAAATTGAATTATAGACCTTATTATCTAAAATTTTCTCAGCCATTACAAAAAGTATGCCCTCGGTGTTTGAAAGAACTCTCCATTTTATTGGTTCAATTTTAAACCAGTAAACTGTATTCTTTTTAAACCCATTGCTGTCTTCTGTTAAAATAACCTTTTTATACTTACTTCCGCCGTAACTAACAGTCAAATCCGCTGAAAGTTTGTTTAAATTCAGCGCAGCTTTTATGGCGGAATCCGTCACCTTTTGCTGAGGATACGAACCAAGTGTAATTGTATCGAACTTTGGTTCTTCGGCAATGGTTGTTTTTTCAGCAGAATTTGTTGTACTTTCTGCTGCGGTTGTATTATTGTCTCGTTTTTCTGTACAAGCTGCAAGGCTTAGTAAAAGTGCAAACCCCATGACACCCGCTAGAAAAGCTCTTAATAAATTCTCAATAATTCTTTTCATGTTATCTTCTCCCACTCAAATTTTTATTACAGTATTTTTCATATTCAATATTATCACATTTTTTATATGCTTACAATAATTAATTTTAAAAGCGGTTTCAGCTTTCGCTTCTACCGCTTAGAAAGTATCAATTTGGTTGTTGCACTGAAAATATAAATGATAGCGATAACTATTGAGAACAGACCTGTTTATCTATAAAATTGAAAAATGTCAAAGCCGCAGGCAATTTATTTTCCTCATATATACCGTGCAAAAACATAACGCCTTTATAACCATAATCCCGAAGCAATTCGGCAAAGTATTCAAAATCAACTATGCCTTCGCCCGTGCCGCAGAACTCAATTCCGTTTGACTCCTTGATATCCTTGCCATGCGCAATAACGACATCCCTGCCGAAAAGCTCAAAGGCGTGGCACATAACCGTGCGTACATTCCCAGCGTGAGCCTCGCCGATATGGAAAAGGTTTGCGCAGTCCATAATCATTTTAAGATTTTTCGAACCTATTTCGTCCATTAACCTACGAGCTTTTTCGGGCGTGTCAATTATATTGGCCGCTTCAGTTTCGACAGCGAGCACTATATCTAACCGTTCAGCTATTTTAACTGCCGCCGCAACCGTTTCGAACATATCTTGCCATGCTTCTTCCGTGCCGTTTTCCGGGTGCGGTGCCCAGAGCGATTTACTGTTGCGCGTGCCGCTGCAAAGCGATATCATTCCACAACCGAGAAAGGTGAGAGCCTGTGCAAAACCTTCAAAGCGACGCAAACCCTCTTTTCTGACATCCGCGTCCGGGTGTGCCATGTTGAAGGTGCCATTTACTGCGGCTATTTCCACATTGCATTTTGAAGCGCATGCCTTAATGAGTTCCAAAACACTTTTGTCAACACATTCGGGGATTTCGATATTGCCGTC
The DNA here is from genome assembly GCA_964398395.1 of uncultured Eubacteriales bacterium. Taxonomy (GTDB): domain Bacteria; phylum Bacillota; class Clostridia; order Oscillospirales; family Acutalibacteraceae; genus UBA1447. The sequence goes on from CAYNMU010000048.1 coordinate 8,586, forward strand.
CGGCACAAAACCAGTTTCTTCCACCGAAGCAAAGCTTAGTTGTGTTACAATTGTACCCAAACTGTTAAGCTTCGTGAAAAGCTTTTCAGCCGGCATCGTTTCCAAATCGGTTGTGCAAATTCCTGTTCTCATAAAAGTCTCTTTTCATGCATAGATTAGATCAAATATTAGTACCCGAAATATTTTAATTCATATTCTTTAAATAGACTGTCATAGCGCTTGCTGCAATCGGGGTCGCTGTCCAACCCGTGACCGGAATTCGGATACGGAATAAGCTCACACACCGCACCGGCTGCAAGGAAAGTATTGTAAACATCCGTGCCTTGTGAATACAGCACGATATCGTCTTTTAAGCCGTGGGCAACGATGGTGGGCGGAGAATCTTTTGTTATGTAAGTAACCGGCGAAGCTGCCCGCAGTTGTTCCGTTAAACCGGCAAACGTTGTTTTGTCCAGTTTTTGGCCGATTAAGCCGGATAATATATCATATGTCCAAGCGGGGTCTGCGCTTCCTTCCGCTACATTAATATCAAGGAAGTTTGACGGCCCGCACTGGTCACCGCAAAATACAATTGCAATGGGAGATATGCTTTGGTTTTTATAGGAATACAGCATCGCCAAGTGCGCGCCTGCTGAACCGCCTGTTAACCCGGCTTTTTTAAGAACTATCCCGTTTTCTGCAGCTGTCGTTTTAACGAGTTGCATTGCGGAGGTTATATCCTCCAGCATTTCCTTCCAAGTTGCGCCCTCACCAAGCATCCTGTAATTAATTGATGCCGCGGCATAGCCGTTTTTTACTTGACGCTCGCAAGCGGATTTGTAATCACCTTTATCTCCTGCGCTCCAAGCGCCGCCATGGATAAACACAACAACTGCTGTGCATTTTGATTTGTTAGTTTTTGGCAGGTAAAGGTCTACTTTTTGAGCTTCGGATGTGCCAAAACTCAAATTGGTTAATGCTTTAATTTGCGGAAAAATCGTACCGAAGAAAGTGGAAATCATTGTTATAAATGCAAGAAAATAGGAGCATATTTTTTTAAAGATAACCGCCATTACTTTTCCTCCTGAATTTGATTGTAACAGCATATTACCATTTACGACGGGATATTACAAGTGGGCAAAAACGAATCCCTCCACAGCTCACACCATGAAGGGATTTAAATTGCGCATAATCAAATTTTAAGCCTTTCCCTCAAAAATTATCTCTCCGTCTAACATCTTGCATTCATAGAGTTTACCTGCGTTGAGCTTACCTTCAAGCATTTCTTCCGAGAGTTTGTCCTCAATTTGCGATTGAATTGCTCTGCGCAAAGGTCTTGCGCCATAAACGGGGTCAAAACCCAAAATCGAGATTTTTTCCACCACTTCCTCGGAAAACTCGATTTTAATATCCATTTCGCCAACACGCTTTGCAAGGGTTGCCAGCATACGCCGCGCAATTTCTTTAATATCCTCCATTTTAAGCTGATGGAATACTATTATATCGTCCACCCTGTTAAGGAACTCGGGACGAAAGGCTTTTTTCAGTTCACTTAAAACCACTTCTTGGATATTAGCTTGTTTAACTTCTCCATTAGTCTCGCTACCGGAAAAACCTAATGTGCCGACTTGCTTGGAGATTAGATTAGCACCTATGTTTGAGGTCATAATAATAATACAGTTTTTAAAATCAACCCGTCTGCCCTGTGCATCTGTGAGAATGCCATCTTCAAGAATTTGAAGCAGAATGTTAAAGACATCCGGATGCGCCTTTTCAATTTCATCAAAAAGTAAAACAGAATACGGTCTGCGGCGAATTTTTTCGGTTAGTTGACCGCCCTCGTCGTAACCGACGTAACCGGGAGGCGAGCCGACTAGACGCGAAACAGTATGTTTTTCCATATACTCGGACATATCGAGCCTTATCATCGCATTTTCGTCACCGAACATTGCGGCAGCAAGAGTTTTACACAACTCGGTTTTGCCAACACCTGTCGGACCTAAAAAGATGAATGAGCCTGTCGGGCGTTTTGGGTCTTTAAGCCCTACCCTGCCTCTTCGAATTGCCCTTGAAACAGAAGAAACTGCTTCATACTGCCCAACTATTCGGCGGTGAAGTTCATCTTCCATGTGTAAAAGCCGCTCGCTTTCTTCCTGAGTCAGCTGAACAACGGGGATACCTGTCCAAGACGATACTATTTCCGCTATCTCCTGCTCACCAACCTCGCCTGTTATGCGTGAACTTTGCTCTTTCCAACTGTTTTTTGCATCTTCCAGCCTTGCCGAAAGTTCCTTTTCTTCGTCACGCAATTGCGCGGCTCGTTCAAAATCCTGTGAATTGACAGCGGCTGCTTTCTCTTCAGCAATTGTCTTCATTTTATCCTCAAGCTGCTTTAAATCCGGCGGAGCTGTAAATTCTTTCAGCCTTACTCTTGATGCCGCTTCGTCAATTAAGTCAATCGCTTTATCAGGCAAGTATCTGTCGCCGATATAACGGGAGGACATTTTAACGGCTGTTATGATAGCCTCATCGGTAATTTTCACCTTGTGATGTGCTTCATATTTATCCCTGATACCTTTCAGTATTTCAATTGCCTCTTCCTCGCTCGGTTCACCAACGGTTATTGGTTGGAAACGGCGTTCAAGGGCGGCGTCTTTTTCAATGTGTTTACGGTATTCTTCGAGAGTTGTTGCACCGATAACCTGAATTTCTCCCCTTGAAAGGAAAGGTTTCAAAGTGTTTGCGGCGTCCACCGAACCCTCAGCTGACCCTGCGCCAACCAGTGTATGCAATTCATCGATGAAAAGAATAATATCACCCGCGTTTGTAACTTCTTCAATCGCCGTTTTAATACGTTCTTCAAAATCGCCTCTGTATTTTGTGCCTGCTACCATACCTGTCATATCCAAAGCAATTATTCGTTTATCTTTGAGCATTTCCGGCACATCGCCAAAGGCTATTTTAAGCGCGAGCCCCTCGGCTATAGCCGTTTTGCCTACCCCGGGTTCACCGACAAGGCATGGGTTATTCTTTGTACGCCTGCTTAGAATTTGAATAACCCGCTCAATTTCTTTCTGCCTGCCGATAACGGGGTCTATCATATTTTTAGCGGCGAGTTCTGTCAAATCCCTGCCGAACTGGTCAAGAATCGGTGTGCCTGATTTTTCGTTGGGTTTCGCCTCACCGCTTGTTCCAGGGTTGGGGTTGCCCAAGGCGGCGATTACATCTTCCAGTATTTCCTGCGGTAGTGCGTTAAACTGCGTCATAATATTAATAGCCGCACTTTGACCCTCCTTGATAATAGCAATCAGAAGGTGCTCTGTACCCACATAGGAGTGCCCCATAGTCCTTGCCTGAGCGATTGCCATGTCAATGATGTGTTTGCAGCGAGGCGTGAAATCATTTGGCGTAAGGTCACTTGGCTCACCAATGCCGGCACTGCTTTTTATTGCGTTCTCAACCTTATCCACAGTAAGACCGTTTTCGGAAAGCGCGGTATATGCAATACCGCTGTTTTCTTTCAAAAGTCCTACTAAAAGGTGTTCGCTGCCTATATAGGTGTGTCCCATTTTTTCCGCAATGTCTATTGCTGCGTTGAGGGTGATGCTAGCTTTTTCCGTAAATCCTGTAAATTTATACATTATGATTCCTCCAAAATTAGATTTTGCGGGATGGATGACCCATCCCCTACAGTTTTAACCGATGTCCTTGAGCGCTTCACGAACGGCTTGCGCGCGGATTGTATCTCTTTCGATTGTGCTGAGGCTTTTCCCCTCGTGCGCATTAATTGTTGCGGGCTGCATGTTAACAATCAGTTCGTTGAGCTTTTCCAAGTTTATCTTTATAATGTCCGTTGATGCGCCCAATCGCACCAAAGAAATAAATTCCATAAATTCATCGCCGCTTAAAAGCCTTGCTGTCTTCAAAATTCCCAAAGCGCGCCATATCTTGTCGTTTTCCTCCGGGTTTTTCAGCATTATTTTTGTTGCCTCGCGCTCTTGGTTAACAAGCTGAACGGATATTGAGTGCAGATTATCTAAGGCGGCTTTTTCTGTTATACCCAAGGTTATTTGATTGCTCAGCTGATAAATATCACCCTTGGGGCTAGATCCTTCGCCGTAAGCGCCTCTAATAGTCAAACCAAGTTTTGAAACGGAGGATGCCAAACGATTTATCTGCCCGACACGGGTAAGTGCCGGAAGGTGCAGCATAACAGATGCGCGCATAGCAGTCCCTAAATTTGTCGGACATTGTGTTAGGTAACCGATTCGTTCATCAAAGGCATACTGCAATCTGCTGTCCAACGCACTGTCAATTTTGTCCGCAGTTTCATATGCCTCGTTGAGAGCAAGCCCTGCTTTCATAACCTGCAGTCGAATATGGTCCTCCTCACAGAGCATAATACTTACTGATTCATCTTCCGTCAGCATCAAGGCCCGCCCCTCACCGGAGCTTGCAAATTCGGGGCTTATCAGATGCCTTTCCGCAAGCGAAACAGCTTGCGAGCGGTTTAAGCTTTTCATTTCAAGGTAGCTGAACCCGCCGGTGTTATCGCTGAGCAGCGCGTCGCGCACAAGCTCATTGACTGTTTGCCTGCCTTTGGCATCAAGCCTTGCGGGGAACGGATATTCTTTAAGGTTTCTTGCTAGGCGAATACGGGTGCTTAAGACAATATCTCCCTGCTCACCCTTTTCAATATACCACTTGTTCATGCTTAACCCTCCTTTTCCATTTCTTTGATTTCGTCCCTTAGTTTTGCGGCGAGTTCAAAGTTTTGCTCGGCAATTGCCGTTTTAATCTCTTCCCTTAATTGCTCCAAGCGGTTTGGTTTTCTAACTTCCTCTGCGCAGGAATCGGACATTTTTCCGTTGTGCTGAATTCTGCCATGAATTCTTTGGAGCGAAGGCAAAAGTTTGTCATAAAAGGTATTGTAACATTCAGCGCAGCCTAATTTTCCATCACGCGCAATGTCCTCAAATGAGCAACCGCATTTTTGGCAACGCTTCACATTTGTCTCCCCAATACCGGGCAAGCCGGCTTCCAAAAATCCGCCGAAAATATCCCCGATATTTAACCCAAATCCGGAGAAAAAATCCCCATAGCCCAAATGTGCAGCGCAATCCGAGCAAAGATGGCTTTCCGCGGTATCTCCGTTAATAACACGCTTAATATGAGTTGTCGCTTCGTTTTTTTCGCAATTTTGGCATAACATAATATTGCCCCCCCTAATTTTTTATTGATTTATTAAGTGATATATTCAAGTTACTGTTAAAAGCATATTCTTTAAAATATTTGCTCTGGTTTTATCTCTGATTTCCGGCGGTTGTGACCTTAGCGAATTATCTGCCGTCGCGACAAGCATTAACTTTGCCGTTAGAGTATCCAAAACGGTTTGGTGGGTTAGGTTAAGTATGTGAGCACGGCAGGTTTTTTCGTCTAGACTCTGTCCGATAGTGTTAATAACATGCATCATCACTGCGCCTCTGTCCAACTTAACCCTGCTGATGCGTATGTAACCTCCGCCGCCCCTGCGGCTTTCAACAATATAACCCTGCTCAGGCGTGAAGCGTGACGCTATAACATAGTTTATCTGGCTGGGTACACAACCCAAACTTTGAGCCAGTTCATTGCGCTGAATCTCGGTATAGCCGTCCCTTTCAAGCATCTGCAGAATCAGATTTGTAATGTTACTGCTAAGATTCATTTTTAATCAGTCCTTTTTAGTCTTTGACTTTCTTTGACCTTAGTTTAAATTATAGTCCATGCCGAAAGATTCGTCAAAGGTCAGAGAAGGTCAATTTTAGCTTTTTTGCTTTAATATCCTAATTTATCTCTTGTTTTCTTTGTTTTTCTTGCTATTCTTTCGTTTTTTTCGTTCAGGCTCGCTCTTGTTTTCAGCTTTATCAAAACAAAAGCAAAAAAGCCGCACAACTGCACTTATCGCAACTGTGTGGCTTTAAATCTATCGTATTTTTACGGCTTTGTCAAAAGCTCCTGCGCGTCCTTGGCTGTTAATCCACCCGGTGAGGATAAAAAATTTTATTTCTGTTTATAATCAATATACGGGGAAACACCCCGTGTTGTAGCAAACTCAAGGGCTACATAGTATAGTTGGTCCATTTCATCCAAACAAAACCGCCCAAGAAAATGACGCATAACCATTGGAGCAGATCGTATTCCACTTTCACATTGAAGCTGGCTTCCACATCGGTATCAGAAGGTGCCAAAATAGTGACGGGGTATTCACCGCGCTGATGAGCACTCCATCCATCCCCGACTATCGTTGATGCACCGCCATCGCCCAGGTCAATTCTTAGGTCTTTGGGTTCATAGGTGGTGTTTTCGAGAATCTCACTCCATGGAACAATTCCATGATAGCGTACCTTGATGGTTTCTTTCGCAACGCTGAGCACGGCTGGTGCGGCGGTAATATCGAAGCTCCCGGTGTAGTGGCCACCCAGTGTGGATGCCGCTACTATAAAGGTTTCCATGGCGTTGAGTTGTACCGAAATACTATGCGCATACGAACAAGTAAAGTCCAACGCATGAAAATTTGGTGCGCCAAGCGGTTTTCCTCGAGCCAATTCAATATAAGGATGCCCCGTGGTGTCCCCGGTGATGTTAAAGCTGTACCAACCCCACACAGGCGCCTTAAAAACAAAGCCTTTTGCTTCCTGCTTTTGGCTGATGGTAACTGTTTGCGTCGGTGTCAGCATCTCGGAAGTCCAAGCGGACTCACCATTCCACATAAAGGAGCTTGCGCCACTTGAGCTTGGGTAACTTGAGAAGGATAGATAATTGGCCACATATTTTTCGTTCTTCGTTTCATATTGCGCCCAAACACTGATATAATCGGGCTCGTAGACGAAGACCTCCAAATCCCCGGTGCCCTCCGCGTCGGAAAAGACAAAATAATACAAATCACTTTGATCGGGCAACAGAAAACGCTTTGTGAAACCGGCATCGTCGGTGAGCACTAACGTGAGCCTGGTTAAGTCCGGCAGCCCGGCGAAAGGTATGCTGGTCATACCAACGGGCATTTCGAAGTAAATTCTGACTGCTTTCTCCTGTTTTGGTGCCGCCGAAGCAGGTACCAACATCAAACCAACCAACACGAGTGCCATAAATAATGAAACTATTTTTTTCATAATGATACCACTTTCTGAATTTTATCATTTACCCTGACACAGGAATAAGTGTTGCACCCCACGTTTCAGAGGGTGCTTGGGGGCTGCAGTTCAATCATGCCATTCTCCAATACCTTCGGTCGCATTTATTTTAGCCAAAATACGACCATCTACCATTAATCCTATACCCCGAATACCTGCTTCTTCTTTTGCAAAACTATTGGCAGTCTCCCACATTATACCCAAATAATATGTAGACGTAGATGTTGTAAGATAAATGTCCAAATTAACCTGAAGAATTGCTTTGCCATTACCACGATTTTCATTATAATTACCCGTGTTTTTCCAGGAAGAATTAATGATCTCGCCGTCTATGGAATCCATTAATTTACTGATTTCTTCCGGAAGATTGTTCACGTTCTCCTTGATGTTTTGGCACATCAACGCTTCCAACGCATCAACATCTTTTTCCTTTATAGCGCTGATTATCTTTGGCGCAGCGATATCCGTACTGTTCGTTTGTACCAGATAATTGAATTGCAGACTTCCGGAATTAGGGAACAGCATCAGTAAAAAAGCCATAAGTCCAATGTAGAATTTGCTATACAGTGCAATTAATGTAGTCATATAATATTTCCTCTCAATTACCAACGTTATAATACCAGATTAATAATATGTTATAACGGAATTCATGTCAATAGAACATGCAGTGTAGGATTACAATTGATGTGTTACAGAAAGGAAAAAAACAATAGCGAATG
>CAYNMU010000049.1:0-16365 GCA_964398395.1 uncultured Eubacteriales bacterium
AACCGCCGCCGCAGCACTTATCAACTCTATATTTTTTGGCTTTTTCGGCAGCCAAAAACCTGTGATACAGGCTTTTCCGGCAACGTTTTTCGAAGGTCCCGTGACGACTTACCAAACCGGGGGAGGCTTCACCGAACCGCTCTACATCCCTTCCGACAGTGTGATGGTGTATACCCTCGACCCGGTTAACTATGCAAACTGGGTGAAGCAAAGCGATAAATACACAATTGATATGATGGTTGCGATAAACCGTGCGGACACCTCATATGTGGATGCGCCTCCGGGTCACAGAGATGAGATACAGATGCGCAAGGACGGCAGTCTGCTGAACCATCCTTCATCAAACAGTGTTTTTTATATGGTTCCGACGGTAGGATTTATCAACTATTTATGCAATCAGCTTGAAGCCTGTATCAAAATAAAAACGCCGGGTATGATAGCCTTTGAGGAGCCCGAGATTTTTGATGACGGCTGCTATTCAACCACGTTCAAAGCCGAATGGCAGACCTTTTACGGCAAAGAGTGGAAAGATCCCGCTTCATCACCGCTAGCAAGATATGAGACTTCACAGCTTATTGTGCATCTGTTCGAAAGAGCAATAACGCAAATCAGTGCACGGGTTAAGGCGATTTGTCCGGATACAAAAATAGTTATCGCAACGCACAGCACCGTGAATTACGACAACTATGGCATTACCGCCGGTATCGACCGTTACGCTCCGCTGGTTGACGGCATTATCGGCCAGACATGGAGCGATACGGCGCGCATGAGCCTGAAATATAACGGGTTCAGCCAAACCGATGTTTATTCCTATGCGGCGCTCGAATATTCATCTTATATGGATACGGTGGAGGGGATTGATTATTATGCCCTTGCGGACTCGAAAGCGGATAACCCGGACCTCAGCTGGGCGGATTATGAACTGCTTTACCGCCAGACTGTCACGGCATCCCTGATGCAGCCGGAAATCAATAAATTTGAAGTGCTGCCCTGGCCGGACAGAAGCTTTCTTGCCGCACCGGATGCCTATAAAACCGAACAGCTGAATGTGTTTTCGGCTTTAAAACAGCTTTCCGGCAAAGCATCTGAGCTTAGTGCGGGGACAGCGCGTATTGCTTTGGGTATTTCGGACACCATGTCCTGGCATGACGAAAAAACATCCAAACAGCCGCTGCAGGCAGTGGAAGGTCTTTCGATACCGCTGATTAAAGACGGTATTCCGTTAAAAATCAAATCACTTGATTTTATCAAAACGGCTGCGGATATTGCAGATGTTGATGTGCTCATATTGAGCTATGAAATGATGAAACCTGCAAGTGAGCAGACAAATACAGCAATTGCAGAATGGGTGAAAAACGGCGGAACACTTCTATATATCGGCGGCCATGACGCTGTGGAAAATTCGCAGGGAGAATGGTGGACACCGCAGGGGACGCCTTTGAAAAATCTCTTTTGTCACCTCGGATTAACGGATATCGAAGTGACTTCCCCTAAAACTATTCCGAATGTTTTTAATTGGGTCGGCGGCAGGCTGAACCTTTTGGATGAAGCACAGATCGGTTTTATGCGTCTGCGGTTCAGCGACACCGCATCCAACGCTTCTTTTAAGGGCAATATCAACACGGTGCTTAAATCCGGAGCCGACAGCATCGGTATTAACCAAAGAGCAGGCAAGGGCAGGGTGTTGGCTTTCGGCTTTCCCGCTTACCTGACCTCCACCATCGGCGGAGCGGGTCTGATGCGCTCACTGGTCAAATATGCGCTTTCTTTCACCCAAAGCAATTATAACAAGCAGAATCTTATAAGCATAAAGCGCGGCAGCATCGTCAGCGCGCACGCCTTTAATAAAAAAGCAGCCATCGAAGGCAAATTCATCGATATCTTTGACAGCAATCTCGGCATACTCAGCAAGGCAACCGTCGAAAAAAACGGCAGCGCGCTGCTTTGTGATATTTCAGGGTTGGATCTGTCCGTTCCGCGCCTCGCTTTTACCGGCGGTAAGCTTGCGGGGAGCACCGTGGAAACGGCCGATACCACTTGTTTCACCATGACGGGGCCGGCGCTTGCCGATTTGTCAACGCGGCTTGTTTGCGCTAAGGGAATGTATCCGCAAAGTGTTTCGGTGACACGGGAAGGTAAAACTATCATTCCCTTCCTCAAATGGGATGCTTCGACTTCTTCTCTGCTTGTGCAGTTTGAAGGCTCCGTCAAAGAAAGCACGGTCAAGGTGACTTGGTCAACCAATGCAACCGATATTTCAAACGCGAAAGTGCCGAGCCGAACGGTTATTCCGGCCGACAACCGTAATATGGACGCCGCCTATCTCTTTAAAAATACGGCAAGTGCCAACGATTCTCTGCGTTTTGCGGACGGCGCATCAGAAATTGTTTATAAATTCAAACTTTCTGATTTTTCAAATCCAACTTTTACATTGGAGGTCTTGTCAAACTATCTTGTTGATGTTTCCGCTGATGGCGTTAACTACACTGTAACAAATGATTACTCGCTCATTGACCCGAGCCACCCGAGAACGGGCGGCAATAATATCTTTCTCACCTTCGTTCCCGGCGATTATGGTGTAACGAACGAGTTCTATGTCCGCATCCGAAACACCGACCCCTCAACCGGCTGGGGCGGCTGCGTTAAAACACTGATAATCAGACAGTTTTTCGGGTGAGTAACAGGGAAAGCTCTTTGATTTCACAATAAATAAGAACACCAACCAAATTCAAATGAACGGTTGGTGTTCTTTTATTCTTAAAAAATGTGTGCCCAATGCTATTGAGATACATTAAACAGTGAATAGAAATATCCTTTTTGTTCCATAAGCTCTTCGAAATTTCCTAACTCGGCAACAGTCCCATTGCTCATTGCAATAATATAATCGAATTTTTTCATGATACTTTCCTCAAGTTTGTGCGTAACGATGATTTTTGTCAACCCAACCAAATCAAGAATGGAACTTGTGACCGAGTAAGCCGTTGAGTTGTCAAGCGAAGCGGTTGCTTCATCCATAAGCAGAACAGTCGTCTCCCGAATCAAACATCTGGCGATGGAAACTCTTTGCTTCTCGCCGCCCGACAGATTTCTGCCGCCTTCGCCGCAATCGTAACCGTCGCCTTTTTCTTTTACAAGTGTTGTCAAACCGGCAAGCTCAACCGCACTGTCATATGTTCTGTCGTTAAAATCTTTGAACATAGTTATGTTGTTTTTTAGACTGCTGTCAAAAAGAAAAACATTCTGCTGAACAACAGAAACAATATCATAAAGGCTTTCAAGTGCTATATCTTTGAGCTCGTTTCCGTCGAACAGTACGCTTCCGTCATACTCACTGAAGTGCCCGAGAAGAAGACCAAGCAATGTGGATTTTCCGCTGCCGCTGCCGCCGACTATCGCATAGCTTTTGCTCTTAATGAAATCAACAGATACGTTTTTTAACACATCCTTGTTTTCTTCATAGGCAAAGCTGACATCACGAAGAGAAATTGATTTTTCTAGATTGTCAGTTTTTATGAGTTTGGACCCGTTTTCATCCTTTTTCTCAACAGCGTCGGCTAGCTTGTAAATCAGAGAAACCGCGGCTTTTCTGTTAACATAAAGGGGAACCAGTCTGGTTAACGGTCCAAGTACATAATTCTGTAGTTGGTAAAACGCGAGAACCGAGCCGATGGTCATCCTCCCCTTAAACACTAAATAGGTGCCCAGGCAGATAAGCACAATGGTAACAAGCATCTGAGACGCCGTACTGATAATACCGACTTTGTCGCTTGTTTCCCGACGGTTCCTTTTTGCCTCTTCCAGTTCGGAGTTATTGTCGTTAAAAAGATTCATCACTTCCTTTTCCGCCTGGAAGCTTTTGATAACGATAAAGCTGTTGAGAAGGTCCTTCATCTGGTCAACAAAGCCTTCGTTTTTTGAGGAAGTCCGTTTTTCCATTGCGGTCATCTTTCTGCCGTATATCAGTGAAACAACCGTAGGTATGATGGTTGCCGCCATTACACAGAACATCAGCTGGGCATTGATAACCGCCATTGCAATAATTCCGCCGACAAGCATCGATGATTGATAGAAAAATTGAATATTTGCGGCAAGATAGTTGGATTCAATCTGCCCGAGGTCATTTGAAAATGCCGATATAAATTTTGCAGAAGATGTTTTGGCGAATTCACCGATTGATTTTTCAAGTAATTTTTCGAAGATAAACCTTTTAAATTGTGAAAGCCCGTGTTTTAGATATCTGTTGTGGTAGGTTTTCTGAACGATGCTGAAAGTAATCGCTACAGATGCCGCGACTAATGAAATAATAACAGCTTTTAGCAACAGAGAATAATCTTTGTTTTGCATGGCGTCAGTAATATACTTCATAATAAATGCGATACTTATATTAATTAATGCATCGGCGAAAACGGTTGCCACTGTAATCGAAAAATTCTTTTTGTTGTTTTTCATCAGTTGATGTTTGCATTCATCCTGAAATGTAATAATTTTTTTCATTTGTTGCCCTCAACTTTTCCTGTTTTTTGTTAAACTCCATGTACAGTGTTTTATATATGCAGTATAATGAATTGAGATGGTTATTACCTTGATTTTTTTAATCAGTAACCGGGATTTCTTGATTTTTTTGTCCATTTATTTATAATATAATTATGGAGGGGAGGTTTTGCCCGTGAACGAAAGAGATGAATTGTATATTCACGAAAACTCGGTTGAGAGTGAATTTGCTGTAACGAATGAACCGCACAGCCATAATTATGTGGAATTGCTTTTTTTACAGTCAGGCGAGTGTGAAATATATATTGAAGAAAAAATATATAAACTTCATAAAAATTATATGATTATTACACCGAATGGGTTTAAGCACAAACTGTTACCCGGTTCATATAAATGCAAGAGCCTCATGTTAACAATCCCGCTTAATTTTATGAATTTAGCTTTGGCGGCCGATTTTAATGACATTCTGTACAAAAGAGCAATAAAACTTGACAGTGACAAAGTGAAGTTCACAAAAGGTATGTTCGAAAAGATTAAAATAGAATATAATCTGCATGATAAGTATTCATCGGAGATTTTAAAAAATCTAATTCTTGAGTTTTTTGTAGGCTTTTTACGGGATTTAAAGAATGATTTGGACTTTGAAAAGGAAATAACACTTGTTGATGAAATAACAATGTATCTTTTTGAGCATTTCAGCGAAGACTTGAATCAAAAAACAATAGCTCAAATGTTTTATATCAGCCGTTCCTATTTATCAAAGTTATTCAAAGCAAAAACAGGGTGGGGTTTTAATGAGTATCTGAATAAAATAAGAATTGAACAGGCTAAAGTCAGCCTGAAAACGACAACACTGCCAATCACCGAAATCGCTTTCAGCTGCGGTTTCAATGACAGCAATTATTTTTCAAAATCATTTAAAAAGTTTGAAGGCGTTTCGCCGTTGAACTATCGGAACGGTTAACATTGCGCGGAAAAGTTAAATAGATGCATTGAAGCCCGCTCGTAATGAGCGGGCTTCTGTAAGCAAACAAACTGTTAATGATGTCAGATCAACTTAGTCAGGAAAGACAGAAATTTGTATTCTATATTAGCGAAATAATAATTCCAATAGCTGATGTCGTTAAGTCCTGGGAGACTGCTGCCTTTTTTGACAGCAAGACTGCTTGCTGTGACAACTTCTCTTTTATATACCGACGGATTGCTTTCTTCAATTGTGAAGAGCGTGCCGCCTCTTACATCAGTGTTGCCGTAGGAGTTGTATGTGGCACCCGGGCACTGAATAATGTCAACCCCTTTGAAACGCTCCACAAATGAATTGACATGGTCATGGCCGGTTACACAGCCTAATACATCTCCGCGCTCGATAAACGCGTTCCATTCGCCTTCATTGTCAAGAGAAGGGCAGGGGGATTCTTGAAGAATCCCGTCAAGTTTGATTAAGTTCGCAACCGGACCGTAACTTGTACCGTCACAGAAATTCTTTGTGGCTTTACCAAGGTTCGGCATTTTAAAATAAAGCACCTGATAAACTTCTTCGACAATGATGTGCTGGAAAGCCAGCGAAGGCACAGGATTTCCGCCGTTTGCGGCTTGAAGCTCGGCACTCTTGGCCTTGTACCAGTCAATCTGGTCTTTTCTTACGCAGTCGTAGCCGCTTTCACCTTTGGCGTAATCCGCATAGGCACCGGAGTCGAACAGCCAAAGGTTGAAAGACGTTTTTGCACCGTTGGAACTTTTTACTGTAAGGTTATGCGTTGCGCAGCCGTGCAATGCAGGGTCTGCGTCATAAGCCAAACAGCCGGGGTATTTTTGGTATTCAGCTAGCATTTGCTCCGGATTTAAATCCGAGCATTCGTCATCGTGATTGCCGAAAACAAAAGTGAACGGAATGCCTCTTTTTACAAGCGGATTGAGAAGCTGGTCATAAGCCCTAAGATCGGAGCAGACGATGTTATCACCGCCGAATACGACGATATCCGGCTTTGTATTGTCAAGCACTTCATTGATAAACGCAACTTCAGCATCCTTAAACGGATAGACATCCTGTACATCGGCTAAGAAAAGAATCTTGAATTTTCCACTTGCATCAAACTTCAGCGTGTAATCCGGTTTCGCTGCGTCAGATGCAAAAGCGACAGATGCAAAGCAAATAATAAGAGCCGCGGAGAGGAATACCGATAATATTTTTTTCATGTTTTTAACCTTTCCCTTCAATGTGATTTCGAAAGAAAGTATATACCAAACAGTCATTTGAGTCAAATGAATTTGTTGAAATATGAACGAGTGAGTGAAATAAGCGTTATGCTGGATTTTTTTATAGTAATATGATATATTAAGTAAAAGAAAGGAGATTATGAAATGGAAAAATTCACACCGTATGCAAAACTGCCAAAGCGTAAAAAACGTGAAATTGACATCCGCAAGCGCGGTACTTGGGGCAGACTGAATCCCGTTACCCGAAAGCCGCCGAATCCAAAAGTTTACAGCAGAAAAAAGACGCAGGAACGAAATCAGGAAGAAGATTTCAATTCTGCGCCTTTTGTTTTATAACTGAAGTTTACGGCCCGGCTATTTAAAACCCTCCGTTTACAGCGGGTGATTTGCCCATTGTAAAGGTTAAAGTTCCGCCGTTTGCTATCTGTGAATGTACGATTGACGGTTTATTGAGTTTCATGCCGTTCAGGGTCACGCTCTGCACATAGATATTATCCGCAGACTGGTTTTTAGCAATAACGGTAAGCGTTTTGCCGCCGCCGAGGTTTAACTTTGCGCTGTCAACATTGGGTGAACCTATCCAGTAGCGGTCCGACCCGGCGACAGGGTAAAGTCCTACTGCGGATAAAACATACCATGCGCTCAGCGCTCCGCCGTCTTCGTTGCCGTCAATGCCGTTTGCGTCGGCACTGAACCGCTCCGCAAGTGCCCAGCGGACCCATTTTTGTGTAAGGTCTGGCCGTCCGGCGTCATCAAAAAGGTATGGCGCGTGCATGTCATGTTCGTTGCCAATCCAAAATCCCGAACCGGGAACAATATCGGAGCGGTTTTTGCTTGCATCGCCCATGAACGTATTGAGTTCACTTACAAAATAGTCCTTGCTGCCGAAAAGGCCTATCAACCCTGCAGAATCCAGCGGAGCCGACCATCTCCATTGGCGCGGGCTGCCTTCGCAGTAAGCCGTGGAAACCTTTTTGGGTAAAATCTCATCATAATAGCTGAGGAAGTTCGGCAAAAAGGGCGTTTGCCAGGTGCCGTCGGCATATCTTCCCTGAAAGTATTTTGTCGCAGGGTTCCAAATATTTTTATATGCCATGGATTTTTCGGTAAATAACGCGGCGTCTTCCGTTTTGCCCAGCGCTTTTGCCAGCAGGGCTATGCTGCCGTCCGCCCAGGCTAATTCAAGCGTTTTGCTCACAGAAATGTTCTCCAAATCCGCGGGAACATAGCCGTATTTGTTTAAATATTGAATATCTTTGCGTCCGCCGCCGCCCTGCACTGTTTCAAGCGCTGTTTTTTTCATGGCTGCATAGAGTTCACCGACTTCGAAGTTCTTAATCCCTTTGAGGTAACTTTCCGCAATAACCATGTCGGTCGGTGTGCCGAACATGGAGCCTGTTTCGCCAGCTTCCGAAGGCCAGCGGGGAATAGCTCCGTCTATGCGCGTCATGCGGACAAGGCTTTTGAGGCAGTCCAATTGTATATTGTGCGCTATTAAAATAAGAAGCGGGTGTTCCGTCCTGAATGTATCCCATAAAGACATATCAGTGCGATAGGTGAAACCCTTAGCAGTTGAAACTTGATCCTTAAAGCCGAGATACTGTCCATTCACATCGGTAAAATCGGTGGGCATTGTCATGGCGTGATAAAGAGCTGAATAAAAGTTGGTTTTAATTGCAGGGTCAGGGGATTTGATTTTTATTTTGGAAAGCGCCGTATCCCAGGTTTTGCGGGTAACATTCCTGACGGCTTCAAAATCAAGCCCTTTGGTTTCCTTATCAAGGTTGAGTCTCGCGTTTTTGAGGCTCACAAAGCTGATGCCGATTTCCAGTTCAACCGGCTGATTCTTAATGTTGCCGAAGTTGAGGTCCGCGCCCGCGTCATTGCCCGCCGCCGACGCCCTTCCTGCGACATTGACGCCGTTGCTCCAGGTTGCGTAGGATTTAAACGGTTTATTAAAACGTGCAACAAAATATCCCTTAAGCCCGCCGGATGTGTCCGTAGACCTTTTAAAAACGCGGCCTTCACCCGTGACTTCCATCGTCTTTGGATTGATCTTTATTTTTCCATCTTTCGCTCCTCCACTTTGCCGGAAACTGGTTGCGTCAAGGAAAAGATGCGCGTCTTTTTCAGTATTAAAGGTATAGCGCTGCACACCCACGTGATTAGTCGCTGTCAGTTCAGCCATGCAGTTAATACTCGGCAGGTTAACGGCGTAATAGCCGGCAGTAGCCTCTTCTTTCTCATGGGTAAAAACAAGTGGAGTTTTCAGCCTGTCCGCCGGATTGGTATCGCCGACGGCGGGTGTTACTCTGAAATGCTCCATGTTGCCCGTACCGGCTCCGGCCAGCCGGGTCATGCTAAAGCCCAAGATGTGTTTAAGCGGATAATAGTAGCCGGCAAATCCTGCCGGGAAAACATCCATTCCGCCGGGAAAGGTAGTGTCCGGACTTAACCGGACCATACCGAACGGTGTTGTAGCGCCGGGGAAAAGCATCCCGCTGACCCAGGGGTAGCCGCCCGTGCCGATAAACGGGTTAACCCATTGCCCATACACACTGGGTTTTAGCTCAGGCATAATAACGGATTTTGGAAGTTCTCCGGTTGAAAAGACGGTTGTGAAAAAGATTACCGCTGTAAGAACCAGGCTTTGCAGTTTTTTTATAATCGCCAGCATGATTAACCCTCCGATTTTTAAGAAATTTATAAATTCAATAAAAGATTGCAGATAATCATTTGTCTCGATTTCTACTATTTTACCATAATTTATTTAAAAATACATCTTAATTTTTATAACAGAAATAGATCAGCCATGTTAATTGGCGATAAATTGTAAAAAATTGTAAAAAAATTTTATTTTTTTACAATTTACTCTTGACAAACGTGAATTTGTGTTGTAATATCAAAACATACTATTTCAGTAGGAATAGTAGAATTTGGAAAGGGGCGATCATATGTACCTGAAATTCAACAATATGATAAGAAACAATTGGCGAAACGGGCGAATGTGCAGATGCCCAAAAATCGCTTTCTGTTGTCTACAATAAAAATAATTAATTAAATTGAAAGAAGGATCATAAAATGATTAATGAAAATAAAAAATATAAGTTCGAAACCTTGCAGCTTCACGTCGGGCAGGAAAAGCCGGATTCCGCAACAGATGCGCGGGCAGTGCCGATTTACGCGACAACATCCTATGTTTTTGCAAATTCAGCGCAGGCAGCCGGCAGATTTAATTTGTCGGAAGGCGGCAATATATACACAAGGCTGATGAACCCGACATCGGATGTGTTTGAGCAGCGCATAGCAGCGCTTGAAGGCGGCGCAGCCGCACTTGCTACTTCATCGGGAGCAGCAGCTGTTACCTATGCTATACAAAACATAGCGCTTGCAGGGGATCATATTGTTTCGGATAAACGCATTTACGGCGGTTCGTACAACCTTCTTGCGCATACACTGCCTGATTACGGCATTGAAACAACTTTTGTTGATGGCAGTGAACTTCAGAATTTTGCAGACGCAATCAGGCCCAATACAAAAGCAATCTTTATTGAAACGCTGGGCAACCCCAACTCGACCATCGTCGATGTTGACGCTGTAGCGGCACTCGCACATAAAAACGGTATTCCGCTGCTTGTGGACAATACCTTTGCGACACCTTATTTATTCAGGCCGATTGAACACGGAGCCGATATTGTCATACACTCGGCAACTAAGTTCATCGGCGGCCATGGAACAGTTATCGGCGGCGTGATTGTGGATTCAGGCAATTTTGACTGGGCTGCCAATGATAAATTCCCCGGTCTTTCAAAACCGAATTCAAGCTATCACGGCGTTGTGTTTACCGAGGCAGTGGGTAATCTTGCTTATATAATTAAGGTAAGGGTTACGCTGCTGCGTGATACCGGGGCGACAGTCAGTCCGTTCCACTCCTTCCTGTTCCTGCAGGGACTTGAGACGCTGTCATTAAGAGTAGAACGCCATGTTTCAAATGCGCTGAAAGTTGTTGAATATCTTTCGAAACACAAGGAAGTTGAATCGGTTAACCATCCGGCGCTTGCAAACCATCCCGACCACAAACTTTACGAAAAGTTTTTCCCGAACGGCGCCGGTTCTATTTTTACCTTTGAAATCAAAGGGGATGCGGACAGAGCAAAGGCGTTTATCGACAAACTTGAGATTTTCTCGCTGCTTGCAAATGTTGCCGATGTGAAGTCGCTTGTCATTCATCCGGCCAGTACGACTCATTCCCAGCTTAACAGCGATGAATTGATTGAGCAGGGTATTAAGCCGAACACAATCAGGCTTTCTATCGGCACCGAACATATTGACGATATCCTGAATGATTTAGAGCAGGCGTTCTAAAAGCTTAATCCGGTAAGAGCAAATCCCTATACCGGTATTATTTACAAATTACTTGTATAGGGATATATCCGTTAGATACACTATCATTACCCAAGGCTGACTGTTTTATAAGGTCGCTTAAAAAAAGGAGATGTTTGTCATGTCAAAAATTTATAAAAACCTGACTCAGTTAATCGGAAAAACACCGCTGTTGGAATTGACGAGATATGAAAAAGAAAATGAGCTTTCGGCAACAATCCTTGCAAAGCTTGAATCGTTTAATCCCGCAGGCAGTGTGAAGGACAGAATTGCAAAAGCTATGATTGACGACGCAGAAGCAAAGGGTCTGTTAAATAAGGATTCCGTCATCATCGAGCCGACAAGCGGCAATACGGGAATCGGTCTTGCTTCGGTAGCAGCCGCAAGAGGTTACAGACTGATTCTTACTATGCCTGAAACGATGAGCGTTGAAAGAAGAAACCTTGTAAAAGCTTATGGCGCGGATCTTGTGCTAACCGAAGGTGCAAAAGGTATGAAGGGGGCTATTGCAAAGGCAACTGAATTAGCTGAGCAGACGCCAAACAGCTTTGTTCCAAGTCAGTTTACAAACCCAGCAAATCCGGCGGTTCATAAGGCGACAACCGGTGTGGAAATTTGGGAAGATACAGACGGTAAGGTTGATATATTTATTGCGGGCGTTGGTACCGGCGGTACAATCAGCGGCGCAGGCGAGTACCTGAAGTCAAAAAATCCGGATATTAAAATTGTCGCGGTTGAACCGGCAGCATCACCCGTGCTTTCTCAGGGTGTATCGGGACCGCACAAAATTCAGGGAATCGGAGCCGGCTTTGTTCCGGACACACTGAATACAAATATCTATGATGAAATCATACCCGTTGAAAACGAAGACGCCTTTGCAATCGGAAGAGTTTTAGCACGCAGTGAAGGGTTGCTTGTCGGTATTTCATCAGGCGCGGCTGTCTGGGCTGCAACACAAGTTGCCAAAAGACCGGAAAATGCAGGCAAAACGATTGTAGTTCTCTTACCGGATACCGGTGAACGCTACCTTTCAACACCGATGTTTGCTGATTAAAACAATTTAATATTTATAATTTTCGCATAAAAAAGCCCGATCATAACTGAACGGGCTTTTTCGCTGTCTCCAAATGGTATATTGAACAAACATAAGACTATCTTAATATAAAGATTTTAAAATCCACCGTTCACCGCGGGTGTTTTGCCCATTGTAAAAGTAAGAGTTCCTCCGCCTGCAATCTGCGAATGTATCAGTGAAGAGGAAGTAAGTTTAACATTGTTTAATGTTACCTTTTGTACATAGATGTTTTCTGCGGACTGATTTTCGGCAATAACGGTAAGTGTTTTGCCGTTCCCCAGGTTGACATCGGCTCTGTCAACATTCGGTGAACCTATCCAATAACGGTCTGTCCCGGCAACAGGGTAAATGCCTATTGCGGAAAGAACATACCAAGAGCTCAATGCTCCGCCGTCATCGTTGCCGTCAAGGCCGTCCACATCTGTGCTGAAACGCTCCGCAAGTGCCCAGCGTGCCCATTTTTGTGTGAGGTCAGGCCTTCCTGCGTCATCAAAAAGATAAGGTGTATGAAGGTCATGCTCGTTGCCAATCCAAAATCCCGAGCCCGGCAAAACAGCGGCGCGGTTTTTACTGGCATCGGCCATAAACTTATTTAGTTCACTAACAAAGTAATCCTTGCTGCCGAAAAGCGCTATCATTCCTGCGGTATCCTGTGGAGCCGACCATCTCCAGTGACGTGCTCCGCCTTCACAGTAAGCATCGGAAACTTTTTTGGGTATTATTTCATCATAATAGCTTATGAAATTCGGTAATAAAGGTTCCTTCCATGATCCGTCGGCATTTTTACCCTGAAAATATTTTGTGTCGGGATTGAAAATATTTTTATAATCCATAGATTTATCGGTGAATAATGCGGTGTCATCCGTTTTGCCCAATGCTTTAGCCAGAAGGGCTATGCTGCCGTCCGCCCAGGCTAATTCGAGCGTTTTGCTCACAGAAATGTCCTCCAAATCCGCCGGGACATATCCATATTTATTTAATGCTTGAATATCTAGATTTCTCCCGCCGGTCTCTGTCGTTTGAAGAGCTGTTTTTTTCATGGACGCATAGGCTTCCTCAACTTCGAAATCAGTTATTCCTTTGAGGTAGCTTTCAGTAATAACCATAGCGGCTGGTGTGCCAAACATAGAGCCCGACTCACCGCCGCCCGAAGGCCAGCGCGGCAAATCTCCGTAATGCAAGCGAGCCATAAGGACAAGGCTTTTTATACTGTCAAGCTGTATATCCGGGGCAATTAAATTAAGCAGCGGGTGCTCCGTCCTGTATGTATCCCATAAAGACAAATCAGTACGATAGGTGAAGCCGTCGGCTGTTCCTATCTGTTCGTTAAATCCGAGATACTGTCCGTTTACATCAGTGAAATCGGTAGGCATAATCATGGAGTGATACAAAGATGTATAGAATACGGTTTTAATTGCAGAATCAGGACTTTGAATTTTAATTTTTGAAAGTGATGAGTCCCAGGTTTGGCGCGCGGCGTCTCTTAAACCTTCAAAATTAAGCCCGCCTGCTTCGGCATTAAGGTTTAATCTTGCATTTGCAAGACTCACAAAGCTGATGCCGACTTTCAGTTCAACCGGCTGGTTTTTAATATTGCCGAAGTTGATATCCGCTCCCGCGTCTTTGCCGGTGCCGTTCGATTCGGTGCTGCCTGCGGTGCTGACGCCATCGCTCCAAGTCGCGTATGATTTAAAGGGTGTATTGAATTTTGCTACGAAATATCCCTTGAGTCCGCCGTATCTGCCGGTAAAATCTGTGAAAACTCTTGCTTCTCCCGTGACTTCCATCGTGGTAGGATTAATTTTGATTTTTCCATCTTCAGCTCTTCCGCCTGCCAGGAAACTGGTTGCGTCAATAAAAAGGTGTGCGTCTTTACTTGAACCGAATGTATATTTCTGCACACCTACATGGTCCGTCGCTGTCAGTTCAGCCAGGCAGTCGATAGTCTGTAGGTTGACAGCGTAATAACCGGCTGTCGCTTCTTCCTGTGTATGTGTAAACAGCAGCGGATTTGACAATCTTTTGGTCGGATCTGTATTGCCGATTGCAGGTGTAACCCTGAAATGACCCATATCAGCCACACCTGTGCCCGAAAGTCTGGTTTCGCTGAACCCCCAGAGAAACTTTTGAGCATAATGGTAGCCGGCAGTTCCGCATTTAAAAATATTGGCTCCTCCGGGGAATGTTGTATCCGGGCTTAATCGGACTAAGCCAAAGGGTGTGGTGGCACCCGGGAAGAGCATCGCACAGGCCCAGGGTATACCGCCAGTTCCTATAAATGGGTCAACCCATTGACCGTATACACCGGGTTTAAGGTCGGGCATTTTAACATTTTTGGGAAGTACGCCTTGAAATATTGCCGAGACAAAAATAACCAGACTTAACAAAACACCGGATAACTTTTTTATTGCTGCCGTCATTGCTAACACCTCAAATATTTTAATTTTTCTCATTGTATCATAGGTTCTGCGAAAAATACACTTTTTTTTGAAAAAATGTCAAGAAACTTTAACACGGGAAACGATTATGCGATTCAAATTTGGACAGTAAAATTTTATTTTAATAATCAAAACGCATATCCGTGCTAAACTCTTTCAAAGGCAACATTCAGATAATAAAACTTCAAGAAATTCAAAGATGTATATAAATAAACTCGATGTTTATACGACTTGTATTATACTCAAATTTGAAAAAAAATGTTGACTTTTGCGCGTTGAAGTGATAATATACTATTAATCGCAAATTATAATTAGATATCTTGAAAAAGATATCTGGTATAAGCATTGCAAATTTTATATTTTCCATTACAATTAAAGACAATAGCAAACTTGTCAAAAGGCAAGGACGCAAAGCTAAAGGGCCTAAGGATTAACAATCTATGGCAGCCAGTTGCCGTGTAGGTACATGAAAGTAAGGACACTATTTGTATTTGCATACAGGCAACTGAATAAGTTTTGGTTGCCTATTTTTTTTAAGCCTTACTTAAAATTTAATTCTGAAATTCGGCACGAATAATAATCATAAATTTGTTTAGATTAGGGAGATGTTGTATGAAAATCAAGATTTTTGTTTCAACTTGTTTGTTGTCATTTGTTTTTGCTTTATGTTCGATTTTTTTATTTAATTCGTCAGTTGATACTCGTGGCTCGCACACAGGTGAGTTGACGATTGATGCTATGACGGCACAAGCCGAAATAAAAACTGACACTGCAACAAATATTAAAGTTGAGTATGCAAAAAATATTGTTCCGGCAACTGCAGTGTTGTCGGTTACTCCTATTTCAGTTGATGATGATGTAATCGTTGATGCGTTATTTTTTGTAATACAAAGCAATAAAGCAACGGAGGCTTCGGCGGCATATAACATTTCATTATTTAACGCCGAGAAAGAAATCCAACCTAATGGTAAAATTCGGATTTCTTTACCGATTCCGGCGGCAGATTTGGGCAAGAAAATAAGCATTATGCATATTCCAGACCATGGAGCAGCTGAAACGTTAGCAGCAAAAGCTGTCAATGGCTTTGCAGTATTTGAAACAAATAGCCTAAGCGACTTTATTCTTCTTGCGGGCACCAATGTTCCGGTCGATTTCACGGCTACAAGCGCAAGCGGGAAAACTGGCGACAATGTAACGGTTAATGTTAACATCACAGCAGATTCAGCTTCGGGTACTGGCACAATAGTATTACCGTATGACAACACAAAGCTTGAAGTTGTCAGTGCCATTGCCGGTGCAGCATTAAATGGTGCATCAACAGAAAATCCAGGCACATTTATATTTAGTATTAATACAAATTCTACAGCTACAACTCTTACCTATGTAATGGATGATGTGGCCGGCTTTAATGCATCCGGTAGTATGCTTCAAGTTACATATAAAATTTTAACAGTTTCGGATAGTATAATTCCTGTTGCACCTACAGTGACTGAATTTTGTGACAGTAGTATCCCAACAAACAATTTGAGCTTTGCTATTAATTATGGTGAAATTGTTGTTGATAATACTCCTCCGGAGTTAGCAACATTTTATGCTGTGCCAACAACCCCGACAAACGGCAACGTTACCGTCACCGTCACCTATCCGGAAGATGCCGCTGTACAACAATACAAGGTAGGCGCAGAAGGCACATGGACAGATTACACCGCACCGGTAGTAATAGAAGGAAACAGCACGATATATGCCAAGGGACAAGATGCA
>CAYNMU010000050.1:0-16312 GCA_964398395.1 uncultured Eubacteriales bacterium
ATTAGAAGAGATCTTTGTACTGCATGTGTGTCAGGAGAATATCCAATAACTATTCCAGACAATTGTAGAAATTGTTTTTTAAAAGATAAAGGGCTTAGATAAAAAATTATATTTTAGCCTTATTAAGCTGCATCTATTTATTTTTAATATGAGATATTAAAAGTGTTTTATAGAATATATACTTGCATAACAAACAATGGCAGATTTATAAATTGTTTGTTATTAATATATTTGGTGGTATTATGATTGTTAATAAAAATGATTTCGAAGCATCTTTTGACCTTAAACAAAAAATAGTTCCAAAGTATAAATTGAAAACATTTCAGGAATTATCTGATAGTGGTATGCCAGTTTGTAATCAATGTACTAGTGCATCATGTGGTTCAGACATTTAATCTTTAATTAGAAAACACCGTATAACTTAAATAAGACTGTATTTTGAATAAGATATATATATTTAATCCATTTTTAAAAATTATTCCTTTAAACAAAAATTATCTATCTTTATATCTCCCATTAACCCAAGATATTTATATCATAACTAAATCTGATTATGTAGTGTATAGTGCAGGAATAAGCAAAAATTCTCCATTCTTTGTTAAAAACAAAGATGTAAAAGAATTAATTTCCAAAAAATTATTATTAGATATTAATACTGATTTTGTAAATTTTTTTAATAATTGGAAACGAAAAGTGTGTTATAATATAAACACAATTAGTATTTTATATTTATTAGTAAATTCAGAATGTAATCTTAGATGTAAATACTGTTTTGTTAAGCACAATTTTACTGGTTCCTGTTTAACTGAGACCCAGATAATTAGTGTATTAAAACTATTTAAAAATCAAAAGAGTCATAAACAAAAAAAAATTATTTTATATGGAGGTGAGCCATTATTATCTAAAAGAAAGGTGAAATTTATACTTCAAAATATTAGACGGATATTAGGTAATAAGGTAAGTATTTCTATCATTACAAACGGGCTCTTAATTGACAAAACATATTTACATTTATTTAATAAATATAATGTTTCAATAGGGTTATCTTTAGATGGATTAACGAAAATATCCAATGAAAATAGAGTAGATAAAAACGGTGAAGAAATACACTCTGAATTAATAAAAAAATATAAGTATCTATTGGAAAGCATACCGATAAGTATCTCTTGTACAATTACTAATTCGAATTTAAAGCACTTAAAAAAATTTGTAACTCAGTTAGATTCTAAGATAACTGGATTTGGGTTTAATTTATTGATAAATAAAAAAATGGCCTATTCACAAAAAATTATACCAATTCTTTTGGATATTGAACAAATTTTATTAAATAAAGGTATAACAGATGATCGAATTTATCAAAGACGCATTTTAAAATTAATTAATAAGCAAATATATCTAAAGGATTGTGGAGGATATGGAAATCAATTGGTAGTTACCCCAGATGGGGATATAGGTCCATGTCATGGTTTTGATTGGCATCATAAAATTTATTTTCCTTATAATATAAATCAGATATCTTCTAAATTAAATTTAAGTAAATCTTATATTTGGCAGGTGTGGAACAAAAGAATGCCGATTAATAATCCGAAATGTATTAATTGTATTGCACTTACACTTTGTGGAGGGGGTTGTGCGGTAAACCCTACAAGTGGTCAAGATTTGAATATTTATAAACTAGATAAAACTCATTGTGCAATATATATTAAATTAATTACATCAATAATAAAAATGGTGAGTTTGAATTGTGTTACACGAAAGATTGAGTAAATTTGTACAAATTAAAACCGAATTATCTATTGAATCACAATATATTGTTTTAAAGATGTTGTGTCTTGATACTAAAAATCTCCAATTTATTAATAATCAAATTAAACTTACACAGATGACTGTATTTAATAACAAGCTCGCACACAATAATTATAGTTTACCCTATCTAATTAATCATATTAATGAATTTCGTACATATTTTAATTTATTAATTTCGACAAAAAGTGAAAATATATTATTGATTAAAGAAAATTTAATTAAATATATAGCATATACAACCATATTTATATCTAAAACCGATTTAAATGAAATATTGGCGAATCTATTCTATATCACTAATAGTAGTTTAAAATCGTGCCGATTAAATACGCAAAAAACACCCTATTTAACTAAAACTAAAATTAAACAATATAATAATTTGCTTCTACATTTTAAACAAAAAAAATTAAGTAAATATATTACAATTAATGATATTAAAACTTATTTAAAACTAGATACCGAAATCATGATTATTAAATTTTATGTATATTTACTTCATAACCAAAATTTAAGTTGTAATTATAATATAAATCACAATATTAGTCTAATAAATATATTAACCCAACAGGGGTTGCATTTCCCAAAAGTAATTACTGCTAAAAATAAATATAAATATGTATTTGGAATCCCAGCATATTATCTTCCTTTTAATCTAATTAATGAGATGATTGTTGGATATTTCGATAAAATTAAAATCACCGAAAATGATGCACTATTAATTAATTATAATAAACGTAAGCGTAAAATTATGAGATTATATTTTACTAATTTTAAAATTGATTCGGAATTTAAAACATTCATACTTTCTTTAAAACTCAATCCCTCTAAGTCATATATAATCCATGGTGATCTTCATCTGAGAAATATAATTTATACTAAAAATAAATTTTATTTAATTGATTTTTGTTCAATTAAAAGAGATTTAATAGAAAGAGACATTGGGACAATGGGGGTTGAAATTTATTTAAGATATGATTATATTTGCTTTAAAAAATATATTACTAAATTAAAAGGTAGTGAATTATACGATAAAAATATATTATTTTTTGAAATTTTATCTAGACTTTATAATTTAAATAAAGATGTAATTATTACCAAAGACATTTTAATTATGATTAATGATTGGAAAAGAATATATAGTACGTTATAAGTTCGTATATAATAAAAATAAGGAGAATAATTTATGAATAAAGTATACCTAAGATCTATTGAAGATGGCGATGCAATTATATTGTATAATTATATTTGTAAACCAGAAGATAATCCCTTTAGTAATTTTGAAAATCCATTTTTATTAGACGATTCTAAAAAAATGTTTAAAAAGATGAAAGATTCTAATCCAAATAAATTTCAGTCTTTAATTATCTGTGATAGTGCATCTCATCAACCAATTGGATTTATTTCGTTAATGATTGATAAAATTAATGTAAATGCAGAAATTGGATTATGGATTGCAAAAGAATATAGAAATAAAGGCAACGGTAAGGAGGCTATGAAATTAATGGGTATACATGCCTTTAATGTGCTTAATTTAGAGCTACTTCATTGTTGTATTAATGAAACTAATCTGCCATCTATTAATTTAATGAAAAGTCAAGGTTATGTTTTTGAATCTAAATTAAGAAAAAGGCATTTCTATGAAAATAAATTTATGGATGGGATGTCTTTTAGCCTTACTAAAGATGAATTTAATAAATAATATTTATATAATTTTAGGTATATACTGTAATTAGATTAGTTAGAAATTCAAAATAAAAAATTTATATGGGGACACCGGGATTTGAACCCGGGTCAACAAGTTTCTCCCTTTTTGTTATTCCGAAAAATTTCTTTTTCAGACAAACTTGTATTTTTCAATCATCTGGTTTTTCTTTAAAAAAACCATCTTGCGTTCCAGAACCTTTCTTTTTCAAGAAAGTATCAGTCTGGAGCCTGTTAGGCTAGACCGGACTACCCTATATCCCCATAGATTGTTTATTCGGTCTTATATATTTAGGAGAATAAATGTTTATAAACTATTCCAGTAACTACTTTTAAGAGAAGAGGACAATAATTTATGCAACTTCGTTATAATAATTTTTTATCAATAACTGATAAAAATAAAAAGATACATATTGACCAATCAAAATCTCATGAAGATGAGATTGATTCATTTATCACTCACTCTCATTCTGATCATTTAACATCCACAACTCAAAATACATTTGCAAGTAAAGAAACAATTTCATTAATTAGAGATGTTCAAAATAAGATAAGATCTGGAAGCATAACAAACTTTACTGAAATTAATTATAATAAAAAAATAAAAATAAATGATACTATTTCAATTACTCCTCTTAATGCTGGACACATCCTTGGGAGCACAATGTTTTTTATTGAAGATGAAGGCACAGGAAAAACAATTCTTTACACAGGGGATTTTAATAATTCTGATTCTTTATTTTTAAAAGGAGCAGAGCCAATACACGCAGATATACTTATTATGGAATCAACCTTTGGTAAACCTGGGTTTTCATTTGGAGACAGAGATGAAATATACACGAGTTTCTCTCAATCCATTAAGAAAGACATAGATAATAATA
Source organism: uncultured Eubacteriales bacterium (assembly GCA_964398395.1). Lineage (GTDB taxonomy): Bacteria > Bacillota > Clostridia > Oscillospirales > Acutalibacteraceae > UBA1447. The sequence goes on from CAYNMU010000050.1 coordinate 4,389, forward strand.
AGTTTGTGTTAATTGGAGGATACACTCTTGGAAAGAATCAAGAATTAATTTCACTTGTTAATAAATATTTAAATGAAAAACCAATAGTTGATAAAGATACGTATAGTTATTCAAAGGTTTATGAAAAGAATGCTATATTTCTTGGACAATATGAACTCCTTGATCACAACCTCTCCGAGAGTAATATTTTAATTCTTCCAATGAATCTAATTTCAAAAGATTTGATTAATTCTCTTTCCCATCAATTAAATAAGGAAGTTAGTTCATACATTGCAACAGGTTGGAATTACAATCGTTCAAGTAAGGTATATCATCTTTCAGATCATTGTGATTATCCAAATCTTTTAAGATTTGTGCAAGAAGTAAATCCAAGAGAAGTTTACACAATGCATGGGTTTAAGGAAGAGCTTGCAAGCAGTATACAAAAGAAGTTAAACAAGCAAGCAAGGCCAATAGATGAAATATCAAAGAAAGGTTTGTTTGATTACTAAATTAATATTGTTATCGTCCAAAAGTATAAATAATTAAATTAAATATAATGTGTGGTGTTTGATGTATAGAAAAGGGGTATCTGTTTTTATTTTAAATAATAAAAAAGAGTTTATATTAGTTTCTGCTACCGGAAAATCAAATTATTGGAAAATTCCTGCTGGTGGTGTTGAAAATAATGAAACAGAAGAGGATACAATACAAAGAGAAGTAAAAGAAGAATTAGGTATTGAAATGAAGTCATTATCCAAAAGTAAATATATAGATAAATTTGATTGGCCAAATGAGATTAGACAACAGAAATTTAAAGAGACTAGAATTTATTATGAAGGTCAAGAAAGAAGTGTATTTTTTGCGAAAATAAAACAAAATCAGAAGTTTAAGTTACAAAAAAAAGAAATTTGTGATTATAAGTGGGTAAATAAAGATAATTATCAACAATATATAATTATACCCTCCCAGTTAAAATTTATGGAAAAGATTATTGCAAAAAATAAAACCTTTTTTTGATTTACTTTGAAAAATAATGTGAAACTATCTATTTGAGAGCTTATGCCTAATCAATAAAATTTCAAACAAAGCAGATGTTTCTTTTTGGGCTGTAGATTAGTTATTAAATAATATGCTGAAGACCGTAAATTCAGGTATAGGTAATGGTTCCTGATAAACATTAAATCGCGAAGCGATTTGGATTATTTTCTATCTTTAATCATATTATATATCTGGTTAAACTAGTGTATAAAAGTTGCTAAAATTTATTTCCTTTTAATATAGAAACTTATAAAAATAAAATGTATTATATATTATATTAATGTTTCTCGAATATATGGTGTATTATATATGATTGATATAAAATTTCTACGTGAAAATCTAACACTAGTAAAAGAAAATATTAAACATAAATTCCAAGAAAGTAAATTAAATCTATTAGACGAATTTGTTGAGTTAGATATAATATTTCACCAAAATCTATCTAAAATAAATGAGCTTGTAGTTATAAGAGATAAAATTTCTGTGGGAATAAAAAACAAAATGGAAAATGAATTATCAGAGAATACTATTGATTTAGATAATGAAATTAAAAAAATTAATCAAGAACAAGACAAAATTAAATTAAGATTTGATGAAATAGTTGAACAAATTCCAAATATAATTTCAGATGATACTCCTATAGGTAAAGATGAAAATTTTAACAAAGAGATTGGTAATTTTGGAAAAAAACATATATTTAATTTTAGCTTAAAAAATCATATTGATCTTGCAGAAAATTTAAATGTGGTTGACTTCGATTCATCGAGAAATTTATCTGGACAGGGCTTTTATTATTTAAAAGCTGATTTAGCTCTTTTAAATCAAGCCCTTATCGCATATGCTGAGGATTTTATGCAAAAGCAAGGACATTTATTTATCGCACCCCCATTTGCGGTTAATAAAAAAGCATGTGATGGAGTGATTTCGTTTAATGATTTTAAGGATTCAATATATAAAATTGAAAATAATGATTTATATCTAATAGGGAGTTCAGAATTATCGTTAATTGCTATGCTGACAAATAAAGTTATTGATGAAGAAAAATTACCCCTTAAATTATTTTCTTTTTCAGCGTGTTTTAGATTAGAAAAAGGATCTCATGGAGTAAATGAAAGAGGGTTATTTAGAGTACACCAATTCGACAAGGTAGAACAAATTATAATTTGTAAACCAACGGATTCTGATAAATATTTTAACGATTTATTGTTTAATCAAAAAACCCTACTTTTAGATTTAGGCTTTAATGTTAGGTATTTACAAATGTGTTCAGGAGATTTAGGAGATTGGAAAAAAAAGCAAGTAGATATTGAAGTTTGGAGTCCAATTAGAAATAAATATATAGAATTAGGTTCTTGTAGTAATTTAACCGAAACACAAGCAATAGGATCAAATATATGTGCCAAGACAAAGTGTGGTGATAAATATCATGTTCACACTTTGAATTGTACGGCCATTTCAATAACTAGAACTTTAGTGGCTATTTTAGAAAACTTTCAAACAGAAGCAGGAACCATAAAAATTCCAGAAATTTTACAACCATATATGTATGGTAAAACCGAAATTAAGAAAAATGAATCTTTTTAAGTCATTATTTGTTAATTACATTTATTTAAAAATATAAAAAAGGATTATATGAAATTAAAAATTGCATTGATTGGGCTAGGATTCTCTGGCACTCGTTTTATTAGATGTCTAAATTATTTTTCAGAAAGTCATAATTCTATTGAAATTATAGGTATTTCTGATTTAAAAAAACCTGTTAATAAATTATTTAATGACTATCCATTTTTTTCATCAATTGAAGAATTACTCAAAGTTGAGTTTGATGTATTAATTGTGACTACAAATGATAATACTCACGAAAATATATTTCGTGAAATATCTAAATTAAAAAAAAATATAGACTTAATTTCAGAGAAACCATTGGTATCCACGTTAAAATATTGTAATGAGTTAGATAGCTTTTTTAAAAATAGGATAGTTTTTGTAAATTATGTTGAACGGTTTAGTCCAATAATATTAAAATTGCAAAACTTTTTACACAAACAAAATTTAATTTTTAAAAAAGGTAGCTTTCTTTGGGGAAAGGATAGATTTTTAGATTATAGAAAGACTATGGGTGTTTATGCTGATATAACCCATCCATTAGATTTATTAACTTTTATTTTAAAACCAACAAATACATCTGTAAAGGTAATTAATTATACTTATTTTCCCATTACACAATTAGATGTGCCTGTTGTTGATAGTATAGATGTATTGATAAAATTAGATAAATGTAATATTACTGGCCATAGTAGCTTTACCTGGTTAGAAAGAATTCGTAAACTAATATTATATGCTGACGATAAAAACGATCCGAATATAGGTTATCAAATTAAATTATCTTTTGATAATGTGTTATGGGATTATGATAAAATACAGATTTTAAAATATAATAAGTGCAATTATACAAAAAAGATTATAATGAACATAGAATATCCTAATAATAATTACATATCTAAATTGCCAGAATTAAATAAAGTCTATGCATTTCTATCAACGGCTTTAAAATGTATATATGAAAAAAAAAGGACTCAAGAATATTTGTGTGATTATAACCAAGCCAAGGGCAATTTATTTTTATTACAAAAGATTATGCAACAGATAGATGGGGGTACAAATGATGATTAATAAAATGACGATATTATTATATTATGAAAGGCGTAATAATTGGTTAAAAAAACAAAATAAAGAGAATGATTTAATATTTAAGGATAAATCTAGATTTCTTCAAAGAGATATAGAAATAAATTGTATCATTGCCGCGTTAGAAAGTAAGGGTTTTGAGTTAATACCTATTTGTTCTAAAGATGATTTAAATAAATTATTATATCAAAAAACGAATAACTTAGTGGGATGGAATATAACAGATGGTTATGATATTTATGATGGTGCGCATTTCCCATCTACTATGAGACTATTAGGAATTCCATATGTAATGGAAGAAACATATATTCAGGCTCTCGCTCAAAACAAAGATCATTTTAAAAGTATTATTAGGCAATGGGGTATATTAACTCCGAATTGGATAACAATATCGTATAAAACTATAAATTATAAAATTAAAATCCCTTTTTCAGGTCCTTATATTGTAAAGCCAGCTAAATTAGATAATAGTATTGGATTAATAAAAGGGAATAAAAATATTTTCAAAAATAGAAATGATGCATTAAGATTTGCGTATAATCATTCTAAAAAATACGATTCCCCTATGATGATTGAAGAATTTATTGATGGAAACGATATTTCTACTCCGTATGCTTTTTTTGATAACCGATTTCATTCAATTGCGTTACGTGAGGTAATATTTAATAATTGGAAAGATTATAAATATCAATCAAACATACTAAAAGATAAAAGAGAAAAACGAATGGAAAAAGTAAATATTGAAATTACAAATAATATTTTGAAGATTATAAAATTATTAATAGAAAAACTAAATTTAAACAGTTATGGCCGTTTTGATTTTAGAGAATCGAAAGATGGGAAATTATATTTATTAGAATTTAATCCAGGCACATCACTTACTGGTCTTCAATTTGAAAAATTTTATGATTTGAATAATATTACCTTGGCTGATTTTCTAGAAAAAATGATATTATCTGTGAAAAAATGAAACGAAAAAAAATTATAATAACTGGGGTTGGAGGAGGAATAGAAGAGGGGTTAAAATTTATTAAATTAAATGGATTCGATTTATTTATTATATCGGAACGTGATTTAAGGATAGATGCAAATGATGAGCAGCTTTTTATATCACTTGATGAAATTGATAAGATAAAGTTTTATTTAAAAAAGCATAGGAAAAAAGATGAGTTTGCAGGAGTAATCCCTTTTGGGTTTGAAAAGGGGGTTAAACTATCTGCGCATATTTCTAAAATGTATAGGTTCCCTGGCTTATCTATTAAACAAGCTGAATTATTTACTAATAAATATTTAATGTATACATTGTTAAGTTCTAAGCAAATTCCGGTTCCTAGAACAATGAAAGTGGATTCTTTTGAAGACTTTAAAAGTAAAACAAAACATTTTGAATACCCTTTTGTTATAAAACCAGTAGATTGTGCTGGTGCAAGAGGAGTGAGAAAAGTTAGAAATGAAGGAGAACTTTTAGAATCGTATTCTCATGCAAGAACCGTTTCGAATAATATTATTATACAAGAATTTCTTAAAGGAAGTGAACATAGTATAGAAGCCATTGTTTCAAATAATCAAATTTATATAACTGGGTTTTCGGATAGAATATATTTATATAAAAAATATAATCCTTTTTTTGTTGAACAGGGAGATGTATTACCAACGAATTTATCGCAGGAAAAGTATAAAAATTTATGCAAACTATTTGTTAGCGCAATTAATATTTTAAAAATAAAAAACGGAGTTGTTAAAGGAGATTTAATATATACTTGTGATGGTCCAAAGATAATTGAAATGGCAGGAAGGTTAGGTTCCCCTAATTTTTGGAAGTTAAATAATATGGCATATGGTACAAATAGTATTGTGGCTGCAATTTATGTTGCGTTAGGAAAGGTGCCTAGAAAAAAAGACGTGTTTATTAGTAAAAGTATAGGGGTTACATTTAAATGTATTTTTTTTAAAAATGGATTTTATAAAGATATTAAATATAAATCAAATATTTCTAAAATGCCTGGGTTTGTTGAATTTAGGTGGTGGAAAGGATCCGAGCCTAAACAAAATACATATTTAGGTGATTTTAAAAATTTGTCTGATATGGTTGCATTTGTTATTACAAAAGGAAATTCTCGCAAAGAATCTAATATAAATTGTGATAATATTATTAAAAAAATAAAAATAAGAACGATATGAAAGAATTTTTAATAAGAACACTTTCTAAACTCATTAATGCAGATACAGATTCAAAAAGGATAGATATAATATGTAATGTTCTGAAACAATTGAATTTACAATTTGAAATTATTTCCATTAAAAAAAGTCTAGGTGTTGATCCTGATTTTACAAAGACAGATGAATTAGGACAAAAAAGTATTCGTATAAAATTAAATAACAATTCTAAAGATACTATCATATTAAATACACATTTTGACACAGTTCCTGCAAGTGCAAAGATGTCTAAATGTTCTATTTTTAATAATACTATTTATGGGAGAGGTTCTTGCGATGCTTTAGGGCAAGTGGTTTTAGTTTTAGGATTACTTAAAAAGATACATAACTCAAAAAATAAAATTCCGAATATTATAATCCATTTTGCTAATTGTGAAGAAACTGGTGGTAATGGTACTTTATCTTTGTTACAAAATGAACAGAAAGCTAATTTTGCTATTGTTTTTGAGCCTACTAATTTTGTTATTTGCAATGCTTGTAGAGGTGCATTATGGTTTACTGTTGATATATATGGTAAATCTACACATATGGGTAAATTTAATGAAGGTGATAATGCAATTTATAAAACAACATATATTATTTTAGAGTTAAATAAATACTGGAAATCTTTAATTAAAGAATCAAAGAATCACATTTATTTTCGATATTATCCATTACCAATTCAATTAAATATTGGTAAAATCCAAGGAGGATTGATTAATTCAACATTGCCTAATAAAGTTACTTTTTATGGGGCTATTGGTTTTTTATCAAATAAAAATGTTACTCAAATTAAAAATGAATTAAAATGTGCTATTGAAAGAGGCACACAAAAGTATTTAAAATTATTTACTGTTAAATCTAAGAAACATTATAATATATATTTTAATTCTCTGCATAATAATCCTTATGAAATTAAAGAAAACAAATATCTAAGTAAGTTTATATCTGTGTGTAGCAAAACGCTTGTATCTTACCCGGATGTAAAAGGATTTCCTGCAAGTTGTGATTCTAGATTATTTGTACTTAAAAAAAATATACCTACAATTGTTTTTGGCCCAGGGGATCTATCCTTTGCTCATTCAGATAATGAATTTATAAATTTGAGAGATATAATCAAAGCAATTAACGTTGTTGAAAATTTTATATATTCTATATTAGAAAATGATATTTAAAATCAGATTTCTAATTTGTTAAATTTTTATTTTACTTATCTTACCAAAAATAATATTTGATTTTGTTTTAACTTTTGTTAAACTCCTATTACAATATTCTATTATGATTTCAGGGAATATACTTATTGGATATTGTTTAATTGATTCAGAAATAGTTTTATTTTTATTAATAATATTGTATACTGTATATAACCAGCGCTTTTGTGATTCGTAAGTATATCCATATGTAACGAAATCATTTTCCCAGGCATCTGTAAGACCTGTTCTAGAATGTACATTTATAAATGAGATTCCAGTCTTATCAATTAATTCGAAATCACGCCCAGTAGTATCTATTTTTATTTTTGCGTTCTCAAAAACAAACACAATATCCTGTTCTGTTAGAGTATAATTATTATCTGGTTCATTACAAGTTACTATCATAGTAACTAGAGCACTGTATAATTTTATTTTATGTTGAATATTTATGCACAATGTTGCTTCTGTTATACATCCATCACGGTTTTTATATGCCACAACTACCATTTTTTTGGGCACAAAATCAGGAAATGTATGAAATATTAGATCAATATATTGCCCCGCTAAAAATGAAAATACATTTGTTTTTTTAAACCAAGAAATGAATTTTTTAGACAAGACCATTTTTTTATCAAGATATCTTATTCTAATTGATTTTAATTTGCCGAGATTATTATTTTTAATCATGTGAACTAATTGTTTCTGCTGAGGACTATATTTTTTATGCCAATCTATCATAACAAACCCTGCATTCATTGTTGGGAAGAAATGACCTTTTTTGTAAGTATAACCTAATTTGTTCATAGTTTGTATAATTGAATTTGTATTGGTCCCAAAAGGCTTTTCTATTAAAAAGTGTATTTTTTCTTTATTTTTTGTAATTTTTAATATTTTATTTATAAAATGTATATGCAAGTGATCAGGAGTACATATATATATAGCGTTAATATTATTTTCGTATAAAGCGAGTTTCAAATTAGTATATATTTTATGTTTTATTTTTAGTCTTAATTTCTTTACAAATAATGTATTTTTTTTAGATCTGGATATTAATATACATTTATCTACTATATTTTCTATATTGTGTTCTTTTAACATAAGTAAAGAACTTTTTGCCCAATTCCCTAATCCCACAACAAGTAAATTAATTTTTTTGTTTTCCATATTTAATCATTTCTTGTAATATTTGTTTCCTGCTTTACGGGATTTTATATTTGGTTTAACTATTTGTTTTTTTCCTTATGAAACCATGAAGCTGAGTTCTGCACATTAATAGATTGATGAAGTTGTTTATACGTGACGTTAACCAAATTATTGTAAATATATCCTATTAATCGCAGGTCAATAAGAGTGATGTATACATGAATTGTAAGACTATATGAATAAAAACTTTTCGGGTGTATATAAGAACTCTTTCCACATTGTTTTTACATCAAAATATTGTTACAACACATTTTGTGATGGGTTTATCTGTAGAATTGTAAAGTAATTTTTAATGTGGTTTATATATATCTGTTTTCTGAATCAACAACAATGTATGCATAACGTGCAATTTGTTTGCTAAAATCAAACATTATATTCTATCTCTCCACTATCTCTTGGTTTTAAAAATGGTATATCCAAAGATCACAAATCTTTTATCCAATTCCAATTTTCAAGATACCATTTAATAAATTTATTAACCCCCACATCAATATTTGTTTTTGGATAATATCGTAATAATTTATTTGATTTTTGTAAATTGGCCTCTGATTTTAAAATATCCCCCGCTTGCAATGGTAAATAATTTATTTTTGCGTTTTTGCCAATATGTTTTTCAATTAATTGTATATATTTTTTCAAAGTAATAGAACCACCAGAACTTAAATTAAATATTTCAAAACTCGATTTATTATATTTAATTGCTTCGGATATTCCTGATACAATATCATCAATATAGGAAAAATCTCTTTTCATATTCCCAAAATTATATACATCAATTGGCTTATCTTCCAATATATTTTTTGCAAATATCCACAATGCCATATCTGGTCTACCATATTCTCCATATGCAGAGAAAAATCTCAAACCAACAAAATCAATATTATATAAATGATTATAAGCATATGCTAAATTTTCATTATATAATTTAGTTGCTGCATACAATGAAATTGGAGCCGTTTTTTTATACTCACACCAACTTGAATTTAAATCACCATAAACGGATGCAGATGATGCAAATACCACTTTTTTAATGTTGCAATTTCTTGCACATTCGAACACATTTAATGTACCTAAATTATTAGATGATTCATATGCCCAAGGATTTTGTAATGAATATCTAACACCTGCCTGTGCTGCAAGATGAACAATAACATTAATATTTTTTTGATTGATAAAATTATATAATTTATTATAATCTGCTATATCTATCTTTTTAAATATAAATTTTTTATATCTTTTTAAAATATTTAATCTTTTTTTTTTAAGTTTTGGATTATAATAATTATTTAGATTATCAATTCCAATTATATTTTTACCTTCTATTAACATCTTTTTGATAAAATTAAACCCAATAAAACCAGCACATCCTGTAACTAAATAAGTATCCATCTTTGAAACCCTCTTAATTTTTATGGGTCTGTAGAAACCCTCTTTAATTCCTTATTTTTAGGTGATAATATAAATTTACATTTATATTATTGACCACTTCAGTTGTATAGTAGTATCTAATTGTTTTTATTTCTTTCTACAAGATAGTTTAAAGAACGTTACAAAGTTAGTGTCCCTTCTTTTATTCTCAAGTATTCTACTGAAATATACAAAAATTTGGTTTATATGTATCTACTGACATTAAAGGAACGATGTCAAATGAGTTATCGTAGATTAATTAAAATTGTAGATGATTTTTAAATTAAGCAAATATTTTTTCTGCGGCTATTTCTTCTTGGCTATATCTAAATCATACTTCTTTCCTAAATAAATAAATCACATCATCTGTATTAAAATCCTTTTTTGCTTTTTGTTTTAATTTATCATCTAATTTATTTACTCTAATTGTTAATTTTTTAGCATCTTTGTAATTTGTTTCTCTAATAATATCATAACCCATCTTTTTGTAATCTTTAGGAACTTTATCATGTGGTATCTGAATAAACAACTGTGGTTTATATCCTTGTTTTAAATAAAACTTTTCTGCAGATTCCCAAGAACCTAATACAATTTCTTTTTTATTTAATTTTTTTACTTGTTTTTCAAAAAAATTAATTAATTTACTACCAATCCCTTTATTTCTATATTTTTCAGAAACTGCCATCTCTCCAATTAATATTTTACTTTTTTTAATATATCCAAAAATAATTCCTATCAGTTTATCTTTATCGTATGCTCCAATAAATAAACTTGGCTCTCTTTTATGGTTTTTATAAACTGTTGACCAAGGTCTATATCTTCTTTTATTTTCTGGATTTAGAATTGCTTGTTTAAATTTATCTGCTTTTTTTAAATCCTTACTTAGGATTTGCTTTATATCCATAAGATTATTCTATAATAAAAACGTATTTAAATCTAACGCCTTTTATTATACTTAATTATATTGAATAGATATGATATTGGTGATTAAATATGTTTTTAAAAAATAAACAAAAAGCACAAGCTACAATTGAAGTTATAGTTATACTTGGAGTTCTTATTGTTGGAGCTGTTATTATTGGTAGCTTCTATTTATCTAATCAAAATAAGAAAACAGGAGAAGCTGCAAGAGTTTTAAATACAGCAACTGCTATGAATGATGATTTAAATTCAGATGAACTTTATATTCCAGGAACTCCTGTAATTTGTGGAGATGGTTTTATAGATGGGGCTGAAGAATGTGAACCAGGGCCTCCTATAAATGTAGATGGAAAGACTTGTGAGTCAGAAGATCCAAGTTTAACAGGATCATTAACTTGTTATGCAGTTGGGACTGCACAAGAATGCACCTTTGATAAAACTATGTGCACAGTTAAGTAAAATTTATTTAATTTAAATATTTTTTAAACTGTTTTTGTTATTTATTACTTATTTATATATATTTTACATATTCTCCTTTTTTTAAAGCAATTAAAATTCATTTCTTCCAATTATTTGTTTAAAAAAGTAATATTTATAAACTTAATGTATTTTACTATAATTACTATTATTAATAATTATTTATGGATAAATGAAAGGTGATTAAATTTGTTTAATAAAAATAAAAGTAAAGGACAAACATCAATAGAAATTCTAGCAATACTAGGAGTTCTAGTTATAGGAGGAATAATTTTAGGAACTTTTTATTTATCTAACATTAATAAAAAAACAGCGGAAGCAACTGAGATTGCAAATTTAGATTATAATGGAATGATTGGTGATCTTAATGAACCAATCTATGGAACTCCATGTGGTAATAGTGCTTTAGATCCTGGAGAAAAATGTGATGGATTATTATTTGGGCCTTATGATTGTGCCACTGAAGGTTATAATGGTGGAGGTACCCTTTCATGTAATTCGAATTGTACTTTAAACATATCAAATTGTTTAGGAACTTTTACTATAACTGCAACACAAAATCCTAATGGTACAGTAACACCACCTGGTGTTACAACTGTTAATCAAGGTGATAATCAATCATATGTAATCACACCTAACGTAACTTACGAAATTAATAAACTTTATATTGATGGTACATCTACAACAGTAGTTAACCCGTATCCATTTACTGATATACAATCAAATCATACAATTCATGCAACATTCAAGTTAGTTGGTTCACCAACAAATACATATACAATCAAATCAACAGCTGGTCCTAATTGTACAATATTTCCT
>CAYNMU010000051.1:0-16041 GCA_964398395.1 uncultured Eubacteriales bacterium
TTACTCTGGGATGTTCTTTTGTTTGCTTGTGCATTTCATTTTACAACTTGCCGTAAAAGTTATTGTCATGATAACGGCGAAGCCCACGGGCGCACAATGTGACGCTACTCTAGATTTTAGATGCTAGATATTAGATGAAGGATACGATACCCGGAACAACACAGGGGTTGTTCCCTACGAGGGGATGCAAATGCCCATTTCTTGGCTCGCCTTTATAAGGAGAGCTGGCACCAACGGCGATAGTATATCGCCATGGGACCTGAGAGGTAGATATGATAACGCAAAAAAGCCCTTGAACACAATACTGCATTCAAGGGCTTCAAGTCTGAAATTATTCAGCGACTTCTTCTTTTACAACTTTGGCCTTTGCCGGTTTCGCGGCTTTTTCGCCTGTTGCTGCTTTTGCCTTCGCCGGAGTTTTGTCGGCTGCTTTTTTAGTTTCCTTAGCAGGTGCTTTTGATGCCTTTGCTGCCTTAGCTTTTGCAGCTTTCGCAGCTTTAACAGCTTTTTCTTTATCTGCTTCGGTTTCGCAAAGCTCAATTATACACATTTCCGCTGCGTCACCGCGACGGGGACCGGTGCGGACAATTCGAGTATAACCGCCGTCTACGCCTTTATATTTAGGCGCAACTTCGTCAAACAGTTTTTTTACTACATCCTCTTTTGTGACATAGGCAAGTACCTTGCGCTTTGCGTAAAGAGTATCGTCTTTGGCGATGGTTATCATCTTCTCTGCCATACAACGAACCTCTTTAGCCCTTGTTATTGTGGTCTCTATCCTGCCATTTTCCAAAAGATATGTTACCAAGCCTCTGAGCATTGACCTGCGATGGTCCGTAGGTCTGCCAAGTTTTCTGGTGCCGGGCATTTAAATCACACTCCTTTGCCGTGTTTATATGTGGTTTTTGGATTTTTGTACTGAGGAATTAATCCTCGTCCCTGAGCAAGTCCAAACCGAGCGTATTGAGCTTGGCGGCGACCTCATCAAGGGACTTTCTGCCAAGGTTGCGAACCTTCATCATGTCGTCCTCGGTCTTACAAATTAAATCCTCAACCTTGTTAATATTTGCTCTCTTCAAACAGTTGAAGGAGCGCACAGACAGGTCAAGCTCCTCAATGGTCATCTCCAGAACACGTTCGTTGCCGTTTTCGTTCTTAATAACCATTATCTCAGTATCGTAAGCCTCATCGGAGAGGTCACCAAAGAGATTGAGATGCTCGTTGAGGATCTTGGCGCCAAGAGAAACGGCTTCTTTTGCGTTGATTGTGCCGTTTGTCCACACCTCAAGCGTCAACTTGTCGTAGTCGGTAATTTGACCTACGCGTGTGTTCTCGACTGTGTAGTTTACTTTTAAAACGGGTGAATATATAGAGTCAATTGCAATCACGCCGATAATGGGCTGCATTAACTGCTTGTTGCGCTCTGCCGAAACATAACCTCTACCTTTGTCACAAGTCATTTCCATGTTGATGTGCGCGCCGCTGTCAAGTGAAGCAATATGAAAATCAGGATTGAGGATTTCTACCTCAGAATCCGTTTTGATATCTCCCGCTTTAATCTCGCCTTCGCCGCTGGCTTCAATATAGATAGTCTTTGGACCGTCACCATGAATTTTGAGAATAACACTCTTTAAGTTTAGAACTATTTCCGTAACATCTTCTTTAACACCGGGTATAGTTGAAAACTCATGCAGAATGCCTTCAATCTTCGCGGATGTTATTGCGTAGCCGGGAAGTGAGGATAAAAGAACACGCCTTAAGCTGTTGCCAAGAGTTGTTCCGTAACCTCTCTCAAGGGGCTCAACAACGAACCTTCCGTAGGTTCCGCCGTCAAAAAGGTCAGCAGTTTCGATTCTCGGCTTCTCGATTCCAATCATTCAAAACCCTCCTTGTTTAAATGCAGGTTTTTTGCCTGCTGTTGTGAATAGAATAAATGAATCCTATGCTACCTTATTTCGAGTAAAACTCAACAATAAGATGCTCTTCCACAGGAACAGAAATTTGTTCACGCTCCGGTAAACTGAGTACCTTTGCTTCGACTGCTTCTCTGTTAAGCTCAAGCCATTGCGGTACCGGACGAGCACTGTTAATTTCAAGAACCGATTGAAATTTATCGCCTTCTTTACTCTTTGCCTTAATCGAAATAGCATCCCCTGCTTTAAGCAAGTATGACGGAATATCGACTTTTTTACCGTTAACCATAAAATGTCCGTGACAGACAAGTTGTCTTCCTTCTGCGCGGGAATTTGCCCAGCCCAAAAGATACGCGACGTTGTCAAGACGGCTTTCACAAATGCGAAGCAGATTTTCACCCGTTACGCCTTGCTTACGCTCGGCCATAAGGAAGTATTTGTGGAATTGCCCTTCCTGAATACCGTAATAACGCCTGGCTTGTTGCTTCGCGCGAAGCTGCAAACCGTATTCAGATGTCTTTTTGCGGCTCTGACCATGTTGGCCGGGAGCATATGCACGGCGCTCAACAGAGCACTTGCCGGTATAGCAGCGTTCGCCCTTGAGGAACAATTTTTTGCCCTCTCGGCGGCACAACTTGCAGACCGCACCGGTATATCTTGCCATATGAGTTACACCTCCTAAGTTAATTGATTATACGCGCCTTCTCTTTGGCGGACGGCAGCCATTGTGTGGAATGGGGGTTACATCTTTAATGAGGCTAACCTCCAAGCCCGCTGTTTGCAAGGCTCTGATTGCTGCTTCTCGTCCCGCGCCGGGGCCCTTAACATACACTTCAACAGTTTTGAGTCCATGCTCCATAGCCGCCTTTGCAGCGGTTTCACCGGCAGTTTGCGCAGCGTATGGGGTTGATTTTCTGGAACCTCTGAAACCCATTTCGCCTGCGCTTGCCCATGAAATTGCGTTGCCTTGTGTGTCGGTTATTGTAACGATGGTGTTGTTGAAGGTGGATTGGATATGGGCAGCGCCACGTTCGATATTTTTGCGTTCACGGCGCCTACGCGTGCCGGCTGCTTTTTTACCACCGGTTGCTTTTGTAGCCATTTTATCCCTCCTGAACTTACTTCTTCTTGTTTGCAATGGTCTTCTTCGGACCCTTGCGTGTGCGGGCGTTTGTCTTGGAGCGCTGACCTCTTACGGGCAGGCCCTTGCGATGACGGACACCGCGGTAACAGCCGATTTCCACTAACCTTTTGATGTCATACGCTGTTTCGCGGCGTAAGTCACCCTCTACCTTGCAGGAACGGTCAATGTACTCGCGGAGTTTGGAAACATCACCCTCGGTTAAATCCTTTACTCTCGTGTCAGGATTAACTCCGGTTGCTGCGATAATATCGCTTGCGGTTTTGCGACCGATACCAAAGATGTAAGAAAGAGCAATCTCAATCCTTTTGTCTCTTGGCAGGTCGACACCTGAAATTCGCGCCATTTGTCAGTTACACCTCCATTAAATGGTTTGCGCCGGATTAACCCTGACGCTGCTTGTGCTTGGGATTTTCACAGATAACCATTACTATACCCTTGCGTTTGATAATTTTGCACTTCTCGCAAATTTTCTTGACAGAAGGTCTGACTTTCATTTGAATACCCTCCTTAATCTACTTGGAACGCCATGTTATGCGGCCACGGGTGAGGTCATATGGCGACATTTCGACCGTCACCTTGTCCCCCGGTAAAATACGAATGTAGTTCATCCGCAGTTTCCCGGAGATGTGAGCCAATATCTTGTGCCCGTTTTCCAATTCAACATGAAAAGTTGCATTGGGCAGAGCCTCAATAACCGTACCTTCAATCTCGATCATATCCAGTTTAGACATGCTTATCCTCCTATGGTTTTGCCGTCACACTCCGTGCTGAGTTGCCTGAGTGTTTTTTTTAATGCTCGGTTTGTTGCTACTTCCTCTATATTGAGACTGATTCCAGTCCATTCGAGGTGGCGGGGATTTTTGTGTTTTGGCCTTTGCAGGGGTCTTTCTTTACCATCGCAAAGTAGAACTCTATCCTGCTGAACATCCAAAACGAGTAACAAGCTACCCTTGTCCCGCCCGGCAGTTGACTTGACTACACAGCCTTTTTCAAACTCCATTTCATTCCCTCTCCCGCATTAAAGCTGAGTAAGAATTTTGGGACCATCAACCGTTATGGCAATGGTGTGCTCGAAATGCGCTGAAAGCTTTCCGTCCCGAGTTTTAACAGTCCAACCGTCCGGCATTCGACTGATTCCAGCGGTCCCAAGGTTTATCATGGGTTCAATGGCAATCGTCATGCCCGGTAACAGGCGCACACCACGCGATGGTGTGCCGAAATTTGGTACACTGGGGTCTTCATGCAACTTAGAACCTACGCCATGGCCTGTGTATTCCCTGACCACGGAAAAGCCTCTCTCCTCACAATAGCGTGATATTGTCGCGCCGATATCGCCTATTCTGCTGCCAGCAACACAAACTTTGATCCCCTCATAGAGGCTTTCTCTAGTAGTATCGCTCAACCGCTGCGCATCGGGGCTTATCGCACCCGCTGCGAAAGTGGCGGCATTATCGCCGATGTAGCCGTTCAGTTTGGCGCCCAAATCAATGCTGACCAAATCGCCATGCTGAATAAAACGCGTTTTGCTCGGTATGCCGTGAATAACCTCATCATTTATGGAAATGCATGTTGCAGCGGGAAACCCGTTATAATTTAGGAAGGCGGGCTCAGCGCCTCGCTTCATAATATACTCGTGGACAATTTGATCAATTTCGGCGGTTGAAACGCCTGGCTCGACCGCTGCGCCCGCTGCCTTTAATGCTCCCGCCGAGATGATGCATGCCTCTCGCATGAGGGCAAGCTCTCTGTTGGTTTTGAGCACTATCATGCCTTATCCTCCGTGATTAACGAGCTAACACCATGTTTGCCAAGCTCGTTTCTCAATCCCAAAGTCTCCCTTTTAATCAAGGAATCCTTTGTAGTGGCGCATCATCATCTGGCTTTCGAGTTGCTTCATGGTTTCAAGCGCAACACCGACGATAATGATTATTGAAGTCCCGCCAAGGGAAATGTTCATCCCGGTTGAGAAGGAAAATACCTTTGTCAGTAAAAGCGTTGTTACCTGTGAAAATACTATTGGGAAAAGAGCGACAACACTGAGCAGTAAAGCTCCCAACAAAGTGATTCTCGATAAAATCTTAGCGATATATTTTGAGGTAGGCTCGCCCGGGCGAATACCCGGAACGGTACCGCTGTTTTTGCGGATATTATTAGCCATCTCAATGGGATTGTATTGAATGGTTGCGTAGAAATACGCAAAAGCGATAATAAATAAAAAGTACATTAGTCCATAGAACCAGTTTTGGTGATTAAATAAATCAAAAAACTTAGCCAAACCCGAGCCGTCTTTTACCGTCATAAACATTTTAACCGTTGGCGGCAGAGAAAGAATCGAACTTGCGAAAATGATTGGCATAACACCTGACATATTAACCTTAATCGGAATATGTGTGCTTTGGCCGCCATACATCTTGCGTCCTACAACGCGTTTGGCATACTGAACCGGAATTCGCCGCTCCGAGTTATCCAGCCAGACTATAAAGCCAACCATCAATATTAGCAGTACGCCGACAAGCGGGGACAGAATATAGAATGGACCGCCTCTTGCGATATAACCAATCTTAATATTCGGGCTGTAAAGCTGAGCTATTAAGGTGGGCAGCCTTGATACGATACCGGAGAAAAGTATGATTGAAATACCGTTGCCGATACCCTTATCGTTAATCTGTTCACCCAACCACATGATTAGCGCTACTCCAGCTGTAAAGCACAAAATGATGATAACCGCTTGGAAAAATGCCCAACCGCCTGTGAAGGCAGTTCCTGCTGCATTTTTGGAGAGGAAATTGCCGTTGCGAAGATAAAAATAGTATGCGGTACTTTGAAGTAGACCCAAAATAACCGTTAATACACGCGTTATCGCAGCAATCTTCTTGCGCCCAACCTCGCCTTCCTTCTGAAGTCTCTCAAGGTACGGAATAGCGACTGTTAACAACTGCATGATGATGGATGAATTAATATACGGTGTGATTGACATAGCAAATATCGTACCGTAATTGAAAGCGTTACCTGTCATCATGCTGAGGTAGTTCATAAATGTTCCGCCGTTTGGATCCGAAATAATACCACCCGCTCCGATACTTACGAACGGAACCGGCACAGCAGCACCAATCCTAAAAATGAAAATAATAAGTGCTGTGAATAAAAGCTTTTTGCGGATGTCCATGATTTTCCATGCATTAATCATAGTCTGAAACATGTTAAATCACCTCTGCCTTTCCTCCGGCAGCCTCGATTTTTTGTTTAGCGGTATCGGAGAAAGCATTTACCTGGACGGTAAACTTCTTCGTGATATCACCGTTACCCAAAATCTTAACACCGTCTAAGCTCTTTTTGATGATACCTGCCTCAATTAAGGCAGCAATATCAATAACAGCGCCGTCCTCGAAATAGTTTTCGAGAGCTGCAATATTAACAATGGCTATTTCTTTGCCAAATATATTGACAAAGCCGCGCTTTGGTACTCGTCTTTGCAGGGGCATTTGGCCGCCTTCAAAGCCCGGACGCATACCGCGCCCAGCGCGCGCCTTTTGGCCTTTATGACCTTTGCCAGCAGTTTTGCCTTGACCCGAACCTGGACCTCTGCCGATACGCTTGCTCGCTTTTTTTGAACCCGGTACCGGTGAAAGCTCGTGCAACTTCATTAGTTCGCACCTCCTTGCTTGGCTTCGCTTGCCTCGATAAGGTGCGAAATTCTATTCACCTTACCTTGTGTCGCAGGATTATCCGGTTGAACGGAGGAATCCCCGATTTTATGAAGACCAAGTGCATGGGCGGTGGCAATCTGCACTTTTGTGCTGCCAATAAGGCTTTTTTTAAGCTTTACTTGAACATCTGCCATTTTTTCCACCCTCCTTACCCTAATATTTCCTTGACTGATTTACCACGGGTAACCGCAACCTCTTCAACATTGCGAAGCTTTGAAAGCCCATCAAATGTTGCCTTGACTACATTACCGGGATTGTTTGAACGCAAAGCCTTTGTGCGGATATCTTTGATACCCACTGTTTCAACAACAGCACGGACAGGTCCGCCGGCAATAACGCCGGTACCTGGGGCTGCGGGTTTAAGAAGAACAACGCCTGCGCCGAATTTGCCAAGAATCTCATGAGGAATAGTTGTTCCTCTGAGTGATACCCTTATCAAATTCTTCTTCGCGTCCTCGATACCCTTACGGATAGCATCGGGGACCTCGCCGGATTTGCCCAAACCGAAGCCTATAGTGCCGTTGCCGTCACCAACGACGACAAGCGCAGCAAACTTGAAGATACGACCGCCCTTTACGGTTTTTGAAACGCGGTTAATTGAAACCACGCGCTCTGTAAGTTCCATCGTAGATGCATCAATCTTAGCCAAAAGAATTTTACCTCCCCTTCCTCAGAACTTGAGGCCGCCCTCACGGGCGCCTTCGGCCAGCTCTTGAACACGGCCGTGATAAATGTAGCCGCCGCGATCGAAAACAACCTTTGTTATTTCCTTTTCAACGGCACGCTCTGCCAATAATTTGCCCACTTTATGGGCTGCGGATTTATTCCCGCCGTAATCCACAAAATCTTTTTCCACAGATGAAGCTGATACAAGGGTTACACCCTTGACATCGTCAATTAACTGGGCGTAGATGTTCTGGAGGGAGCGGAATACATTAAGACGAGGGCAAGCTGCAGTGCCGGATATTTTACTGCGCACTCTTTTATGGCGTTTATTCCTTGCCTTATTGCTGTCCGGTTTGTTAACCATAAGTTTCACTCCTTAAAAGGCGGTCAAGAACTTGAATTGCAGTCCGCCTCACATTACTTTTGAGCATTTTCTCTTAGCAGTAAATAGGTTTACACCTATTTTGAACTCTTTTGTACCAACACTCAAGCACAAAAGAAATTTGGTTTGACAGCCGGGAGCATTTCGTTCTATAAGAACTATTTGCCGCCCTTGCCTGCCTTGCCTTCTTTGCGGCGGATAACTTCCGTGGCGTACTTAATACCTTTACCCTTGTAAGGCTCGGGAGGACGCTTTTTGCGAACGTCTGCTGCAAATTGACCGACCTTTTGCTTATCAGGTCCGAGAATAATTACCTTGTTTGGACTTGGCACCTCAACGGTAATCCCTTCAATTTCAGGTATAATAACTTGATGGGAATAACCGATATTCAGCACTAAATCTGTGCCTTGCTTAATGGCACGGAAACCGACACCGTTTACCTCGAGGTCTTTTTTGAAACCTTCGTGTACGCCGGTAACCATATTAGCAACAAGAGTTCTTGTCAAACCGTGAAGCGATCTGTTTTCTTTGTTGTCGTTCGGGCGGGTTACATTAATAATGCTGCCGTCCATTTCGACTGAAATATTTTTGTGCACTGTTCTGGTAAGTGAGCCCTTGGGCCCCTTAACTGTAACAGTGCTGCCATCGATTGTTACATCGACGCCTGCGGGAATAACGATTGGCATTCTGCCTATGCGTGACATCCTAACAGCACCTCCTTACCAGATAAATGCAAGGACTTCGCCGCCAATATTGGCTTTGCGTGCATCCTTGTCGGTCATAATGCCCTTTGAAGTTGAAAGGATAGCTACACCAAGACCACGCATGACCTTGGGCATTTCCTCACAATTGGTATAGATACGCAGGCCGGGCTTGGAAACTCTGCGTAAACCGGTAATAACCTGGGACTTATTCGGGCCAAACTTGAGTGCAATTTCAATAACACCCTGTTTACCGTCGTCCACTACCTTGAAGTTTTTTACATATCCTTCATCAACAAGAATTCGAGCAATTGCCTTCTTCATGTTGGATGCTGGAATTTTCACCGAGTCATGCTTTGCCGAGTTAGCATTGCGTATTCTCGTTAGCATATCGGCGATGGAATCTGTAATTTGCATACCGTCAACCTCCTTTGCAATTGCTCTTTACCAACTTGCCTTCTTCACGCCCGGAATTTGCCCTGCATGAGCCAATTCTCTAAAGCATATACGGCATACTCCGTATTTGCGTAGATATGCGTGCGGCCTACCACAGATTTTACATCTGTTATGTTGCCTCGTGGAAAACTTTGCAGGCCTTGCCTGCTTAACCTTCATTGATGTCTTGGCCACAAATTCTCCTCCTTATCTCGCAAACGGAGCGCCCATTAGGGTTAAAAGCTCACGGGCTTCTTCGTCTGTTTTGGCTGTTGTTATGAAGCAGATGTCCATTCCTCTTACTTTGTCGATCTTATCATAGTCTATTTCAGGGAATATCAGCTGCTCTTTGACGCCCATTGAATAGTTGCCGCGGCCGTCAAACGAATTGGGGTTGATTCCCCTAAAGTCCCTAACGCGAGGGAGTGCCAAGTTAAACAGCCTGTCAAGAAATTCGTACATTCTATCGCCTCTAAGAGTGACCTTTGAGCCGATTGTCATGCCTTCGCGAAGTTTGAAGTTAGCAACAGATTTTTTCGCCTTGCACAGAACCGGCTTTTGGCCCGTAATCTGAGTCATGTCTGTTACGACTGCTTCGACAATCTTTGGATTATCGCGTGCTTCTCCGCAACCAACATTGACGACAATCTTGTCGAGCTTCGGGATTTGCATGACGCTTTTGTATCCAAATTTCTTCATCAAAGCCGGCGCTACTTCTTTTTCATAGGTATCTTTTAGCCTTGCCATATGTCATGTCCCTCCCTTATTCAAATTCCGCCAAGCAGTTTTGCTTTTTACATGTGCGCATTTTCTTGCCTTTGGCGTTTATAGTGCTGCCCGTTCTTGTGGGTTTCCCGCATTTAGGGCAAATGAGCTGAACCTTTGGGGCATAAAGGGCACTTTCTGCCTTTACAAGCCCGCCGGGCTGACCCGCTTTTTTAGGTTTAATATGTTTTGTAACAATATTAACGCCTTCAACAATGATCTTGCCTTCAGCCGGGCTGACCTGCATGACCTTGCCTCTTTTACCACGGTACTTACCGTTAATGACGACTACCTCGTCACCTGTTCTGACATGTACTTTATTATTCATACTGCTCCTCCCATTAAAGCACTTCCGGAGCGAGGCTGAGAATCTTGAGATATTCTTTCTCACGAAGTTCTCTTGCCACCGGCCCGAATATGCGAGTGCCCTTGGGGTTTTTGTCTTCTTTGATAATGACTGCTGCGTTTTCATCAAAACGAATGTATGTGCCATCTTTGCGGCGTACGCCGCTTGCGGTACGAACTACAACCGCCTTAACTACCTCGCCCTTTTTAACAACGCCACCGGGTGTCGCTTTCTTAACTGAAGCAACGATGACATCGCCAATATTGGCATACCTTCTGCCGGAACCACCAAGCACGCGGATACACATTATTTCCTTTGCGCCCGTGTTGTCGGCAACTTTAAGGTAACTCTGTTGCTGTATCACAGTGTTTGCCTCCTTACACTTGCGCCAAATTATTTGGCTTTCTCGATAATCTCGACTAAACGCCATCTTTTATCCTTAGATATAGGACGGGTTTCCATAACAATCACACGGTCACCTATGTTGCATTCGTTGTTTTCATCATGCGCCTTAAGTTTCACTGTGTGGTTAATGATTTTTTTGTAAAGCGGATGCTTTACTCTGTCCTTGACAGAAACGACGATGGTTTTATCCATTTTGTCACTGGTAACAATACCAATTTGGGTTTTTCTTAGGTTTCTCTCGCTCATTGCACTTGGCCTCCCTTTCCTTACGAATTTGTGCCGTGTAGTTCAATATCGCGCAGAACTGTTTTGACTCTGGCTATATCTTTCTTAACGACATTTATTCGCATTGGGTTATCGAGCTGGTTAATGGCTTGCTGGAAGCGCAGTTTAAAAAGCTCGTCCTTCAGCTCAAGCAGCTTAGCATCCAGCTCCTTAGCGGAAAGTTTTCTGACTTCACCGGCTTTCATTCTTGCTCACCACCCGTTTCTTCCTTAGATACAAATTTGCACTTAATAGGCAATTTGTTTGCAGCAAGGCGCAATGCCTCCTGCGCGGTTTCTTTGTCGACGCCCGCGATTTCAAACATAACTCTGTCGCGTTTTACCACAGCAACCCAATATTCGGGAGAACCTTTACCTGAACCCATTCGAGTTTCAGCTGGTTTCGCCGTAATTGGCTTGTCGGGGAAAATCTTTATCCAAACTTGACCGCCGCGCTTGATTGAACGAGTCATTGCAATACGCGCTGCCTCAATTTGGTTGGATGATATCCATGCGGATTCAAGGGCTACAAGACCGTAATCTCCATAAGTTACCTTGTTGCCGCGAGTAGCTCTGCCTTTCATACGGCCTCTATGTTGCTTACGATATTTCACACGTTTTGGTAGCAGCATTATCGAGCTCCTCCTTCCGTGCGAGGTCTGCGATTATCATGAAGAACCTCACCAGTATATATCCAAACCTTGATACCGATTCTGCCATAGGTTGTTTTTGCTTCGGCAAATCCGTAGTCAATATCTGCTCTGATTGTCTGCAGCGGGATAGTTCCTTCGTGATAATGCTCTGTGCGTGCTATTTCAGCGCCGCCCAAACGACCGGAAACTTGTGTTTTAATACCCTTTGCGCCAAGCTTCATGGTGCGTCCGATTGCCTGCTTTAATGCACGGCGGAAAGAAATTCGTCTTTCAAGCTGGGAGGCAATGCTCTCAGCAACAAGCTGTGCGTTCAAATCAGGTTGCTTAATCTCAATGATATTAAGTGAAACCTCTTTGCCGCCAAGCTTTCTTTCGCAAAGCAATCTAAGTTTTTCGATTTCTGTGCCGCCTCTGCCAATTACCATGCCCGGCTTTGAACAGTGAATATTGACACGAACACGTTTTGCATCGCGCTCAATCTCAATTTTCGGCACGCCAGCGGGTGCAAGTAATTTAAGCAGGTACTCACGCAATTCGTAGTCTTCTACAAGTGTATTTCCGAAATCTTTTGAATTAGAATACCAGCGCGACTCCCAGTCCTTAATAATACCGACTCTAAAACCGGTAGGATTGATTTTTTGTCCCATTATTTTACCTCCTCCTCGCTTATTCCATTTCCTTGAGTACAAGGGTGATATGCGATGTCTTTTTATTTATCCGGTTTGATCTGCCCTGTGCTCTTGGTCTCATACGCTTGAGGGTAGGTCCCTGACTAACACTGCACTCTGAAACATAAAGCCGTGAAACATCCATGTTGTTGTTTGTTTCAGCATTGGCCTGTGCCGATTTTAACAGTTTTATTAGCGGTTCACACGCGGACTTGGGCGTGTGTTTGAGTATTGCCATTGCTTTATCTGCCGGTTGGTTGCGAATAAGATCAAGTACTATTTGAACCTTGCGCGGCGCAATGCGCACATAAGTTACCTTTGCGGTTGCCTGCATAATTTACACACTCCTTTCGACCGTTTATTTTCCTGCGTTTGAAGTTTTTGAACCCGCATGACCTCTAAAAGTTCTTGTTGGTACAAACTCACCAAGCTTATGTCCGACCATGTCCTCTGTTACATACACGGGAACGTGTTTGCGTCCGTCGTGAACAGCGAAGGTATGACCGACAAAGTCAGGGAAGATTGTGGAGCTGCGACTCCAAGTTTTAAGTATACGCTTGGTGCCGGCCTTATTCATTTCGACGACTCTTTCGAACAGTTTAGGTTGCACGAAAGGTCCCTTTTTAATACTTCTGCCCATAATCTTATGCTCCTTTCATCGACTACTTGCCGTTACGACGCTTAACTATAAGCTTATCGGAATGTTTCTTTTTATTTCTTGTCTTATAACCCAGAGCAGGTTTGCCCCAAGGTG
This sequence comes from uncultured Eubacteriales bacterium, assembly GCA_964398395.1. Classification (GTDB taxonomy): domain Bacteria; phylum Bacillota; class Clostridia; order Oscillospirales; family Acutalibacteraceae; genus UBA1447. The sequence goes on from CAYNMU010000051.1 coordinate 12,803, forward strand.
TAACAGGTCCCGGACGTCCGATTGGTGCCTTGCCCTCACCACCGCCGTGGGGATGATCGCAAGGATTCATTACCGAGCCGCGGACTGTCGGACGCCAACCCATGTGACGCATACGACCAGCTTTACCGATTTTTACGTTTTCATGATCATCATTGCCCACCTGGCCTACGGTTGCCATACAGTTTGCGGGCACATTTCGAAGTTCACCTGACGGCAAACGAAGAAGAGCATAAGTGCCCTCTTTTGCCATAAGCTGAGCGGAATTGCCGGCTGATCTCGCAAGCTGACCACCCCTGCCGGGATTAAGTTCAACATTGTGGACCACTGTACCTGTTGGGATATTCATAAGCGGCAAAGCGTTGCCGGCTTTGATATCCACTTTCGGACCCGAAATGACTTTGTCGCCAACTTTTAGACCCGAAGGAGCAAGAATATAGCTTTTTTCGCCATCGGTGTATTGGATTAAGCAGATATGAGCAGAGCGGTTGGGGTCATACTCTATTGTCAACACATCTGCGGAGACATCAAACTTGTTACGCTTGAAGTCGATGATACGATACTTTTTGCGATTGCCGCAACCACGGTGACGAACGGTTATTCTTCCGTAACTGTTTCGGCCGGAGTTGCTGTTTTTTGATTGCAATAGACTTCTTTCAGGAGCAACTTTTGAAAGCCCGGAATAGTCTGTTACCGACATGCCGCGTCTACCCGGTGTGGTCGGCTTATAGATTTTTATCGACATTAATTTCACTCTCCTATTGGCAGCTTTGCGGAGCATGTCACTCTCCATACTTTACCGCCGGAAATTTAGAGTCTGATTATACCATACCGTCAAAGAACTCAATTGTCTTCGAATCTTGCTTAAGGGTAACAACAGCCTTTTTCCATGCTGGGGTATATCCCTCGAATTTACCTTGCTTGCGAAGTTTTCCGTGCACATGGCTTGTGTTGACTTTTTGAACACTGACTTTAAAGAGTTGCTCGATTGCCTTTGCGATTTCGATTTTGTTGGCAGTCTTTGCTACTTCAAAGGTGTATTTTCTCATCGCCGTTCCATCCATGCTTGCTTCCGTAATAATCGGGCGGAGGATGATATCCTGTGCTAACTTACTCATGCATATACCTCCTCGATCTTAGCAACGGCATCCTTCAGCACAAGCATTGTGTCGCAGTTCAGGATGTCGTAAACATTTAGTGTGCTGACAAGTGTTGTCTTTACACCCGCAATGTTGCGTGCGCTTCTGTAAATTAAATCATTCTTCTCGGGTAAAACGATAAGCGTTTTCTTACCGACTTCAAGAGCTGCAAGTACCTTGACTATTTCTTTTGTCTTGATTTCGTCAAGAGTCAGGCTGTCAAGCACTACAATCTCATTTGAGGTAGCCTTTGAAGTAAAAGCGGACTTCATTGCAAGTCTTCTTACTTTCTTATTGATTGAAAAACCATATTCGCGAGGCTTGGGGCCGTGAGATATACCGCCGTGAGTCCACTGCGGTGATCTGGTTGAACCCTGTCTCGCACGACCGGAACCCTTCTGTTTCCAAGGCTTCTTGCCGCCGCCTCTGACTTCAGCGCGCGTAAGGGTAGACTGAGTGCCCTGGCGCTGGTTTGCCAAATAGTTGACCACGCAAAGATGCATTGCCGATACGTTGGGAACTATACCAAAGATATTTTCGGAAAGTTCGATATCGGAAATCTTTGAGCCGGTCCTGTCAAATACTGATAAATTAGGCATTAAACTCTACTCCTTCCTTACGCTTTAAGACTGTTGCTGATTACAACGATGCCACCCTTAGGTCCCGGAATGGCACCTTTAATGGCGATAAGATTGTTTTCAACATCAACCTTCACTATGTTTAAATTCTGGATTGTTACGCGTTCGTGACCCATATGTCCCGGAAGTTTCTTGCCTTTAAAAACTCTGGAAGGATCGCTGCAAGCGCCAAGTGAACCTTGATGCCTTGCGACAGGACCTGTACCATGCGTTTCTTTTAGTCTTGAAAAATTCCATCTTTTAATGGCGCCCGCCCAACCCTTGCCTTTGCTTGTACCAACCACATCAACATGGTCGCCGATTGCAAAGATATCAGCTTTTAAAACATCGCCCACATTAACACTGTTTATGTCAGCTAGCTTCATCTCTCTAAGCGTCTTTTTGGGAGCGACATCATTTTTCTTAAAGTGTCCTTGCATGGGTTTGTTCATTCGCTGAACTTTAATGTCGCCAAAGCCAATCTGAATTGCTTCATAGCCGTCGTTCTCGAGTGTTTTCTTCATGACTACCGGACACGGGCCGGCTTCAACAACGGTTACAGGGATAACATTACCTTTTTCATCAAAGAGCTGTGTCATTCCCAATTTTCTGCCTATAATTGCTTTTTGCATTTTTACCTTTCCTCCTTTAGGTTATTGGTTGATCTTTGTCAACATGACCTGCAGTGCCAAACTATTATTTAAGCCGTAGTTGCCGACTTTATAATAATTTTTAGAAATTAAAGTTTAATTTCTATTTCAACACCGGCCGGGAGCTCAAGACCTGTCAGAGCTTCAACTGTTTTTGCAGATGGTCTGATAATGTCAATAAGCCTTTTGTGTGTGCGTTGTTCAAACTGTTCGCGGGAATCTTTGTATTTGTGTACCGCGCGAAGGACCGTGATAATTTCCTTTTCGGTTGGGAGCGGAACGGGACCTGAAACCTGTGCGTTTGTGCGTTTTGCGGTTTCAACGATTTTTTCTGCTGCCTTGTCGACAAGGTTGTGATCATAGCCTTTGAGTCTGATTCTGATTTTTCCCTTAACTGCCATTTAGACGCCTCCTTCATTTGGCGGGCTGTGCAAAATTCTTAAACTGGTCCGGGTGTTCCCACCCATTCATTTTAAAAACCGGAAAAACATTTCCGGGATTGGTGCGCTTAAAAACTGCACATTCCTGTAGCCGCAAATCCGCCAGGGTAGCGGTTTTGCTTGGACACAGGTTATTCTTTCGCCCGGTTTAAAATCGGACATACTCCTTGGAAATTCCCCACCTCAAGGGTGGCCACCTTCCAAATCATCGCATATCTGCTGCATTCTCAGTGTCTCGGAGCATAAAATACCCTTGTTGCCTTTACACAGCCTATAGATATTATCACAATCGTTTATGGATTGCAACACTTTTTTAATTATTTTTTTATTTTTTTTGCCCGGGGCGGATTGTAAATCCAACTGCCCCCCGTAATATGAAAAAAGAGTAGCTCAACG
>CAYNMU010000052.1:0-15798 GCA_964398395.1 uncultured Eubacteriales bacterium
TAATTCACTATCTAATTCTCTTTCTAATTCACTAAATAATTCACTATCTAATTCACTAAATAATTCACTAGATAATTTTCCAGATAATTCTCTGTTGTTTTTCATGGCTATATTCTTTCTAATTCTCTATTTAATTCATTTTCTAATTCACTTGAGTATCTATTCATCTCCGTTTTCTTTATATATTCCAATTATCGCCATAATGTTTAATCAAAAAAATTCCATGTTAAATTATTTTAAAACATGGAATCACATTCAATCATCAACGACTAATTTAGTTATTGAACTGGCTAAAATCATATTTAAGTTCCATTGGTATTGATTCTGGTCTATGGAACTTACAAGATTCAACAGCATCAGTAAAATGTGGTGATGTTGGTATCAAATACTTGCTTCCTGAGGTTGGACAAACAAGTTCGAGCCAAGCATAAGGCTGATTTAAATTGCCATTTATATCTGAAAGAAAGGCATATGTGTTTCTTGTTTTCCACAACTTAACAACCTCACCATAACCGGAGGAATGATTGATAAGCTTTTCATCAACAATTGTTGCATTAAGAAATTCCATCAAACCTTCATTTCCAAAGTTTTCGCTAATCATTGAAGTTATTGATGCCTTTACATCATCATTACTTTCAGCAAGAAACTCATCAAATGTATATGTTTTGTTATTAACAGCATTAAATATCTCCTCAGTTATCTTCCTACCATTAATATAATACATCTTATAGTTATCCCATTCAATAGCAGGAAGTGTTGCGCTATGAAAACCAACAGCATTTCTTCTGATATATTGAGGCATCCTGAGAACCAAGACATATAGCTGAGTAAAATAACACCTAGAAATGTTATTATTGCCATTTTCATACAACCAATCAAGAATTTCTTTATTCTTGTGATCAATTTTAAATTCATCCTGAATAAATTTATACCACATCAAATATACTCTGTGATATGCAGAGCACAAATAAAGATAATGAGATTTTACAGGAACGTTTCCTATTTTACTCTTTTTGATTTTAATGCTCTTAAAATCAAAACTGTTTTCAACCTTACTGTCAGTTTCATTAAGCTTGACATAATAATCGTTTACCACATTAATAGCTTTTTCAGTCTGCAATATCTGAAATTTATTTTTATAATCAATAGGATCGTTAGCAATAATAATTACTGGCCTCTCCTTTTTTGCAATTTCATATATCTTTTCAATATACGAAACAGTCATGTTAATATCAAAGTTCTCATACTCTTTTCCAGAATATAAATCTTTGACACATTTGTCTTTATAACCCTGGATTTTTGCTCTAATTTCCGGTGTAAAATCTTCAAGTGTTTTCATCTTTCTTTAAAATTTATTAATTAATAATGTTTATCAAATTTATTTATGTTGCTATTTATCGCTTAAACGAAGTGAAACTAATAATGTTTCAAAAATAATTAATTATTTTTAATTACTCAATACTTATGAATTTTAATTCACTATCTAATTCACTTATTAATTCATTATATAATTCTCTATATAATTCACTTCCTAATTCACCATATAATTCACTAACTAATTCACTCCTTAATTCACTAACTAATTCACTCCTTAATTCACTATCTAATTCACTCCTTAATTCACTCCTTAATTCAATATCTAATTCAATATCTAATTCAATATCTAATTCCCTGTTGTTTTTCATGGCTATATTCTTTTTAATTCACCACATAATTCACTATCTAATTCACTAAATAATTCTCTAAATAATTCTCTATCTAATTCACTCAATAATTCACTATCTAATTTTCTATGTAATTCACTAAATAATTCACTAAATAATTCACTAAATAATTCATTAAATAATTCACTAAATAATTCACTGTTGTTTTTCATAGCTATATTCTTTCTAATTCACTAAATAATTCTCTAAATAATTCACTATCTAATTCACTAAATAATTCTCTAAATAATTCTCTATCTAATTCACTCAATAATTCACTATCTAATTTTCTATGTAATTCACTATCTAATTCACTTTCTAGTTCTCTAGATAATTCATTAAATAAGTCACTATCTAATTCACTGTTGTTTTTCATAGCTATATTCTTTCTAATTCACTATATAATTCACTATTTAATTCACTTTCTAATTCCCTTCTTAATTCACTATTTAATTCACTTATTAATTCACTTATTAATTCACTTATTAATTCTCTTTCTAATTCACTAAATAATTCTCTTTCTAATTCACTAAATAATTCACTAAATAATTCACTAAATAATTCACTGTTGTTTTTCATGGCTATATTCTTTTTAATTCTCTTTCTAATTCACTATCTAGTTCTCTTTATAATTCATTCCATAATTCACTCCTTAATTCACTATCTAATTCACTTTCTAGTTCTCTAGATAATTCACTATATAATTCACTTTCTAGTTCTCTAGATAATTCACTATATAATTCACAATAAAATTCATTCCATAAGTCACTATCTAATTCACTATATAATTCACTATATAATTCATTCCATAATTCATTAACTAATCTTTTCATGATTATTATATTTTCTGTCCTAAATTCCATAGTTCTTTTTTTAAATTATAAGATGAATGAATTTCGCCCATAGATAACTTATTTTCGTAAAATTTAATTAATTCAGCTTGCTTATTAATTATTTTATCTTTAATAGCAATATCGCTTTTCATCTCTTTTACGAATAGATTAACCGCATCAATGACCTTATTTCTGTCACACCATGCCATACCATCTTCATCATACCAACATGGTGCTTTTTCATTTAAAACTTCTTCAATTGATAAATTTTGCTTTTCCATGATTATATTGTTTTTGATTATATGAAATTAATTTAAAATATTCATCTTAAACCGCAAAAAATAACTACTAATCCAAATATTTCCATGTTTTTTAATTTATATTGTTAATAATTTATAAATATTAAATCATTTAATTTTATAATATTATTTTTATTATTTATAGTTTTAATGTTAATAAATATATTACTATAATCTCAGCAGTTATCAAATGAGATAGCATCATCCATAAATTAGCATGTCTTTCATTCAATATTTTATTATTATATTTATTTCCCAAAGCAAGAAATAAAGCAAGAAATAATCCTATTACTGGAAAATAAACTGATTTGATAATTATTTTGTCTTTTATACTCATGGTTTTAAGTTTTAAGTTATACGAAATTTAATTTAAATTGTTAATAATATTCCATAATTATACGAAATAAAATTGAAATGGTTGCAATAATCTACTAATTATTCATCAATATTTTCAGATTTTTTCTTAACATATTGATTAACATAATGATGTAATTTAGTGTAATCAATATCCACGCAATCATCGTAAAGAAAATCAATGAAACTCACCAATTCTTTTTTTAAATCATTAACATCTTGACAAGCGACAATTGATTTAGTATTTACTATCCTTCTCACTATCTGGGAGAATGCACGATATCGGCCTAATAAAAAGGGATTAGTATCTAAATCTTTCTGCGTTATTTTTTCCATTTTTTCGCAACAATAATCGTGAAGTTCACTTAGTTGATCATAAACCGTTCCAATGTTTTTATTTTTATATAAATCACCATTTTCACTTAATTTATCATTGTTTTCTAACACAGATTGCAATTCCTTAACTTCTATTTCTTTATAGTTAATCGCCTCAATAACCTCTACATACTGAGATGATTTCAGCAATGCAATAATTTCATTCTGTTTTTCAATAATCAATTCTTGTTTTGTCATAGTGGTAAATTTTTTCTTAAAAACCTCAATTTCTTTTGTTTTGATCAAATTAATGCCATAAAATTCTCTATGATGATATTATTTAAACCACTTATTGATTTTAATAAAAGCTCACTCATCCCCATTTTCGTTAAATATTTCAGCTATCGCCCATGATGAAACAATCAAGAAAAATAAAAGTAAAATTATTATAATTATGAATGTAAGTAGTTTCATATCCATTGCTTTTTAATTATTTTTCTATTGTCCAGTAAATAGTATCAACCGAAATTATCTTATCATCAACTAGAACTTTCTTAACATAACAATGATATTCTTTAATATCTTGTTTTTTATCATCAGTACCAATATGAAATATAATAACACCTACAAACATTACTATTAACGATAATTCGAATTTTAATGTTTTATTATTATTATCACCAAATAAAGCTTTCATTAAACCAAACATAAATAAGATTGTTCCTGCAATTAAAAATACTACTTCCATTTTTCCTATGCTTTAAATTCTCAAAAAATATATTTAATTAATAATACTTATACGAAATAAAATTAATATTGTTCCAACAAAAATAAATTATTTTATATTCAACTCATTAAATAATATTCTCGTTTCTTCTGCTAAATCATCATTTAATATAAACTAATTCTTCAGAACGGATATTATATTTCATTTCACAGTTTTTATATTAAAATTAACAACAATAATAATTTAACAACCTTCATCAACCTTATATTTCCATCCCTCGCCAAATATTTTATTAAACATCTCAATTCCTTTTGTTTTAATTGTATTAATACCATAAAAACCCATATGATAACCACCAACCCTAATATACTTATAAGCATCAGGATATCTATCCTTTTCCCATAATTCTTTTTCGGTATGCGAGTAATTGATTTCATACCATTCTCAAAAGTCAAAGTATCGCTGTCTGAAATATCTTAGGTTTTCCAATTCTTCTTCTTCTTTATGCGTATCAATTACCCATTGTTCTGATCTTCCACTAAATTTCACAATAGGCAACGAAGGGATAACAGTAAATAAATCCAATACTTGCTTTTATGCATCAGCGATAGTTATTTTTCTATCGTCAAGTTTCTTAAATATTTCTTTTATCTTTTCCATAGACGTATTCTATTTATTTGCGAACCGTTAGCTGTTATTTAAACTGTTAATAATTATTTATCTACAATTATACGAAATATATTTTAAATTGTTTCATAATGTATCATTTATTTTGATGGTTCTAAAAAATAGATTCTTCTCAGATGGTTTTAAATCGCTTTAATATCATTTTGATGTCATCTTTAAATCGCTTTGGTATCACCTTTAAATCGCTTTAGTATCACCTTTAAATCGCTTTGATGTCACCATGATATCATTTTGATGTCATTTTTAAATCGCTTTAGTATCACCTTGATATCAATAAATACTTTATATGTACTATAATTACCTCTTATAATTTATTGCCTATTATAACTGTGTAACTATTAACTACTTTGGAAAATCATAACGAAATACTCTTAATCAATTACTTACACATTTAAAATAAATATCATAGTGGAGGAAAATGGAGCAAAGTGGAGGGTTATGGCTTGTAGTGGGGAATTGAGGAATGATAGTAGAGAAAGTTGTAGGGTTATGTCTGCCCCACACGCTCATCTTCTGCCCTAAAATTATTTTTCATGGAATTAAATTTTATAATATTTTATAAAATAGTCTACACAGGTTATAAGTTGATAATATAACTCACATAGGTTATAATAACTAATTAATTTTAAAGGAAATGGCATTACCAAAATTCGGAATGAAAGGTAGCCGATAAGGCCATTAAGTTATCTTGGTATATGATTATTAATATTATTTATATTAAAATAAACTAAGAATGTTTCAATAATAGAAATATAAATTTTAAAGTAATTGTTCCAGATTGCTTAATAAAAAATAGTGTCTTCCTTATATGGATTTTAAAAAATAATGTAAGTAGGATATATGATTTAGTAAATATTATTAAGTTCGTACAATGGGTTAAGCACATTAAAAATGTTAAGAAATAGGTAGTGATACTACCTGGATTTGGAAATAAATAATGAAAGGTCGTACAATATGGATATAAAAAACTCCCTCTGCTATTCTGATTAAATAGTTCAGAGGGAGTAACCAATTAATAAAACAATCAAAAAATATAGACAATCAAAAAATTTCAATCAGTAGTTTCAATATGAGCAGTTACTGCATCAAGAGTAAGGGAACCATTATTGGTAATGGTGTTAATCATTTCATTTAGTTCGTCTTCAGTAGTATCATGGACATTAGAATATATGTATGCCCTTTTCAATAAATATTTTTCGGCATCAAGTTTATTAATAAATTCTTGAACAAAGGTGAATGATCCATTCATATGTTGATTTGTTTTAATGCCAAACCCGGATAAGCTTTTTAATTGATAGACAGTAGGTGCAGTTGCAGTAATAATTGTTTTCATTTTTTTATTTTAAGAGTTATTAATAATGTTTCAAAATGACGATAAGAGAATAGTTGATCTGTTCCCTTAGGTTTAAGATACCATTCGATGTTATTCAACCAATATTGATCGGTATATGATCCATCATATAATATTGAAGCAAATTTAGATTTACGAGAACTATTAGTTCCAACATTATTATATTTGGTTAAATACCATCCTTCTTTTCAGGAAGATCATCTACTGATTCGATTTTGATTTTTTTGTAAAGCTTTGCCATGATTTTATAATGCTTTGCCATGATTTTATAATTTTAAGTTGTTAATAATTCCCAATCTAATTCTCTAGATAATTCACGATCTAATTCACCAAATAATTCAGTATCTAATTCACCAAATAATTCACTATATAATTCACTAGATAATTCTCTAAATAATTCATTGTTGTTTTTCATAGCTATACTCTTTTTAATTCACTATGTAATTCTCTTTAGTTCTCTATTGTTTTTTATGGCATTATCTCCCAAACATTGTTGGGAGATAATGTTAATAATTATTTCAACAGCCTAATAAAATCTTCAAGGCCAAGGCCAGCTTTTTTAGCACTCTTTTTACTATCGTCACGTGATATCTGCCATATATCAGTGATGATCTGTCCATCGATATAAACAGTATAGTCTCCCTCAATAGCATCGAAAGCATCATTGACAGTACCAATGAATTTGAATCTCATTGAATTATCTGGCTGAGTGGAATTGATAGTAACATTTTTACCAACGATCTTAGATGTTGAGGATAGATCAGCAAGGCCAGAGTAATCATCGAAGGAAAAGGTTCCATCAAGGTTAGTGCCAGTTTGTTCAAGATCAAACAGGATTCCAAAACTGTTACCATAGAGGTCCATTGTCCCGGACCAAGGACCAGTAATTGTGGGGGCATCTTTTTCTTTTTTGCAACTAGTTGCAACCATTAATAAGCATAAGCTTAAAATCAGAATTGTTTTTTTCATTTAAATAATTTATTAAATTTAAAAATTAGTATATAAAAGATAAAAATAAAAATATCTTCCAAGTATTATTTACACTTAGAAGATATTTGATTATAATTAATCTTTAACTTTCTCCATGAATTTGGAGAGGGGATTGAATTTTCTTTGAATGCCTACATAGTACATACCTTTCTTAAGGGTAGAAGGTCTATGATCTCTTTCAGGGAGTACTTCAGGAGTTTCCCAGGATTTTTCATTCAGTTCTGATATCATAGTGTGATTCAGAACAGAGTCTTCAAGAACGTCAATAACATAGCCATCCTGATACGAATACATTTCATACTTACCTGTGAGGGCATGTACGTTTCCGGTTTTTTCTGAAGCTGCAATAAATTGTTTATTTACTTTTACTGCTTCTGAAGGAAGATTATCAATGGTAAACCACTGAGTGTCTCCCTGATGTCCAATTTGATTTAAAATTTTCATGTTTCTTTCAATTTAAATTTTTATTAATACTTTCAATAATGCTTTAATTTGCAAATATACTATAATTTATTATAAATACAATACTTAAACGAAATTAATTATAAAATGTTTCAAAAAATGTTGATTATTTCCAACTCACTATATAGCTCACCTCCTAATTCTCTAGATAATTCACTCCTTAATTCACTATATAATTCACTAAATAATTCACTAGATAATTCACTCCTTAATTCACTATATAATTCACTAAATAATTCACTATCTAATTCACTATCTAATTCACTATCTAATTCACTTTCTAATTCCCTTCTTAATTCACTAAATAATTCACTCCTTAATTCACCAGATAATTCACTCCTTAATTCACCAGATAATTCACTAGATAATTCACTCCATAATTCACTCCATAATTCACTATGTAATTCATTATATAATTCCCTTCTTAATTCACTATATAATTCACTATATAATTTTCTATCTAATTCACTGTTGTTTTTCATAACTATATTCTTTTTAATTCAATATTTAATTCACCAGATAATTCACCAAATAATTCTCTTTCTAATTCACTAGATAATTTTCCATCTAATTCACTACGTAATTCTATATATAATTCACTTATTTTCTTCATAACTAATTAGTTTAGAAATCTATAGCTTTATTTAGTTCATGATTTAGTTCTTTAAGTTTCTCAACAAACATTTGACTTTCACCAGGAATGTTTTTACCACTCTTAGAATATTGAATATAGTTCATCATCAGTTTTGTACATTCTGCTATTAAGTTTTGTTTGTTATCCATTAGATTTAATTTATTATGATATTCACTAATCTTATTATCATATAGATTAATTTTATTATCATAATTAATAAACAGTATATCAAATGAATTAAATCTTTGATCTAATTCTGCCAGTTGTACATTATCAAATTTGGCTACTTGTACATTGGTGTCAGGTTGTACATTAAGATTGTTAACTTGGACATTATTAGTTTGGACATTATTAACTGATAACACAGGTAAACTAGTATTAGGAATAAGTCTCCTATCGGACAATAGTTCTTGAATAACTGGGAAGCCCTTACTAGTGGTTACTTTTAAAGATTTATTAGAATAGTTAGGATTGATTGATACATAAACGAAAAATCCTTGGTTAATCCATTTCTGATATGGTTTATGATTAGGTCTGAAATATTTTTCATTAACCAATATATCATTGATCATATTAGAAGTAATTCTATTAGCTTTCTTAAGACCATTAACTTCATTAAGACTTTTAGCTATTTTAGATATTGTCATGTATTCATCAATATTTTGTACAATGGTTGATGTTACCGGATGAATGGATGTATAACCATTAAGCATTAATTCTTTAATACGATCATTGCACCATATAGCAAACATAGGATTAAGCCATCTTGCAAACTCAAGTGCTATGTCTTCATGCATCCAAGTTCCACCCCCATTTTCTGGCGATGCATTCTTAACTATCACAAGATCATGAAGATTGCGATTTCGCAATTTAGAATAAGCTGTTATAAAATTTGATGTTTGTTGATTTCTTAACCAATGAAAAGGTGATTTACCAAATTTCTTTGCCATTTCGGTAGCATTTACTGTGATATCATTTCCAGTGAGAAAAGTTATAATAGTACCATCATATTCGAATTCTTTCACATGCTCTGCTTCAAGAGTGATAGCATCATCAGGTGGGCTATTAATAGGTTTAGTTTCGTTAGTAACTATTGGGTTGATAGTAGGATTATTAGTAACTATTGGGATGACAGGAGGATTATCAGTAACTATTGGGATAGATTCATTATTAAGAACTGGAATAGTGTTATCAACACTAACAGTATTAACTCCCCATTCTTTTTCAATCATTCTAAAATATCTATAAGCCTCAATACCTTTGGGTGTTTGCCTAGATATAGCAACTTCTTTGGCGCAATCTAAGGTTAGAATAAATATTGTTTTATTGATGTCAAAATAATTATGATAGGCAACCCTATTTCCATTACTATCATAATATATACAAACATAGTCTTTATCTTCAATAGCATTAATCTTAAATAGTTTAAGTTTGATCCAGGTTTGATAATGCATTTTTGTTTTAAATGCAAAGAAGTTAAATAAATCTTTAGCATTAACTACTGGGTTGCCAGTTTTAGGGCTTTTAATAATCTTTATTAGTTGTTTCATAATGATAAGTTTAATATAAATTAATTATTATCGCCATTAACATTAGGCAATTAATCTACAATTATACGAAAAATATTTGGAATAGTTGCATATAAACATAAAATAATTATAATTAATATTCTATATGTAGTTATAATACTTAATATCTATAAAACAAAAAACCTCAGAAGATATCCATTCGCACTTAAGCTTAATTTCTTATCATCTGAGGTTTCTCTACATCAACGTACATTCTGTTTGCCAATCTGGAAGCTATCCAGGATAGGGTGTGGCAATCACCCACAGGTCGTACATTGAGTAACCATTGCCGTCAGACATTGTTGATGAGCGAAAGCCTATTTCATTCTAAAACAGAAAATCGGGAGAAAACGCTTGCATCAACAACTTTCGGTTGGATTTCTCGTGGGGATGGCAGGAATCGAACCTGCCATGATCCAACGTACTGAAGCCGGGTAGTACATCAAATCTCTCGTCATGTTGTCATATCATCCCCTACCACAGTTTCAAAAAACAATCAATACTTAAACGTTACGAAGATAAATAATGTTTCATTAATATGCAAGTATTTTAAAAAATAATATCGTACAATCCGGGTATTAATAATATCGTACAATCTGTTCTTTTCGAACATTGTGGTTGAAAGTATAATTAATGTTATTATAATTAACCTGGCTTCCATTATAATTAATACTTCTAAAATTACTAACCATACCATAATTAGCATTTCTTTTATGATGAATTACAATGGCTCTTATCCCTGTAATAATACCAACGCTGATAGCACTGCCAAGTATTGTTGCTCCTAAGTCTTTCCATTCAGGTGTGCCATAGCCCATGAGGTCATATCCCTCTTTTACAAGACCAGCTCCAATTCCCCAGATCATACCATTTCGTGCAGGTTTCCATAGATTCATCCCGTTATTATCTTGGGTTGTTAACATACCCCAAGCACCAATAACTGCTCCGGCACCCATGTGCAACTGTTTGTCTCTTGGAATCATTTGAGAATAAGAATTGATAGTTAATATTGATAGTAATATTAATATCACTAACGGTCTAATAATTGTTTTAATATACATAATTTTAGTTTTATCTGAATATAAATACTCATAATAAAACCAAAATTATGTGTTATATAACACATTAGATATTTTTATTCAATGTTTTTTTCTAATGTATAAATATCATATATCTCATTCTCATCAATACCCATTTCATCAACAGCGTAATCCTGGATGGTATCAATAAGATTAAGAATACCTTCAAGTCTAATAGTCTGAAGATCATTAATTAATCCTATTTCTATTACATCAATCAATGTTGATTTCTGTTGTTTTAATAATGACCAATCAATATTTTGAATAAATGTTGGAGCATTCTGTTATGAAAAATATAATTAAATGTAATCATATTCTTCTATATGAAAACGAGTTTCATACGAATCTGAGTTATTTTATTAACTCAAATTGTCCTAACCAGACAACTTTTGATATTAATCAATTGATTAACATCTGTTTACGGCAACTACATGCCTGCTACTTGTTTGATTTTACGTTACCTAAGATTTTAGATAACAACCACAATATCAAAGAACTAATTTTAGTTATACTAAAATTTATTTTACAAAAATAATTAATATAAAATTAAAATGCAAACATTTTATAATAATTATTTAATATAAATACTATAATAATTTAAATATATATGAAGATAATTAGGTATAAAATTGATGATAGTAAATTGCTCCAGTGGTTAATTTAATACCATCAATAACATCCATATAGAAAGGATATAAATCCTGGACATCGCCAGTTTCCAGATCAATGGTTTCCATTACAACCTGATCATTATCATTTAAAGTACTCAGGAATTCTTTTAATTCACCTACTGTGTAAATTGTGTCGCCTATTGCTATCATGGTTTATAGTTTTATAATTATTAATACTTAAACGTACATTCTGATTAAATGTTTCAATATTAGTTTATCTTGGACAATGATGATTTAACCAAAGATAATATTGTTATAGCATCATTAAGTTGCTTATACTTTCGAAGATTATATTTCTCAGTCATATCAGTATGCAATTCATCGCATTTTTTTATTAACAAATCTATATCTTCTTTTGAAAGTTCCGGTAGTTGTACATTGGTGACAAGTACATTCTTCTTTTGCTTATCATTGATTTTAGTCACCAGTGAGTTTTTGCTAATTGTTAAATTTTTCATATATAGATTATTAATTTATAATACTTAAACGTACAATGATGCTATAATGTTTCAAAATATTACTTATTAAATGATTTATTTTGTGTTGTATATGCATACTAAAGGTGTACATATACACAAGTTATGCCCCATTTAAGAGCGACCCGAAAATGTGAGCGATTATATCAACAGTCCAGCCATTTCCGAGCATTTTTTTAGCCTGACTTTCTGAAACAATATCAGTAAAGTAATTTTCGGGAACCGTTTGTAATCTGCAATACTCTTTCAAAGTGTAATATCTAAATGGTAGCTTGTTTTTAAAAGCATCTTTATGCCTACCTATTGGCATTGTGGTTAAAACATTATCCTTTTCAACAGTAGTTAGGCAATTGCTTTTATTTGTGTTTGTTGCTCTTACTTCTAAGCATTGTGTAATCGGAACATCTTTGTTGTAATCATCTCTTACACCTCGCTCATTCAATCTTCTGCCTAAAATTGTGGCTTTATTTAGCCTTCGCCCTCTTATTGCACTTGGGTTAATCAGCTCGTCTGTTTCAAGTATATCAATAAGGTTTATTCCTTTGTCGGTTGGCTGTGTAATTTCAAAGTTGGCCCAATACAAACGAACTCTATTTTGTGCAGTAATTAAGCTACTGTTAATTTTAACTGGTTCAACCCCTAAATACTCGCTAATTACTTGTTCATATTCTTTTTTCATTACTACATTTTCCAGCATCCAGTATTTAGGTTGTGTTTCATTTTTCAATCTTACAAACTCAAAAAACAGTTTACTTCGGGGGTCCTCAAATTTTAACTGTTTACCACTAAAACTAAATCCTTGGCAAGGGCTACCACCTATCAATAAATCAATTTTAGGCAAGTCTTTTGCAAATACTTTTGTTATATCGCCCAATTGTATTGTGTTCGGGTAGTTGGTTTGTGTTACTTTAATAGCGTGTTTATCAATCTCACTCGCAAAATAATTATCGTATTCAATCCCAGCTCTATTAAGTGCTATTTGTCCGCAACTCATTCCGTCAAAAAGAGAAAGAACAGAAGAAAAACGGGGCATAACACCGTGTATAGGTAATGTGGGGTTTTGTTGTAATTCAATCATTTGTTCTCGTATTTAAGTTATTACTATTTTGATAGGGTAGTGCTTCGTATTCCCACACTACCCATACACGAACCGTTATATGCAATGCTACGTTTGTGCTTCGTATTAAGTTTTGTGGTTATAATCTTTTTGTTTTATTTTTTTCTACCCACAATAAAGAATCATATAATTCCTTTGGTGTTTCAATAGTTTTAATTGTTTTATCTTGATATTCATCAATAACAGTTTCTCTTTTTATGATAACTAATTCATCATCACCCAAATAAAAAAACACACCTTCAAAATTATTATTTGAATTAATATTCCAAACATAACCACTACCCCAATCAGCATTATTTGTAAATGGAGTTTTGTTTAAATGTTTAGATATTATTCTTTTTAATTTCTCATAGTTGTAAAAGATATCCTCATCATCTTTAAATTCATCAAACAATAATTTATTACCCATATTATCGAATGTATTTTCATCATCACTAAATAACCAATTTTCTAAATCTAAATTAATTTTTTTATCGTTATACTGTTTTAAATAGATTCTTTCATCATAAGATAAATTATTTTTACCTACTTTATTTATCTTATCTAATATATTATCAATTAATTGTATGTTTTCCTTCAATATCTGTTGTTCATTCAAATATTCACGTATAGTAGTTGCTATAAATTTTCTTAGTTCCATATTCTTAAATAGTTTTATTTTATATATAAATAGATTAAAATGATAAAATACCACCCTTCTTTTTCTTTTAAAATTTTTACCACCTACTCATATGATGATTTACAGTTTCATCACTTGTTAGTTGTTTGTATTTTTCTCTAACTGATTTAACAACATCTTTATTCCAATCAATACCAGAGTTTTGTATATCAGATAATCTTTGTTTAATTTCTTCTCTGTTATCATCACCAATGTTTCTTAAATAAGCAGCACCGAGAATATCCAATAAGTAATCTGCTTTTTTCCTAATTTCACCTCTATTAAAGAAGTTGTTGAAATTATCTATTTGTTCTCTCATTTCTTTACTCATAGTTTTGTTTATATATAAATAGATTAAAACAATAAAATCCACCGTTATATTCAATTTGTTTTAATTTTTCTTTTTTTGGCCTCGCTCATTTTTAATAATACTTAAACGTACATTGATGCTATAATGTTTCAAAATATTACTTATTAAATGATTTATTTTGTGTTGTATATGCATACTAAAGGTGTACATATACACAAGTTATGTGTAAGTGTTCCGTTCATCATTCTAATAAACATTTTGGTCGAAAATTTTAAAAGAAAAATTCCACACACTTTTAATATACTTGGTTATAAGGTTTATTAAAACCATCAATAAATCCTTTCAAAATATCTCTACCAGAACCCCCTGTTGGGTCATTTTTTAATAAAATGTTGTAATATTTTATTAATTCATTAATATCTTTTTTTAAAAAAGCGATTGTTCCCATTTGATAATTTGGCTCAATTGAATCTCTTACATTATTTTTGGACATATATTTAATTGCATTATCATAATCATTAATAAAAGCATATAATTGTCCAATATGCCATAATATACCGCCAACTTGGTAATCTTCTAATTTTGATTTGTTGGTGTTAAGATAACTTAACATATATTTAATCGCTTCCTTTTCTTGTCTGCTATGTGATAATTTTCTCCACACACTTTTGTTAATATCATCAAATTCGCTATAACTAATATCATAGTTATAGTTTGAAATATTTTCATTCAAGAACTCTCGTATGGTTGTTTTAATAAATTGTTTCAAATCTTTCATATTTTATTTTATATATAAATATTCAAAATTATAAAATCCACCCTTCTTTTTCTTTTAAAATTTTTGTTTATTTCTCCGAATGAAGTTTCTGCCTTAATTAACCACGCCTACACATAACAAGGTGTATAAGAAAGTTTGCTATCAACAGTTGTCAAAATTTGAAAGTTTATCTAAGCAAACCTTCTCATACACCCAACCGTTAGTGGCAAGTGCTACTTACCGTTTCCAAAAACAATTTTTGCCTTTTTATGTAACTCGTCCAAACACTCTTCACAAATTGAAGCACACAACCCACCACCTTTACCTCTGCTAAATGTTACTACATTTTCGTATGGATAAATTAATCCGTTGTGGTTCTTATTCAACTCTCCCTTTTGGCAAAAATTGCAACTTGTCGTATCTCGTCTTACATTTTCTTTATTAATTTCCATTTCGTTTAATTTACCGCACCAGCCACTAACAGCGGTTTGGTGCTATTATTTTGCCTATAAATTTTATCTAAGGCTTGAAGTATCTGCAAGGCAAAATAACAGACACAAAGCCGCAATCCGTTAGTGAACATTTTTCAATATCCATTCAAGTTCAAGTAATCTGATTGGAATTGATTTGTAATATTCTTGTGCTTCGTATGAAAATGTTTCTCTAAATCTTCTTGGTTTGGTGTAATAATTCCAATCAGATTGGAGTTTACTTATCCTTTCATCGATTTTCTGATTAAAACGTTCACTAACATCAGATATATGTAATTTTTCATTACTATTATCCAAGTTTTGTTCTAAATTTTTA